>JASMKV010000212.1 GCA_030749035.1 Myxococcota bacterium | reverse complement strand
GAATTGCTTTCAAGGGTCATGGCTGGAAGATTGCTGACCTGATCGGGTTCAAATGTACAGGTGTAAGTGCCAGGAATAAGCTTGAGGGAAAAGCTGCCATCATCAATCATGGTTTGATGTAGGGCGCCTTCTCTGCCAGGGATGGTGCTTTGATAAGATGCCTTGATGCGTCCACCTTCTACGGCCGTGTTGGCACTGTTTAAAGAGCCGGCAAGGGTGATGGCTTCCTCCAGGGTCCAGTCGACCTGCAAGGAGCTGTCAAGATTGACCGCACCAGGTATCTCCTGAGGTAGATATGTGGAGTCATTGGGTGGCGTGATGTGCGCATAAACGGTTGAGAGTCCTCCACCCTCGGCGGCGACGCAGCCCCCTAAGAAGCAGACGCTCTCCTCGCCACAATCGTCGAGGTCGTAGCACTCCTGCCTGGGCTGATTAGACAGGGCTCTGTTCGCCATGCAGCCGGAGAGTGCGGTCATTGTGAGCAGGAGCGGCATGTAGAGCTTTAATTTTCTCATTGGCTCGCTCCAGTTGGGCAGCTCTCTTCACTCAGGACCACTGGCCACATAAAGGAGTCGGTGAAGCCCTCTTCGTCAATGGCGCGCGCAAGTGGTTCTCGTTCGTCGGTATAAAATTCCCGATCACTCAATAAGAGTTCAACGGTATGGGTTTCGCCAATTCTTCCATCACCGATGAAGCGCAGGTCATTAGGGTACACCACGAAGCTAATAAGGTAAGATGATTGGGGATTTTCCAGATCTGGTGTGATGGTTTCGATATTGGTGTCCAAGGGATTGATATCGGCCTGATAGTCTAAAAATACCCGATAATAGAGCGAATCATAGGCATCGGGATCAGAGATTCGCGCAAAGAACTGATATTGTTCACATTGTATGCTCATTGTTTTGGGGCCATCGGTGGGATCTGGGGTCAATGAATCGGGTAAGATACGCGGAGGTTGATTCAGCACGACTTCGGCCGGCTCAATCGGAGGGGGCATGAGGCAGCCCGCATATGTAAGCATAAGAGACATCCCGAGTATTTGACGACCAAAACCAGTAAAATACTTACCAGATTTACGAAAAATATTGAATTTTTCGGCGATTTTCATGGTTTTCTTAGATCTAACTCTTATTCGTTGGTTGCTTCTTCTTCATTTTCAAGATGACGAAAAATGGTTCGTGGATCAACCGCTAAATCTTTGGCGGTTTTGGTGCGATTACCGTGATTTTTGGCCAAAGCTTCATTGATATAATGGCGCTGAAAATTCTCTTTGGCCTGGGCCAAGGGGACGATGGTGTCTAAATCCTGCTCTTGGAGTTCAAGATCTTCGGGACTTAAATGGATATTTTCGGTCATGATGATGGCTTTTTTGATGTGATTTTCAAGTTGTCGAATATTGCCGGGCCATGCTGATTTTTTTAGAAACCGAATACATTGCGGTGAAAAGCCTTTGACATTGCTGTTGTACTCCTGCGCAAAGCGCTGCAGATAATAACGGGCAATCAACAAGATATCATCGGCGCGTTCGCGTAATGGCGGCAAATCGATACACACGACATTGAGTCGGTAGTAAAGGTCTTCCCGGAAATTCCCTGCCTCAATTTCTTGTTTGAGATTTTTGTGGGTTGCGGAAACAATGCGAATATCAACGACCTCACTTTGGTTGGAGCCAACTTTCGTGACGGTTTTTTCCTGCAGGGCGCGTAAAAGTTTGACCTGTAAGGAGAGCGGTATTTCGCCAATTTCGTCGAGAAAAAGTGTGCCACCATGAGCGGCTTGAAATGAGCCGTTGCGGTCATGAATGGCGCCGGTAAAAGCGCCTTTGACATGGCCGAACAATTCACTCTCGAGCAGATTCTCAGGAATCGCACCACAATTAATGACGACAAATGGCTGTTCACTTCGATCAGATGAAGTATGCACTTCCCGGGCAACCAATTCTTTTCCGGTTCCTGTTTCGCCCGTAATTAAGACGGAGACATCTGTGGGGGCAACTTTTCCGATTTGCTTAAAGACTTTTTGCATGCTCTCGCAGGTTCCAATAATTGCGCCTGCGCGTTTATTATCCAGGGCATTACGAAGTGCACTGTTATCGATGCGCAACTTGTTGAGCAGCAACGCATATTTTATCAAAAGTGATGCTTGCGCAGCAAACACAGAAACGGCATCGAGTAATTCGGGTTCGAAAAGGTTAATGACGCGATTGGAGCCTAGATAGAAAAGCCCTAAGAAATCATCATTGCTGCGCAATGGCACGCACATCACCGAGCACAACTTTAAGTTCACAATAGATACGCTGTCTTTAAATTCCTGATCCGTCAAGGCATTGGTGACAATGACGGGTTCCTGGTCTTGCAGCACTTTTTTGAGAATGGTGTCGGAAAGTTCATCGACATAGCCATCAATATTTTGATGTTCAAGGTTTCGTGCAACTTTGATTTGCGGCTGGTCATCTTCAAAGAGGACGAGAAACCCCTTGTCGGCTTTGCTTAAATCGATCAGGTTGTCCATCAAGCTTTCGATTAAGTCTTCAAGATTACTCTGGGTTAGAAGCTTTTCTGAAAATTGGACAATTTCCCGATAGGCGAAGAGATTTGTTTTGTTTGATTCGTTGTCATT
>JASMKV010000211.1 GCA_030749035.1 Myxococcota bacterium | reverse complement strand
CCTGCCTGCAATACCACGACGAATACCTGTGTGGCCTGTACCGATGATGCGCACTGTAATGACAGTAATGCTTCAACCGACGACCACTGCAAGGCTGACAACACCTGCGTGAATTGTAGCAGTGAACAGGTTTGGGATGCTTCTAGTGAGACTTGCGTGGAATGTCTCGACGATAACGATTGTGCCGAAGGTGAGACCTGTGAAAATGGCGCATGCCAGGCCTCCGCTTGTTCTACGGCGTCCAATCAGGCCAAAGCCAATTGCGCGGGCAGCCCGGGCAGTTGTAATAGCTGCTGTAATTCCCTGGGCTGTGGGGACTGTGTCGAGGGAGATATTGACCAGTATTTCTACTGTGACTGGCCGGAACCTTGCTGTGACGACTTTGGCTGCGAATATGACGCGGGTGCTTGTGTTGACTACTCATCGGGGCTACCGCAGATCTGCGTCTGCCCTGACGCTTTGGGCTATGCCTGTGAGGAGATTGGTATGGGTATGGCTGGCTGTACTTATCAGGAGGCCGCCCCCTGATGAAAATTCCGCATATGTGGTGCACAAAAGTGATGCTCTCCAGGCCCAACCCTTGGCCCGCCTGCAGGTTGCGTCCAGACTCACCTTAATAAACTGTTTTTATTGCTCTTTTTGCGACCTTAAAGCACTTGAATAAACCTGGCCAAAACTCCAGTATAGGCTAAGATTTGTTTTGAGGGACTTTTGTATTGCGATTTAAATCGTTCATAGGGCTCGGACTCGTTTTAAGTGCCACTTTGTACTTCGCCGGCTGCTCGGGTTGTGCTGAGAAGAAGAAGAGCTAACTTACCTGCAACACCACGGCCGATTGCATCTGGCCGCAAAACTGTTTTGAGGGTCTCTGTCAGACCACTGCCTGTAGTGAAGATCGTCATTGTGAAGCCGCGCTTGTCTGCATGGATGGCTTTTGTGCAGCGCAAGGTTGCGCAGAAAATGTCGACTGTGCCACTTTAGCCACTTGCAGCGCTGCATCCTGTCATTGGTCCTGCGAACTTGACGATTCCTGTTCCTGCGCTTTGGATACGGATTGCCCGGTGGATTTTTGTCAGGGCACACAACGTTGTGTCTTAGGGAGCTGTGTGGGGACGGGCAACCCTTGTTTGGATGGAGATCTCTATTGTGATGGAGCGCTTGCGGCCTGTAAGGCGGGTGGCTCTGCGCAGGCCTGCAGCAGTGATGGGGGATGCGCTGATGATGGCCTCTACTGTACGGGGGAGGAGTACTGCAGCAATGGCACTTGTGTGAGTACGGGCAACCCTTGTGATTATTTACAACCCTATTGCGACGAAGTCGAAGATGCTTGTGGTCAGCAGCCCTGCCGCACTTCGGCGGAATGCGATGATGGGTATTTTTGTAATGGCCAGGAATATTGTTTTGATGGCGATTGTTATGAAGGGTTGCTCGCGCCCTGCAGCGAACCGACGCAAGTCTGTGATGAAAGCAGCAATTCATGTACTTGCGTTGCGGGGACGGAAGATTGTCCTGCCTGTGTCGTCGACAGCGATTGCGACGATGACAATTTTTGTACCGGCATAGAAATTTGCCACGAAGGTCTCTGTTATAGCTCCGGGAATCCTTGCTCGGTGGAGACGCCCTATTGCGATCAAGTGGCGCAGGCATGTGTGTGTCTGGGGGAATGCTTATGTACATCGGTGCTTGATTGCGACGATGGTCACTACTGCAGTGGCGCTGAAGCTTGCGCCAATGGCTCCTGTATCGGTGTGGGCAATCCGTGCAACGCACCCTTGCCTTTGTGTAATGAGGTCGTCAATCGTTGCGAGGCTTTTGAAATCACTGCGCCTGGTGATGAAGAGACTGTGGGGATAGCCTGTACATCGGATAGTGTTTGTGCTGCTCTTGATAATGGCGAGTGCACTCGGGGGATTTGTGTGCGCAATCGTTGCGAGGCCATCACGATGCCGGCCGACATTTGTCCTGCTGCCGGGGACGACGATGACGATGATGACGATGATGATGGCGGCTGCAGCGATTCGATCCAATGTGACGACGGTCTGTTTTGTAATGGTGTTGATGTCTGTTTCGCCGGACAATGTTATGCCTTAGGTAATCCCTGCGATACAGACACGGCTGAGTGTGATGAAGAGGAAAACTATTGTCGGCATGTGTGTGCGCAGCAAAGTGACTGTTGTCTCGATGGGGATTGTGGCGACTTATGCACCGGCGAATCGCAATGTATTGATGGCCATTGCACCTTAAAAATCCTGGCCTGCCCGGCCGGCTATGTGTGTGATGGGGAGGAGTGCGTTTGTGATGCAACGGTCATCGATTGTGGCGAAGAGCAATGCAGCGAAGATGGGGATTGTTGTCCAGAAGCCGGTTGTGGCGAGCTTTGTACCGGTCGCCATGCCTGTGTCGATGGGCAGTGTGTGTTGCATACCTTAAGTTGTCCACCCGATTTTGTCTGTGAAGAGGGAACTTGTGTGTGCGAAAGCGGTTGTGGGGATGATGACGATGATGATGACAGCGGTGACGACGATGATGACGACGATGATGACGACAATGGCGACGATGATGACGACAGCGGTGACGACGATGATGACAGCGGCGACGATGATGACGATGACAACGACAGCGGCGATGTAGACCGTTGTCACTTATCAAAGGATTACGGCGATTGTGATGGTGCACTTGTCCGCTATTCTTTTGAGAGCAGCACCGGACATTGTGCTGTCTTTTATTACAGTGGCTGCGGCGGCAATGCGAATAACTTTTTTACCTACGAGGCGTGCCAGCGCGCTTGTGGTGGGCCTCATGCTGGCGACGATGATGATGACAGCGGCGACGACGATGATGACAGCGGCGACGACGATGATGACAGCGGCGACGATGATGACGACGATGACGATGACGATGATGACGACGATAGCGGCGACGATGATGATGACGATAGCGGCGACGATGATGACGACGATAACGATGATAACGACGATGACGATAACGACGATAACGATGATGATGATGACAACGATAGTGCTGAGTGCACTCAGGATGCAGACTGTCCACAGGGACAGGGCTGTCACAACGGTGTTTGCGAAGCACTCTATTGTGGTCAGGCGTTTACTTGCTGTGAAGGAAACTTATGGTATCCGAATACCTGCTGTGGCCGTGATGGCGCCCTGCCGGCGGGCCCCTGTCCAGAGGATGACGACGATGTGCCGCCAGTAGAATGTGATGTGGACACGGATTGCCCGGGCACAGATTTTTGCGCCGGCTATGGACTATGCATCAACAATAAGTGCGAAACCGTGCGCGGGGTGGATTGTGATACGACCTGTCCCAGTGAGGTTCAGCCCGATGGTCTGCTCCTTGTCGACCACGAAGCCATTTTTGCCGAGGTCGCCATAAGTGTGGATGGTGAGCGCCTCTATGTGACCAGAGTTTTTAAGGAGGATGTGCGGGTCTTAAATGCTTCGAATCTCTCAACGATCACCGATATCGATGTCTTTGGGCACCCTGCAGCGATCAAGCTTTCGCATGATGGGACGCAGGTTTATGTGCCGGTGAACAATTCGCCCGGAGAGCTGGTGGTTATTGATATTGATGCGCAGAGCAGTAGCTATCATGAGGTCGTCACTTCGGTGGAACTCAGTGGCAACGGTTCGCTTGGTGTTGGCGTGGGACCCGATGGGGTTGAATTTTATGGTCTGAGTCAGCGACCAGCGCCAGGCAAGATACAAAAAATTGCTGCGGATACGCTGGCAGCAGGGGCCAGCGTCCAACTGGATTCTGGCGAGTGTTGTGGGGAATATGCAAGTGGGGTTGTTGCGTCGCCCACGGACATGGCGTTTAACGCGACGGGGAGCAAGGGCTATATCAGCATTTTCCAAAGCGACAGCGCTCATAATGTGGCGATTTACAGTACGGCCAGCAGCTCTATTGACGCCTATATTGACTTAGAATTGCCCTATAATGGTGGTGGTCCGCTTAATGCCATTGGTGTCGATAGTGGTTCGGGCGCACGCATTTGGCTGCTGAACAACTCCTGGGAGCAGGGCGGTTTGAGTGTGGTGGATACGGCGGACGATAGCTTGGTGGTGCATAAGGATTTAGGCGAGGATTATAGAGAGCCCCGTGGCTTGTGCGCAACGCCCGATGGGCAGCGGGTCTTTTTGGGGGCCAACGGCAATCGCGGGGCGGGAATTTCATCGGAGATTTGGGTCTACGATGCCAGCTCTGTGGCGCATATTCATTCTATTGTCGGTCTATCGGCGCTCATGAGTTGCATTGTCTCTACAGATGGTCAGTGGCTCTATCTGGGCTTTAGGGATGGTCAGGTCGGCAAGATCGCTTTAAGTGATCTCTTTGATTCGCCACGGGACGATTTCTGTGCCGGCGAAGGCGAAGGTGAAGGTGAAGGTGAAGGTGAAGGTGAAGGTGAAGGTGAGGGCGAAGGTTGCCGCTTTCATCGCCAGTGTGCGGGCGGTGATTTATGCACGTCCAAGAGCATTTGTTTTATCCCGCCGGGCGAAGAAACGGGTTATTGTAAGGATGTTAAACTGAAATGTGAAGCGACGGAGAGTTGTGAGAGTGAGCAATGTGTTTGTACGGACTGCTCCGACGACGACGATGATGATGACGATGATGATGACGACGATGACGACGATGACGACGATAACGATGACAACGATGACAACGATGATGACGACGACGATGACAACGATAATGATGACAACGATAGTGCTGGCTGTACCAACGATGGAGAATGCCCGCAGGGGCAGATTTGTCACAATGGTGTTTGCGAAGCGCTCGCTTGCGGTGAGGCGTTTACTTGCTGTGAAGGCAATTTGTGGTATCCGAATACCTGCTGTGGCCGTGATGGCGCCCTGCCGGCAGGCTCTTGTCCAGGGGACGATGATGATGATGATGATGACGACGATGATGCCTGCAATGATTTGAGCAACTGCACGCAGGATTGGTGGAGTTGCCAATGTTTTAGCTGGACCTGCGAAGGCGAGGTCTGTTCGAGCCTCTGTTTTCTCTGCGCGCCGGAAACCACCTGCGTGGACCATCAATGTGTGAGCGGTAGCCCCGCTTGTGATACCAATGCGGATTGTGCGTCTGGTGGAGATCTTTGTACGGGTCAGGAAATATGCCTGAATCATCAGTGTAATGTGACTGCCCTTCATTGCGATGATGACGATCCATGTACCACCGATTCTTGCGCCAACGATGCATGCGCCCATACGGACAAATGTCCGGGGCAATTATGCGATGCGGGTGCCTGCGTGGACTGTATCGGCGATGGGGATTGTGACGATGGTCTTTTTTGTAATGGCAGTGAGACCTGCGATGGTGGCATTTGTGTTGCCGGCACAAACCCTTGCGATGGGGCTGATGGTGACACCGATTGCAGTGAAACCTGCGATGAAAGCGCCGACAACTGTGATGGCAATGACGCTGCTGGTGTAAGCTGTGGTGATGCGGCGACCGAGTGTTCGGGGCAGGACACCTGCGATGGCAGTGGTAACTGTCAGTCGAATCATTTTGAGGACGTGACGGTCTGTGGCGATGCGGGCAGCGAATGCACCCATCAGGATTATTGCGATGGTGCTGGTGCCTGCAGCGATAATGGCTTTGCAGCAAATGGCAGCAACTGTGGCGATACGGGCACGGAATGCACCAATCAGGATAAGTGTGATGGCGCTGGGGCCTGCAGCGATAATGGCTTCAAGGAAGAGAACAGCCACTGTGGCGATGCGGGCAGCGATTGCACCGTTCAGGATACATGCAACGGCAGCGGTGCCTGTACCGACAATGGCTTTGTGGCGAATGGTACGACATGCGATGGAGGTAGTGGTGTGTGTAACGGCAGTGGTTCTTGCATAGACCCTTGTGGGGATGGAACCTGTGATGGCAGTGGAGGTGAGAACAAAGATAACTGTCCTGAGGATTGTTGCACCACGGCTGCAAATTGTTGTACTGAAAACGGGCCAGCAGGCAGTGAGTGCAATGTGGGAAATCTCTGTGCCCCAGGGCATTCTTGTCAGATTGTGAGTTCGGGAAGTCCCTGGTGGTGTTGTCAGGAGAACTCTGGTTCTGATTGTTGCACAACGCCGGGGACTTGTTCATCGGAAGCCTTATGTGACAGCTGTTGTGACGGAGCTTGTCAGGAACAATCACCGGAGTCAGGCGGTGATTGGGTTTGTATTGACTGTGAGAGCTGTTGCAGCCTTTGTTTATCTAAACCACCGGGCGAGCAAGACGCTTGTTGTTACGAGTGTGAATTAGAGGCAGGTTGCGATTGTACCGGTGGTGCTGCGCTAACCCATTGCGATTAATCTAAATTCGAAGCCTCGAGCTTGGCTCTTATAGTGTCTTCTTTGTTATGGACGCGCTTTCCCCGGCAAAAACCCTTTTTTGCCCTTCTTTAAAACCTGCACCCCATAGGCGAGAAGCTCATCGCGGCGGCGCAACCAGGCGCGAATAAAATGCATCTGCATATTTTTTTGTAAGGGAAAATTACCCTGTTCGTACATGGCCAGAAGTTCGCGGGCGATAAAGTGTTGAAATACTTTGCCAGGAGCAATTTCAACTCGGACCCGCATGGATATTTCCAGAAAATTCACAATCGTTTTTTCGATGGCATCTTGTAAGAGGCCCGGTGTGACGCTGCTGATAGAGACCACATCGGTGGGCTTTTCATCATGTTGTGTGACGCAGCGCTTGCTAAAATCCAGCACCCACCAGCTCTCTTTTTCACCGGGAATAAGATAGGCGGTTTTCACGCGAAAAAGAAAACTTAAGGGCAGAGGCAAGCTCTTTAAAAAAGTTTCAAAATAGCTCTTAAAAGTTTCAAAATCTAAAACTTTATTCTTTTCGTATTCAATTTGCGCAGCCACTTTGGGTGCGACCTCTTCACGCATCTTCTCAAGCAGTGCTTGCGGATTGGAAAAAACATCGTTGGGTTTGATGTCAAAGCCATCGCTTGCATCCCAGACATCACCGGGCAACATGATTTCGAGATTAAAATTGTGCTCATCCTTGTTGTAGAAGTCTCTAATGCTTGCAGGGTTCATCGAATGGATATTTTGTTCAAAGGTCTCTGGGTGTAAAAAACACACATTCGAGGCAAAAGGAATGGCGTAGCGTGTACCTAAGGTTTGGGCCGTGTGGAGGAATTCGATGACATAGTCTTCTTTCGGACGGTAACTTAAATCGTTTGGATTGTTTGAGGTGTAGCGATGCGGATAGGCCTGGGCCGAGGAGTGGGACTTAAGCATAAAATCGATACCGTTATGCTTTGATGAAAGTTTCTTTAAAACCTCGTCGGGAAATTTAGCATCGTTCATATCGAATAAGGTGGTATCACCCGCTTCGACAACGAGCGCCGAATCATCGAGCCAGCGGGATTGATAGGAGGTGAGTTTGAGGTCATCGCTTAGGGTTGTGGTTTCACCGTGAGCCAATGGATAGATGTGTTTAAAGCCTAAGGACTCAAGGCCATCGACCATGCCTTTGGTGGGGAAGTCCGCCACGTAGATGGGGATGTCTTTGGAAAAACGCCGCATGGATGGATAGTGAAAATGGTCGAAGTGTTCATGGGTGAGATAGATAAAATCAATCTCGTCTAAGAGCGCATCAATGTTGTGGGCCGGCGGAAAATGCCACCAGGAACGCCAATAGCATGAACCGCTAAGCCAGGGATCGATCAGCAGTTTTTTATCCGCATGTTCAATAAGCAAGCAGGCATGGGAGATGATGGTAAAGCGCATTAAACTTATCCAGCCCAAATTTTTAGGGTGCTGGTAAGCTTCATCATTTGCACCGCCATGCCCATGACTTTCGGATGGGTAATTTGCAGGGGTTTTTTGTCGATGGCTTTAAGGATAACCTTGGCGGCTTTTTCTGGGGTGATTTGAAAGGGCTTAAACGGTGCTTTGGCCATTTTCGTGTCGACAAAACCAAAACGAATGTTGGTTAGGGTGATGCCTTTTTCTTTTAAGGCCAATCCTAAGCCGCGCAAGTAAGAGGTCATTCCTGCCTTTGAAGCACAGTAGGCCGGATTGAAATTCGAAACCACACTGTCCGCAATCGATGAGAGCATGATGATATGGCCCGCCCCTTGCTCAATAAGCTTCGGCAACATCACTTCAAGGGTTTTAAGGGCGCCCATGAGATTGACTTCAAAGACTTTGACCTCTGTTTCCATATGTCCCAGGTGCAGGCGTGGCGCGATGCCGACGCAAAAAACAATCACGTCAAATGGGCCATGCTCAGCGGCAGCCTTTTGCAAACTTTCAGGGAACTCCTCCGAGAGTACATCCTGAATGATGTGTTGATATTGTGTCTCTTGATCGAGAGGGCTTGGAGAGCGGGAAATGCCGGTGACTTGCCAGTCTTGTTGGAGGAGTGTTTGGGTGAGGCAAAGACCAATGCCATCAGAGTTACCTATAAGGAGTGCGCGTTTCATGTTTTACTTTTACTTTCGTTTAATTTTTCAAGGAGCACTTTTTCTTCCCCCTGATCGGAAGGCTGATAAAAGGAAACCCCTTGGAGTGTTTCGGGGAGATAATGTTCGTCGACCTGGTGCCCTGAATAATTGTGTGGA
>JASMKV010000210.1 GCA_030749035.1 Myxococcota bacterium | reverse complement strand
ACTGTACAACTGGACTCAGAAATGGGCTGGACAGACATCAATGCCGTTGCTGGCCGTATTGACTTGCAACAAAGACACGCTAAAACAGATCCTTCAGAAAGCACACTTGTCTTTATTGGTACAAAACTTGAAGTTGATGAGCTTCAAAGTTTATGTGAAAATATATTAAAAGCCAGCACTTGAAACAAAGTTGCCTTCAACCTTATTTGTTGTATAAAAAGTATTCTATGGAAGCAGAGCAGGGTCAAATATATCTTTATCGTCGCATGTCCGAGCTTGCTGTCGTCTCCGAATCCATCATCGAGGTTCTTAAACAAGAAGACTATAGACGTTTTGATATACTTATTCGGCAATCTCGAAAACTTAAAGCCATCATAAGAGAATTGAGCAAATCAACGCAAGAGCTTGAAACCCAAAACGAGGCAGAGCAAGTCTCTTTAAAGAAAGACTTAAACGGTTTTATAGAAAGCATCAATGCAGCCGATATCGTCATCGCGGAACACTTAAAAAGACTTGTCGACAACAAATCTCGCAACGAACTTTTATCCACACCCGAAGGTTGCGCTATTTTTGCCGAAGTCCTCTTACCCACAAGCTGGGATCTTGAAAAGGGCATGATCGGCCTCATTGGGCACGGCGCATCAAGACTGGCCAATAAATTGCTTGAGCGTGGCCAAAAACGCATTATTGTCTACGATCCAAAGCACGATCCCACAAACAACACTTATACAGACGAAGTTTGGGTCGCGGAGACAAAAACGGATATCCCTGAGGTCTGCTCAAAATTACCTGGTGGCCCAGCGCCCATGCATATTGTCAGCCGCATGCCCGATCCAGAAATCACGGATGAGGATTTTGATGAATGCGCCCAACTTTTACGCGAAGGCATCGCAACACATCAAATTATGCAAAATACCGTCGACCGCTTTGGACGCTATTGGCTATTGCACGGCATTCGAAATATTCCTTATATCCTGCAACACCCGAGTCTAAGCGATTTAGAAAAAGCGGTTAAAGGAAAACCCCTTATTATGGTGGCTCCAGGGCCCTCACTTGATAAAAACATCAATGATTTAAAAAAAATAACCCGCAAAGCAGTTATTTGCTGTATCAGTCAATGTGTCGGAAAATTGATCAAAGCAGGTATTAAACCCGACTTTGTTTTTTCTGCCGATCCACAGAATCTGATCAGTCATTTTGATGAGGTCAAGCCAGAAAATGTCGGCGCATTGGTGCTGGCCGCAACCGTTAACCCTGCGCTCTATAAGGTCCCCGCCAAGCGGTTTGTCACGATGGCCGCCAACGGGGAGAGTGATGAATGGCTTCTCGATTACCTGGGACAGCAGCCCAACACCTCAGCCGGTGGTTCTGTGGCCTGCTCTGTCTTTTCACTCGGCTTACTCGCCCAAAGCAATCCCCTCATTCTGCTTGGGCAAGATTTAGCGTTCAGTGAAAATCGACTTTATGCAAAAGATTCTGCAAAAGGTCGGCTTCAGATTGAATACACGGACGATGGAAAATCCTGGAAAGGCACAGGCGACATCGAGAAGGATATCAATAACGAAATTGCTGCCGAGAAAACCAAGCCACAATTCGCCAAAATCTTTGACCTTCCCGGTTATTATGGCGGAAAAGTTAAAACCACTGAAGCTTTTCGGATTTTCTGGCATTGGTTTGCGCAAGCAGCAAGCAATGTGAACAACGACATCACCATCCTCAATTGTACTGAGGGCGGCGCATTCATTCCTGGCATGGAACATATTTCACTTAAAGAGGCTGCTGAACGCTATTTAAATGAAGATATTGATAAAGACTTAGTGCAGGACAAACTCTACGAAAATTTTGTCCTGGACGAATCCCTGGAGATCGGAATCAAAAAAATCAAGGATACCTTGAACGCTCTGGGTAAATGCACCGAACTAAGCTCTAGTGCAAAACATATCATAGAACACTATACCCCTGAAAAACTCGAGGAGATTAATCTCTTAGAAGAAGAACTCATGAAATACGTAAAACAAGCACGGTTTATCAGTATCTTTCGGCCTTCAGATGTGCGCAAAGCGCTGGAAGAACTCAGCCATGTTGAAACCGTTGAGGAGTCCTTTTTAGCATCCAAAAAACTCTACAAGCTTATCGCTGATTGTATTGAAGAAATCCAAGAACCCTTGGAGGAATCTCTAGTGGCACTGGAAAAGATTAAAGCAAAAACGATTAAAAATTAATGTTATTGAGATAGTTGACGGGAAGGCGCTTTTGCAATTCGTATTCACCCTCTTGATAAAGTTGTGAATACACAACCAGGTTGCGCAATATTTTTTTCACATAGAGTCGCGTTTCTCTATACGGAATTTCTTCAATAAAGGCTTCCACTTCTAAAGAAGAACTCCAGTCCAACCAATCGGCAACTTTTTGTGGACCTGCGTTATAGCTGGCCAATGCCAAAGCAATATTGCCATGAAATTTTTTCAAAAGTTGATTTAAATACCACGCCCCAAACTTCATATTCGTGTTGGGAGAATTGAGTTCTCCGACTTGAAAGTTTTCCTGCCCTATCTCCTCAGCAATACGCTCAGCTGTTGGTGTGATGATCTGCATCAAGCCATGGGCGCCAGCATAGGAGTGCGCGACATCGTCATAGGCGCTTTCTTGACGTATGAGAGACAAGAGTAAAATCGGCGATAGATCGTATTCCTTAGCGACAACGGCAACCGCATCACGATATGCGTTTGGGTAGGCCAAATAAAACAATTCGCGCAATTGCCCAAGCGGTCCATCCTTAAGTTCCTGGCGAAAGGTACTCCCAACAAGCCTATAAGCGCGGTTAAAATCACCAAGCGCATAAAGCAATCGCGACTTGGCATAGACAATATCTGCTCTCGAGCTGGAACGAAACCCTGGCACATCGACCACCACCTCTGCGGCTTCTTTATGGAAGCCCAACTTCATAAGAAGTGTTGTCCGCTGCCCTAAAGGTGAGTTCCAATTCAAAGCAGATGCGCGCCAGGACAGCTCAGCCTTGGGGTTCAAAAGCAGTTTTTGGGTCCGATTTGAGACCAAATTACCCCAAAACCCAATATCCACATCGGCTATCTTTTCGTCGTCCTCTTGAGCGCGCAAGGCCAACAAAAGCTCCGGAGCCTTTAATTTTCGCCCCTCCTGCGCGGCATAGACGCCGTAAAAAGTGAAAGCACCCAAGCCGACAACTTGCTGATAGAACCGAAGTGCCTCTTCCTGTCGCCCTTGCCTTTCGTGAATTTTAGCCTGCCAATACAATGCACGTTGTTGATGGGCCACCGAGAGTGGGCCTGCTAAAAGTTGGGTAAAATACGTTGCTGCAACTTCGTCATCGCCCAAGCGATACGAGCACCAAGCTTGGAACCAACGGGCATTTTCAACATCACTGCCATATCGATACCGCGTTTCAAAATCCTTGAAGAGACGAATGGCCTGCCGGTAGCGTTTTCCATTAAACGCCAACCAGGCAGCCTTATAGCCTGCTTCACGCACATGCACGTGACCTGGATAATGGCGTACAAAATCACGGTAAATGTCAATCGCTTCTTCAAAACGGTCCTGCGCCCCATACGCTCTCGCCAGCCACGTTGTATAGGTGTAGCGCAATTCAAGTGTTGGTGCTTGCTGCTGCAGTTTCTGCAGAATGGGCAAAGCTTTTTCCGGTTCACCCCGGCGTAAAAACAACCTCGCACTGAAAAGTTGATGTTCACGCTTAGCCCGTTTATGCGGTATGCGTTTAGCCAGCCTCACCAGCAATTGTTCGGCACGCACAAATTGGCGGGCACGGATAAGGCGCTCCAGCCAATGCATCTCTCCATTAAAATCAAGTCTCTTTGCCTTACCACTCTTGACCATGTCGCCATAAGCTTCACGAGCAAGAAGAGAAAATCGCTCATGTGGGCTCAAATAGAGAAGTTTCTTGTAGCCTACTGCCGCATCTGCAAAACGTCCGGCCGCATACGCAATTTCTGCCAAATTATAGCGCACGACATAGTTGGCTTGGCGGGGCAATTTAAAGCGCAAAGCCTCCTTATAGGCAGAGGTTGCCGCGCGCAGCTTTTGCTGCGCAAAATAAGCATCCCCCAAGCCAAGAAGTGCCTTTCTCTTTAATGCCCTGGCCGGATCGCGCTTTAAAACACGCAACCACAAATCTTCGATGGCAGGCCATGCTTGCAAACCCCGGTGGGCTCTTGACTGCAAAGACCAGATCGTGGGCGCAATATCTTGAAGTGATTCTTCAAGACCATGTAAATGGGTCAACGCTTCGCCAAAATGATTCAGCTCCAAATACGCACGCGCAGCCAATAGTCGCATTTGTGGATCATTAGGCACGCTTTTGTTTTCTAAATAGGGGTTGAGTACACTCAAAGCGAGATCTGGATCGCCTGCCAAGAGTGCATCGCGGGCCTTGAGCATGCTGCGGTCGGCAAACCCTTCAGTATTTGCCGCCAACTCTGAAGTAAAAGAACAAAAACAAACAAGCAGCGTTAGAATTTTAGCAATCATGGTGTTAAATATATCTCTCAAATAACTTTTTTTATCCTGCACAAGCACTGGTCGTGTAAAGGAATTTAGTGATGCCCTTTAAACGCTACCCCATTCTATACCTTTTCGCCTGCGCTGCTATGGGTATTCTTATACAAAACCATGGCTTAGGCACAACAAAAGTACTTTTCATCGCTTGCGTCTTGCTTTTACTCCTGCTGGCCTTTGCCTGGCGCAAACATGCTGGTCTGGCGCTCATCGGATGTCTTTTAGTGAGTCTCAGTGGTGCCCTGCGTTTCAATCAAATCAACAACGATTTCATCGAACTCCCTCAATGTGAACATGCTGATCAACGCTGGCAAGCCAAAGTGGACGACACACTTACATATAAAATAGACAGCAAAACGAGGCGTATTTTACAAAAAACAAACCTCCTTTTAGAGGCCCAATACTGTAATCATCGCTGGATACCGCGTCATATCCGTGCCTCAGCCACCCTCTGGGGCAAGGCCCCTGTTTATCGGGGCGATATCATCGAAGTCCGACTCGAATTAGAAGATATTGGCCCATCGCTTACGCCCAATCAGGAAAACCCCCTGGCACGCGCTCGTCGGCAAAAGATTCAAAAAAGGGCCAGAATCCGCTCACCACACGCGCTTTTGCAACGCGGCCAAGGATTTCTACATACGCTCGATAAATTTCGCTTACAAACCCACCAACATATCTACACATCGTTTGATTTTGCGCATGCGGGCCTGATCAGCGCTTTGGTGCTCGGAGATCGAGGCGGACTTAGTGCGTTACATAAGGATCGCTGGGCCCAAGCTGGCATGGCCCATCTCTTGGCCATCTCTGGCCTGCATATAGGGCTCATGACATTGATGATTTTTTTCATTTTTTATCAATGCTTTAGCTTGTGTAAAGGCTATGGAGAACGCTTTTCCCTGCGAAAAAGCGCCGCCCTAAGTACCATTCCCTGCATTGTACTCTTTTGCCTGTGGACGGGGGCCAGCATCCCCACTCTACGGGCAACACTGATGATGACCGCGATCCTTTTAAGCACCATTATTGGACGCCCGAAAAGTGCCATCAATGCTTGCGGACTTGCCGGGCTTTGCCTCATTTTCTGGCAACCTTTAAACTTATTCACCCCAGGATTTATACTTTCATTCGGTACTGTTCTTGGTTTGTTGTTTTTAGGGGCAAAATTTAAAACACGTTTACCCCTTATCCTGAACATCGTCTTTCTCGGCTTGCTCTCTTCGACCATCGCAGCATTGGTTATCTTGCCTTTGAGTCTCAAATTCTTTTATTTTTTCAACCTTTTAAGTCCACTCATCAATCTTGTCGCCATACCTCTGGCCACTTGGCTGATTACGCCAATGGCGCTTGTCTTTGCGCCCATGAGCTTCTTCAGCCCCAAACTTGCAGACCATCTGGCACAACTCCTGGTCTATCCCTTAAATGGGCTCGATGCTCTTGCAACTTGGGGGGCCCAAAGCCCAACGTGGCATTTGGTGATGAAAGAGCCCACTTGGAGTGAGGTATGGGTTTACTATGCTGTCTTGGCCTTGCTCGTGACTTATAAGCGAAAACAATCTCATCGGCGCCTCTACTGGGCTTTATTCTTAACCCTTGGACTCATAAGTCACCGCGTCTATACACAATTCGAAAATGAAAACATGTTGACCGTCTATCAACCTTATGTGGGCCAAGGTGATGCAGCGCTCATTGTTTTACCCAACAATGAAACGGTACTCATTGATGCGGGTGGCAGTTTTGAAGCAGGAGGATGGGATCCAGGGCAATCGGTTCTCGCGCCACTGCTTAGAAGTCTCGGACAAAAACACATCAATTTGGCTGTCGTCACCCACCCGCACCCAGATCATCTCAATGGATTTTTGTATCTCAGTGAAAATTTCCACATTCATGAATTTTGGTGGAATGGCATGGCCTCAGATCTCCCCATCTTGCAAAAAATACTTCAAAATGTTGAACACAAGGGTGGCATAACCAAAACACTGCCTCACATACGTGAGCAAAAACGTGCAGGTGTGCATATTGAAATGCTGCATCCAAAATCCACACATGAACATAGATACTTTCCCCAAATGCATCTCAACGACAATTCCATCGTTTTAAGAATAAAATATAAAAACAATTCTATCTTTTTTAGCGGTGATATTGAAAAAAATGCGGAAACACATTTACTGGAAAAGATAAAACCCACAGATATTTTAAAAGCAGCCCATCATGGTAGTCGCTCATCCTCAACACCCGCCTTCCTTGAAGCGCTTTCACCCCAATTGGTCTTCATCTCGGTAGGTAAAAATAATCGCTTCGGGCTACCCAATACCGATGTGCTTGAACGCTTCGAAAAATATGGCGTTGCCATAAGACGAACCGATCAACACGGCATGTTGACCCTAAAAACAGATGGGCATCGCTGGAAAGTCGACAGTCTAAACGGAGAGACGATTATTCTGAATCCGAAATGAAGATTCCTTCCGAAGAAACAATTTCATCACGAACCGCCGCTTCAATAAGCGCTTGCGCCCCTGCACGATCGTTTTGCGATACAGCAATAATTTGCTGAGATGTCATACCGACGCTTGTTGGAAAGGCGCTCGCCGAACGATCCCGCAAAAGCGCCTCTATATTTTTTTCTTCCAAAAGGTCCATCAAGCGCAGTGCTTCTTGATGTTCATAGCACCTGTAGAGGTCTAACATCTCTTCATTGCTGCCTTCAGGCGAATCTTGTTCATCCATATCTTCTCTATCAAAATCTTCAGACATTGCTTGTCTCCTCTTTACACATATGAATCATATCCTGATATTTTCGCATCAATAAAATCGCGCGCCAACAATTCGACGTCCATCGCGTCCCCACACTCTAAAGCACTATCGAGCAGATCCTTGCATTCGTCAAAACGCAATTCTCTCACCAAACGTTTTATA
>JASMKV010000209.1 GCA_030749035.1 Myxococcota bacterium | reverse complement strand
TGACGAAGGCCTTCTAAGAAACCATCAATGGGTTTGACCAGCCCCATATTGCCGGCGACCGGTTCAAGAATAACCCCGGCCACATCTTGCCCATGTTTTTCAAGACATTTGTCCACCTGACTGAGGTCGTTGTAATCCAGTGTCAGGGTGTCCTGGGCAGCGCCTTTGGGCACACCGGCAGAACCGGGAATACCTAAAGTGGCGACACCTGAACCGGCAGATTCGGAAAGAAAAGCATCCGCATGGCCATGATAACAACCGGCAAACTTGATGATTTTATCGCGACCGGTAAAGCCTCGTGCTAAACGCAGGGCACTCATGGTGGCTTCGGTGCCTGAGTTGACGAAGCGAATTTTTTCAAGAGAAGGAACCGCTCCAATAACGCGTTTGGCCAGTTCGACTTCCTGAACAGTCGCGGTGCCAAAACTTGAACCTTTGGCAACAGCAGCATTTAAGGCTTCGACAACTTGCGGGTGGGCATGGCCGACAATAAGTGGCCCCCAAGATCCCACGTAGTCCACATAGCGATTGCCATCGATGTCATCGATATACGGGCCTTGGCCCTTGTCCATCAGAATGGGTTGACCACCAACCGCCTTAAAGGCACGTACCGGTGAGTTGACACCGCCGGGCAAAAGTTCCTGGGCTTTTTTAAACCATTCTTCTGAGGCATTTAATTGCATTTTTTTCTCCGCTGATCTTCACAGATATTTTTCTGCACCTTGTTTGATGAGTTCTTGCCGCGCTTGTTCTGCAATCTCTTCAGGGATTGCGCCGTGTATTTGGGCGCCGAGTTTCTCCGAGCCGTCAGGCGCATCGACTGTGGCTAAAAGTATAAGGGTCTTGCCCTCGCGTCGCGCATAGGCGCCTAAGGGCAAGTGGCACCCTCCACCAAAAAAACTCAAGAGCAGCCGTTCGCAAGCGATTTCTTCTGCGGTTTGTGGGCAGTGCAAGGGCGCGAGTACGTCCAGCGTTTTGGTGTCATCGCTGCGGCATTGTATCGCCAGTGCACCCTGGGCGGGTGGCGGGCATGCACTTTCAACGGGCAAACAATGAAAGACAAGATTGCTGTAGGCGCTTTGCTCTTTGAGCTTTAAGCGCTCGATCCCCGCTTGCGCCAAAACAACCGCGTGAACTTCTGCGGATAAAATCTTTTGAATCCTCGTCGGGACATTGCCACGAATGGGTTTTAGTTCGATCTCTGCTAAAGACGTTCGCAGCTGTGCTTGTCGTCGCAGAGAAGATGTACCGACAATCGCATTTTTCTTGATTTCAAAGTCCGCATTTGGATCATGCCAGTCGGGATGAATCACCAAGGTATCCTGGACAGGCCCACGAGGTAGAACTGCGGCGATCTGGAGGCCTGATGGATCTTCAGTCGGTAAGTCTTTATGGGAGTGTACCGCGATGTCGATTTGGTTTTCATGCAGAGCCGTTTCGAGTTCTGTGGTGAAAAAGCCTTTGCCTTCAACTTTATCCAAAGACAGATGTTGAATTTTATCGCCGGCGGTCTTGATAATAATAATTTCGCCAGGCTCACTCAGTAGATTTGCCACGTGGTTGGCTTGCCAGAGGGCTAAATCAGAACCTCTCGAACCGATCCGCAGAGTCATGGTGATGTACTCGTACCCGGATTGGGGTGCTCGGCACGCACGGTGGTGGTGATGCCGCCACGTACCAAGAAAGCCGCTTCAATCACCATCTGACGAGGATTTAAGAGGGCGACCAAATCATCGAGCATTTGGTTGGTGACCGCTTCGTGAAAATGTCCCGCATCGCGGAAGGACCAAAGATAGAGTTTAAGGCTTTTGAGTTCGACGCAGCGTTCATCGGGAATATAACGAATGTCGATGTTGGCAAAATCCGGTTGTCCCGTCTTTGGACATAAGCAGGTAAATTCAGGACATTCAAAATGGATTTCATAATCCCGCTGCGGGGCAGGGTTGGGGAAATGTTCCAATTCTTGACTTGGCTGCGTTGACATCTGATGCTTCCTTTTATTGTTCTTCTAGCTTATTTTCCCATTTTTTTAAAGAGTCGAGAAGTTGTTGGCGGGCTTGCTGGTAGACGTTTTGTCTCTCATGCTGCGCCAATTCGATGAGCTGACCCTCGTTTTCTTCAATGAATTTCATCTCACTGGCGGCCTGTTGGTATACTTTCAGCAAAAGCGTATCGATCTCAACGCGTTCATCATCATCCATGGGTGTAAAGTTAAAGCGTTCGTCCTGAATATGGGCAATGTCTTTGAGTTGAAAGTGCATTCTATAGATTGGTTCGCCGCGTTCCAGGTGCTTTTGCTCTTCGGCCGTTTGAATATCGGTGGTCGAATGTGCAGACAGATTTCCCTTGCCGCTTAAATTCTCAAGCACGGGGTGCGCATCGAGAACTTCAAACATCGCTTTGCCCAAGGGCTCGTAGTCACTGACCACATGGATTTGGGCACCGGGACGAAGTTTTTTGAGCAGCGTTTTGAGCCACGTTTTGCTCAAGACCCGGCGTTTGTGGTGTCGTCGTTTAAACC
>JASMKV010000208.1 GCA_030749035.1 Myxococcota bacterium | reverse complement strand
GAGAGCGAGACGAATATCTCGGAAGCCGTTCACTCACTCGTCTCATTCATGAGTGCCCAACGGTATTTTGATGAAGTGAAGATGGCGTTTTTCCTCGAACTCACCCTTGAAGGAACGGCCTGCCATTTGATCGAGAGTGCCACGACGCAAAGCAATTGCGATACACATTTTATCCAATCCGATCTCCAAATCGACGGAGGCGAAATGGTTCTCCAGAAGATGCTGGGAGGCGGTGAGATCAGATGGACACCAGATGCCATCGCCTTGCAAAATGTTGGTGATGGATATGACATCATCGTGGGCTGCGATGCAGATACAGCGATTAACTTCATGAGTCTTGATGGGGTGCACTATGAATGTTGGGATGCGACCAGGCAATCGCTAGATTGTGATGCTGCGGAGCTTTGGACGCCGACAACGCCTTAAATCCACGCCTTGTGTTCCAGGTCGGTTCATTTTTAAAAGCCTTGTGCTCTTTTAAAACACTTGAGTAATTTGGCTGAGGCTTTCACAGAGCCGATGACCGTGCGAGCCGTTGTGAGACTGGTTGAGGGGCGCCATTAAGGCGCGCCGAAAGCTAGTCGGTACAAGGCGAGTGGCCGATGGCCGTGCGAGCCGTTTACGGAGACTTAGTGCGGGTGCCTGGCAAGGATAGCCGCAGCTTAGTCGAGTAGGCGAGTGGCCGATAACCGTGCGAGCCGTTTACGGAGACTTGCTGCGGGTGCCTGTTAAAGGATAGCCGCAGCTTAGTCGAGTAGGCGAGTGGCCGATAAGTGAAATCCTATTCAATATCTTCAATATCATCGAGATCGAATTCATCCTCGGATTCAACTTTGGCTTTTTCCTCGACGATTCTAAACTGGACGCGGCGGTTCGCGGCTCTACCGGTTTGGCGGCGGTTCGATGCAATCGGTTTGGTCTCACCATAGCCAATCGCTTCTAAACGAGATTTGTCTGTACCGCGCTTAATCAGCTCATCTTTGACCGCATTGGCCCGTAAATCAGAGAGGCGTAAATTGTAATCCGCGGGACCATTGGAATCGGTATGGCCTTCAACCACAACTTTAATTGTGGGGTTTGATTTCAAGACCGCGGCCACTTGAAAGATAATCTCAAAAGACAAATCACCTTCAATGACCGCTGTGTCGGTGCGGAAATTGATCTTCTTCTTGATCTTGATTTCCTTGTCGGTCTTCTCCACCAAAACCCGCTTAGGACAGCCGCTTGGAGGAGAGCCAGGAACATCCGGACATTGATCGATATCATCTTGCACCGTATCACCATCCCGATCACTTACTGGGCAACCTTGGTTGGCAATGGGGCCTGGGATATCGGGACAAATATCACGAATATCTAAAACACCATCTTGATCGTTATCGGGTTCTGGACAACCGTCTTCATCCTCAAAGTTATCCTTATCTTCCGGGTCTTCGGGACACTGATCGACATCATTGAGGATACCATCTTCATCCACATCCAGGTTCTCTTCTTCAGGACAGCCGTCGCCATCTTCATTGCCATCAAAGTCTTCGGGCTTATCGGGGCACAAATCACTTTCATCGGGAATGCCATCACCATCCCGATCGGGCAGAGGACAACCCTGATTGAGGGGATCACCTGGTTCTAATGGACATTGATCATTGATATCCAGCACTGTATCACTGTCGTTGTCTGGATCGGGGCAACCATTCACATCTTCGTACTTGTCAAAATCTTCGGCCTCATCTGGACATTGATCTTGCGCATCTAAAATACCGTCACCATCACGATCAACGTTCTTAATCACGACCTGACTGTCGGACGAAATAAGCACATTTTTATCGGCGCATTCGTTGGGATCGGTAATATCAAGTGCTTCTGAAATATTTCGTAAGGCCAATTGTCTATGGTAAGACGCTCTTTGAAAATCACCTTGCGTTAATTCATATTCAAGAAATTCCAAATGCGACTCAGCTAAAGCCAACTCTGTGGGTGCGCAGCGGTAAGAACCTCGTTCACGTGCAGATTTAATCCGCTTGTCGAGCAATTTTGCATCTTCACGCAACGCACTGCCCAGCGTACAGCCATTTAGGACCAATAAGGCTATGGCAAGAGTAAATCTATGCATGAATGCTCGTCCTATTCCATCATCGGTTGCTCAACAACCGACATTGCTTCAGCCCGCCGACGGGCACGTATCGCATAATCCAGGGCTTTTTCAGCGAATTTCTTTGCAGACCAATATTCCGCATAAGCTGTCTCTTCTTTGGCTTTGTCTAAATAAGCTCGGGCCACTTGATACTCATAGACAGCGTGTACCTTGGCGCCTGCAGTTTCGGCACTTAAAATGGCGACTTTGGCGTTCACCACTTCCATACCCGTCACGATAAAACCGCAACCGGCCAAAGCCAGTACCCAAACACAAAGTAATATTTTCAAGGCTTGCACCTCTAAGCTCCCAACCCATTTAGCAAATTTCGCCAAACGTGGCGTAGATCTAACAAAGTCTTCGGTGCCAGGTCAACCTAAGCATGCGCAATATTTTGAATCAAAGCAAAGACCTAAAAGCAAAATACAGCTTGTGTGCGCAGCGAAGAGTTTATAGATTTAGGAGCATTTCTCCCCAAGTGCGCATATACTGGAAGGCAATGATGTCAAAAATCCTTAAACCCACCACCACCACACACTTTACGCGTCTTTCTCTTATTATCGCCGCGCTCACATTTTATGGCTGTCATTCCTGTGAATCGGCTAAAACATACAAGATATGGGATTTTGTCCCAGCCCAGAGTGCTCTTGTCTTAGAAATAGAGTCCATCCAGGCTATGGCTGAAGGGTTTGCACGTTATTTTTCGAGTTTTAGTCAAGATCTACCCCAGGATATCGCCGCCAAACTTCAACATGGTCTCAAAGAAAGCCTGGGCTTTGACCCTGGCGCCCCGGAAACCTTTAAAAAATTTGGTCTTGATATAGAAAAGCCATGGATTGTTTTTTCTGCCAAGCATCCGTTAAAGAGTGTTGTCGTCGCCCCGCTCAACGATTTTAGCGCCTTCCAAAAGACCTTAGAAAATATACTCGCCAAAGAATTTGAAATCAGTTTCAAACATGAAAAGTACAAAACCTTCGATATTCAAACTGCCGGTCGCCCCTTTGGCGCCGAACTTGCGCCTGTGCTGCATTTTGTTCGCGTCGGTCAATTTATCATGCTGGCGCATCCAGAAGCCCGCGCCGAGCTGGAAAAAGCGCTAAGCGGCCTACAAAGCACACCTAAAAATCATCACCGGGCCGCTCGGGGATTCCTGGCAGAGCTTAAATCATATCCACTGCGCATTTATGCACTCAAAACCTCTGCTGAGGGCCAAAAAGACACAAGCAAAACCACGCAGGCTGGACTGCGCTTGGACGAGAAAGGTCTCGCGGGCACTCTGGTGATGCCCGATCCATGGGCCAAAAAAACCGGAGGCGAGGCCAGCAAGCAGACACAAGGGCTCACCGGGAACACACCGGCGATGCTTAAGCTACAAACCCAGGCTTTTCATCAAGAGGGCTATCAAATCTTAAAATCTCTTGGCGGCGATGCATTACTCAAACGTTTCTTTAACCCAATTGAAAAAGCGACAGGCTTAAGTGTCGAAACAGATTTACTTGCGTTGTTCAGTGGCCCCATGCAAGCCACGATGAATTTACAAAAGATGCCCAAAATCCCCAAGAAGCTTAAAGGGCTGCATGCCAAACAACTTCTGCACGCTGTCGAAACAAGCGTCAGCGCCCAGCTCAAAGCCCCGGAAAAGATGCTGCCCTTACTCTTAAAGCTCAAAGAAACCCTGCTTAAGCGTGGCGTCCACATCAGCCATCAGAGCATGAATAAAAATGGTCTTGATATCCATCTTTTTGAATCTTTCAACGCACAAACAAAGAAGAAAGTCGGTTTGGGCTGGGCGGTTGTGGGCGATACGTATCTCTATGCCACCGGCGACAACCGTATTCATGAATTGGTCGAGGCCAGAAGCGCCAAAAGTCCTGTTGGCACCAACGCGCCTCAGGCGCTTTTCGCATTGGATCTCAATACCCCTTTGCTGATTGACAAAGTCTCCACCTTTCTTAAAACCAATATGCCTGGGCAACAGGCCGCGCTCTTTGCGTTTGTTTTGCAGATCGCCGGTCGCTTTGGGCCTGCAGAAATTCAAGTTCAACACCAATCTCCAAATCTTCACATGCACTTCGGACATGCATGGAATGCTCCGTCCAACATGAAAGCAAAACCATGAAATCCGAGGTCATGTTGCATGTTGCGCTACGACAAATACGCAACACACCAAGCAGGACCTTTCTCGCTATTTTTGGTATCGCCATGGGTTGTGGTATTTTTACCATCATCAGCGCTTTGGGCTTAAGCGGCCGCGATCTTGTCCTCAAAGAAATTGTCCATGAGCTACCTCTCGATATGATTGAGGTGACGCCAAAGAATATCGACCTGGGTATCCTCAAATTTAATGCCGGCACTCTCCTGGGGCAGTCTGGCTTTGGCGAAAAAGAGGTTAAGCGCCTGGAAAGTCTTCCCGCTGTCACCAAGGTTTATCCGAAGCTCGAAATTCCTCTACCGATGGGTGCTCAAGGTGGCCAACAACTTTTTGGTCGTAAACTTTATACCGATCTCTTTATGACCGGCATGGATGCCCGGCTCTTAGGCATCACGCCCGAACACATGAACGGGTTGCCACAAAATGTGGTGCCCGTTGTTGTCTCCAATACACTTATTGATATGTATAATTCAGCCATCGCGCCGAGCTTAAACCTCCCACAATTAACATCAAAAAGTCTTAACGGCTTTCAATTCGATATTCGCCTGGGTCGTTCACTTATGCTTGGGCAAGACGGCAAAACAAAAGTCGGCAAAAAGCGCGCACAAATTGTGGGTGCCTCATCTTACGCCGTTAAACTCGGCGTGAGTGTCCCCATTGAAACCGGGCGGGAAATTCTTGCCGAATTTGCCCCGGAAAAAGGCGAGCGCTATACATCCATTTTGGTGCAAGCCAATCACCCCAAAGCAGTACCTGGCTTGGCCAAACAGATTCAAAGTCTTGGTTTCAGTATCGATAAAACTGCCCAACACACCTCGCAAATTCTAAATATGGCGACCGGTTTTGCCTCTTTAACTGGCCTGCTCATTCTTCTGCTTGCGGGTTTGAACATTGCACACAGTTTCTTTACCCACTTAGAAGAACGCCGGCAGGAACTTGCCATCATGCATGCCATGGGCATGCGCCGCTTTACGGTAATCGCCAGTATTTGTTTGCAAGCCGCGCTCTTGGGTACCTTCGGCAGTTTAGGGGGGATCTTCGGCGCTTATCTGACCTCGTTTCTACTCGAAGGCGGCGTGGCCTATTTTCTGCCACAAATGCAAGAAAGTCTTGGCGCGTTTATTACTTTTCCTGCCTGGCTGCATGGCTCTGTATTACTCTTAGGTCTTTCGACTGCCGTTCTTGGGGCGTTTTGGCCCGCCTACCGCATCACCAGAACAAATCCGACGCGCTTTTTAGGATGAATTGACTTTATTGCATCACTTTGCAATAGCCCACAAGACGCAATGACCAAGGGGGCCGCATGATATCTGCCGATGAACTACGCCAAAGACTTGAAAGCACCTTTCCTGGCGCAGAAATAAGCATTTCCGATCTTACAGGCGGCAGCGATCACTTTGATGTGAAGGTGATTTCTGAAGACTTTGCCGGGAAATCTCTCATCCAGCGCCACCGTATGGTTTACGCACCCTTGCAAGATGTCATGGGGGGCGCCCTGCATGCGCTGGCCTTAACCACAAAAACCCCTGCCGAATATGCGGCTTAGACTGTTTCGTTCAAGCATACGCTGAATGCTTAAATCTTCTCTGCCAGCAGACACAAATATCCTCAAGAGCAGAGGAAATAAGGCTTTTTTTCTTGAGAAAGAGATGAAATCATAGAATGATGACCTCTAAGACGTGTGCAATCATGTCCAGAGGTCCAAACCTTTATGCCCGATTCAAATGAAACCGAAAACTCGCAACTTGAAGATTTTCAAAATCTATCACCCAACCTCTTAGGACCTAGATTACAAGTCGTGCAGCCTCGTATCGTCTGGGCCCTCGCGAGCATTTTAGGTCTTATTTTTATCGCCTTTTTGTGGAGTATCTTTGGACGTATTCCTATCAGTATTGAGGGACAAGGCATGCTCATACGCAGCGGCAGCGTTAGAGAAGTCGAGAGCATCCAAAGCGGCCCTGTAAGCAAAATATTGGTGAGTGTGGGCCAGGAAGTCAAAAGCGGAGAGCCCTTAGCCTACATCGCGCAGCCTACGCTTGAAGGCCAAATCGAACAAGCTAAAGAGCTGGTCGGCAAAATGACCCTCGAATATGAAAAGTTTTTACAATTCGGTGATAAAAATGCATCGCTACAACAAGCCAAAATGCAACAGGAGAAACTTAATCAACGACAAAGTATTTCATACTATCGAAACGAGTTAAATAGTGCTCAAGAGCGCTTGCGCACCCAAAAAAAACTTTATGCGCAAGGATTAATCACCAAAGATCGCTTGGACACGGTCAAACGCAGTATGCAAAATGCCAAAGAAAATCTTTCACGGGCAAAACTTGCGCTTAAACAACTGACTGTGTCAAAAGCTCAGCAGGAAGGTAGCCGGGAACTTCAGCAACAAGACAAGGAGCACAGCTTAAAAGAGGCCAAAAATCGTCTGCAAGCGCTTGAGGCAGAGTATGCACGTCACAACACCATCTTTTCTCCCGCCGATGGACGAATCTTAGAGCTTCGCACCAGCGTCGGAGATATCGTCCAGCCGGGAAAACCCATCATGAACATCGAACTCGCGAGCGCGGGTGAAAACGAACTTATCGGCATCAGCTATTTTAACCCCAGCGAGGGGAAAAAAGTATTCGCCAATATGAAGGCATTTATTTCCCCGTCAACAGTTAAACACGAAGAGTTCGGTTATCTCGTTGGTCAAGTGAAAGCTGTTTCGAAGTTCCCTGCAACGCGTCAGGGCATGCTGCGAGTTTTACACAATGAGGATCTCGTCAATCGTTTTTTAACACTCACAGGCTCGGCGCCAACCATGGTCAACATCCAATTGACTCAAAAATTGGATACACCCTCAGGCTATCGTTGGTCTTCAGGAAATGGACCGGAACTCAAAATTAATGCGGGTACCCTTTGTGATGTCGAAATCATCACCAAATGGCAGCGTCCCATCACCATTGTCTTGCCCATTGTGACAAAAATATTGAGTGATTAAGTAGACATGCGTAAAACCAAAATTGCCCGTTGCCCAGTCGTTTTACAAATGGAAGCGAATGAATGTGGTGCCGCCTCTTTGGGCAAGGTCCTTGGTTATCATAAAAAATTTGTGAGCTTAGAAGAACTCCGTGATGCCTGTGGAGTTTCAAGAGATGGATGCTCTGCGCTTAATGTTGTGAACGCAGCCAATCATTACGATATGGATGCCAAAGTCTACAAATGTGAGAGTGAAGACTTAAAAGAAGAAATCGCATTCCCTGCGATTCTTTTCTGGAACGATAATCATTTTATTGTCCTTGAAGGTATTGACGAAAATGTTTTCTATATCAACGACCCCGCCAACGGACGTTTGAAAATAGGGCAAAACGACTTTGAGCGTTGCTACAGCAATATTGTCATTGAATTAGAAAAAACTGACGATTTTAAGGAGCACGGAAAGCCCCCCAACATTATTGAATCCTTACCGGAGCGCTTAGCTGGCTCCAAAGCCTCTATCGTCATGCTTTTCTTAGGCTCGGTCGGTCTCATTTTCCCAGAACTCATTGCACCCTTTTATTTAAAAATCTTCATTGATGATCTCTTGATCGATGGCAAAACCAGCTGGCTTGGACCTCTGCTGCTAGGCCTTCTCATCACCACGGTTTTACGTGAAGGACTAAGCTGGATACAAAAATATCTCCTCATCAAACTCGACACAAAACTAAGCATCAAAGAATCCTCTTCACTTCTTTTACACATGCTCCATCTTCCTCTTTCTTTTTTTTACTCACGCTTTAGCGGTGATCTTGCCAATCGACTCTCGCTTGCCGAACAAATTGGAGCACTGCTGAGCGGAAGTATTGCTCAGCCCTTCTTTAATCTTATTTCCATTTTCTTTTTTGGGGTTGTGATTCTCTTTTACTCG
>JASMKV010000207.1 GCA_030749035.1 Myxococcota bacterium | reverse complement strand
AGCGTCGGCGACCCAAATTTCAGGATTGTTGAGGATTTTTGCACGACAAGACGAGCATTTTAGCGATAATCCATTAGACTTGTAAACCAAAGGAATTTTATGCGCTGGTCCCACGCCATTGGAATTTGTATCATTTTTGCGCTTTTTGCCTGTGCCGGCGGCGAAAACGGCGGCGGCTGTGATTCTGATTATGTCTATCCCGACACACCTGAAGCGGCGCCAACGCATAATGCGGTGCGCGCCCGTATTACCCAGCAAGGCATCAATGTCTTTGCCGAGAGTATTCCGGGATTTTTGGCAGAATCTTGTGGTGACGATGGTGATTTGGAGGGGCAATGCTTTTTGGAACCCTGCGGTGCTGGCGACGACCCTCGATGGTTGAATTTCATTTTGGAACGACAAGAAGAATCGGGTGTGACAATTTACAGTGAAGCGCCCTTGGCGGCTGGTGAAAGCTATACGGGCGAGTGTGGTCCGGCTTATTCAAGTTTGGGTTTTGAGTTGGAATCCTTAAAGGAAGGGTTGGAAGTCGATCTCATTGATAATCCAGCCAAAGGTGCTGAGGTCGAAGTGACTCTCACAGACGTTAATTTGAAATTAGATGCCCAACTTGAGTTGCTGGATACCATAGATTGCGACTTTCATCCCACCGATACGAACTTAGTGGTTAAATATTTAAGCTTTAGTTTTTTTCCCAAAGTTGATTTTGTTGATGGGCATGCTGTTTTGGCGGTAGATGAGGATGACATCATTGTGCATCAACCTCTTACGATACCCCTGAATACTCTGGATGGTGGGGGCGCTTGCAGTATCGTAACCGCTTTTGCAGACCTTCTCAAAATTTTCTTTGGAGACCTGCTGGCCGCAGTTTTGGCCGATGCGGTGGTTAATGAGCTTAGTGGTGAAACCCTGGAGGCCGCCGGCGAGTTGGACCTTTCGCTCTTTATTGCCATGCCCAATAATGCGGGGAACCCCGTAGGCTATTTGTTACGGGCAAATTATCAAAAGGACCCGATGACCCAGGAGGCACTCAACCCCACCGTGACTGGCCCCGATACAACGAACGAAGGTCTCAATTTGGATTTCGATATTGGCTTTGCGGGCGAACATAGCCACTGCGTTGTGGAAATTACGCCACCCTCATTCACTCTGCCGCCAGCTCCAGAAGTCAACAACTCTGTCGAGCAATTACATCCGGTGAGCGGCGAAACCTATATGGATGAATTTCACGCAGCGGCGCTCGTCGGCGATGTGACCTTCACGCGCGCCATGTATGAGCTCTTTGATTCGGGCGCTTTTTGTATGCGTTTAAAGGCTGAGACCTTGGCTGAACTCACGGGTGGCGTTTTTGCGCCAACAGTTTCGACCATCGCACTCTTAGCGCCGGACGTTCTCAAATTAACGTCTGCCGATGCCCCGGTGGACATCGCGATTCTTCCAGGGCTGCCGGCGGTGATTAAGTATGGCACCGGAGAGGGCGAGGGCGATGCTCGGGACAGCCATTTTCAACTGATTTGGCAAGAATTTAGCGTCCGCCTTTACACCTATGTGGACGATGAATTGATGCAGTTTTTGGGTATCGGTATGGATTTGGATTTTGGTTTGAGCTTTGCGGTTTCGGCCTCGGGCGATCTTGAATTGCAGATCGACCGTATTCAAATTGAAAATGTGCATGCGGTTTACAACGAGACCAACCTTGATTTTGACCCCGACGGTGTTGCCGAACTGGTCGAACTCTTTTTACCCACACTCTTAAGTGAAGCGCCGTTGAACATTGAACTTACGGCAGCCGCGCTTGGTATCCCTTATGTTCCCAAAGTACGTGCGGTTGAACGGCTTGG
>JASMKV010000206.1 GCA_030749035.1 Myxococcota bacterium | reverse complement strand
TGCCTCAGTGTCGTAATGCATATGCGGCGGTCACCTGCAAAATTGACAAACATATTGTCGCCAAGGCCAAGCGCTTTGGCATCAACCAAGAGCAACTTATTCAGAGCAGAATGCCCTATCCGATTCGCAATAAAAAAACGGACCTTTCGCGAAAGGCTCTCGGCATACCTGAACATGCCTTTACCGTAGCCTTGGTAGGCCAGCGCTTAACCGTCGAAGTAGATAACGAATGTGTTAAGGCAATGGAAGAATTTAAAACCGCACTCCCCCATATTCGTTTTGTGTTTATTGGTAATTATAAGCAGAAAGAGTGGCTCAAAAAGCAGTCGCCGGAAGTTTTTGAGTCCTCAACATTTCTAGGTCATCAAACAGATGTATTGGCTCTATGGGAATCTCTTGATTGCTACCTCAATCCCAGACGCAAAGGCGGGGGCGTGTCTTCCAATGAGGCCCTCGCTTTCGGCAAACCCGTGATCACTTTTCCCTACGGAGACGTTTTTCATGCCGTCGGGGCTGACTTCACCTTTGAGACAATTGAGGACATGAAAAATTACGTTCTTCGTCTTGCCACCGAGCCAAATTTTTCAGAACAAGAAAGCAAAAAAGCCCTAAAGCAAGCCGAGTTTATTATGTCGATAGAGCCCATGTTGTCTAAACTCTATGAAGACGTTGCCAAGCTCGAGGAGCAAAACACAGCCGGTCAGGCCCGATCTGCCTGATTTTAAAGCGTTTTTCTTGAAGAGTCAAAAAAACAAGCTACGAATGGACTCTTCTCTCCGATAAATAAGTCAGACCAGGACATGACGCCCCTCTTGGGCACGGGAATCACATGCGAACAAAATCAATTCGGCTCTCTTTGCTCATGGCAGCGTTCTATCTTTTTTCGGCTTGTGCACAAAAAAACGGTGGTGATGGTAACAACATTAACAGAACCATCCCGGAAGAAAATCTCACCGGAGAACAAGATACACCCGAAGATGAAGCCGCAAACGACGACGCTTCAGACAACACGGATGCTCTCCCTGATGAAGAACAAACACCGACGGCCTGTGCCTGTCCCGAGGGCTATCTGCCTTTAGGGGGAATGGATGGCTGCACGAAAACCCTAAGTCAGCTCCCTACGGATTTAGGCACGACCTACCAGGTTTGCGATGCGCAGGATAACAGTGTTTATGGGAAATTTGGCGCCCAATATCCGGACGGCACCAAAACCCAAGATGATTATTGGGGCGATGATGATGGGCAGGCCGATGGCCGACTTAATGAAGTCGGTATTTGGGCCTGTAATGGCACCACAGGACAAGCGGGCTCCCAGCCCAGCGGTGAGTGGATTGGCTTTTCCTACTGTCTCGAACTCTCGACCAAGGCGGACTATATCGTCGGTATCGCCGGCGACAATCAGGTTCGTCTCAAGCTCAATGGCGAGACTGTTTTTGAGGTCATGGGCAATGTCACCAAAACTTTTAACTACTGGTGGCTCTACCCTTTAAACGTCAGCTCCGGCTTAAACATCATTGAAATGGAAGGCTACAACTTTAGCGGCCCCGCATCCTTTGGTGCAGAAATCAGCGGACCGTTCGCACCCGGCACTTTAATCAACGATCAAGCCATGATCGATGTGGATTATTCCAGCAATATTGTTTTCTCGACCGAACTTGCGATTGGTGGGCCCTTTGATGTGGGTGAAAACAGTGGCCTGACTTGTCCAGAGACTTATTCGCTGAACCGCTGCACGCAAGAACCCGTTTGTACTTTTATCGATACGGTGCCATGTACCAATATCGAACCAGAAACTGAAACCGAGAACACCACCGAAGATGCGGACGGTGAATAGACCCATCTGTTTTTTCGAAGATTCTTTCAAGGGCGTGCATGCAACGCATTATTTTTCATGTCGACATGGATGCCTTTTTTGCTGCCATTGAACAAAGGGACAATCCAAAACTCCGCGGTAAACCTGTTATTGTCGGTGGCACCGGCAAACGCGGTGTGGTCGCCACCGCTTCCTATGAAGCCAGAGTTTTTGGCGTTGGCAGCGCCATGCCGAGCATTCAAGCCAAAGAGCGCTGTCCGCATGGCATTTTCGTTCCACCACGCATGTCCGTCTATGGGCAGGTTAGCAAAGAGATTATGCAGATCTTTGGTCACTTTTCTCCACTGGTCGAACCCTTAAGTATCGATGAGGCTTTCCTTGATTTAAGCGGCACGGAAAAACTCTTCGGCCCGCCACAAAAAACCGCCAAACGCTTACAAGAAGAAGTTTTTAAAGCCACAAAGCTGACTTGCTCGGTGGGCATTGCCGAAAATAAATTCCTCGCCAAACTCTGCTCGGAAATGAATAAACCCAAAGGCATCACCAATTTTCTTTTTTCCAATATCCCTGAAAAGCTCAAACCCCTACCCTTAAACAAACTCTGGGGAGTTGGGCCTAAGACCTTAAAGAAACTTAATGCCTTAAACTTAAAAACCTTTGGCGATATCCAGCGCTCTGATGAAGAAACCATGGTCGAGCACTTTGGTGCGCACGGGCAAAAACTATTTCACCTCGCCTATGGCCGGGATGAACGAGAAGTCACACCAGGAGAAGGACAAAAGTCCATCGGTTCGGAGATGACCTTGAGCGAGGATATTCAAGGTACAAAAGAGGTCACCAAATATATCCGGCGGCAATGTAATGAAGTCGCCAAGGAACTGCGAAAAAAAGGGCTGCGGGGCAGAGGCGTACGCGTGAAAATTCGCTACACTCAAGGCTTCATCACCAAAACCACACAGAAAACCCTGGAAAGTGGACTGCAGGACAGCACCAGTATTTTCGACATCGCCAAACAACTTCTCGCACGACTTGATTTAAACAAGCCCATGCGGCTGGTTGGTGTCACCGCCTTTGAACTCACTCAAGAGCAAGAACAAGGGCAGATGAGTTTGCTTGATAAAAACAGCAAACAGGAGCGACGTGAAAAACTCGAAGCCCTAAGCGACAAAATCGAAGCTAAATTTGGTAAAGGTGTGATGCTCCCGCCTGGCGCTTAAGCAGCCGTCGAATGGTAAACAAAACCTGTTCCTAAATCAGGGCCAACAGGTGCCATTGTTGAGTCAAATACGGATGCTCTCTGCATCTTCATTGTTCCTTTATATTATTCATCGCAGATTGGTAGTCCGACATTCTCATCGACAAAACACATATTATCAATTGATTCAGGATCTGGGTCGAGGTCATATCTAAAGAGTCGGTATTCGGCATTATAGATGTAGTCCTCCCCACCGTGGACACGAAGATAATAACGTGTGCCTCCAAGATTGCCGACATTTGTTACGTATTCACAGTCGCCAGTATTCCAGGACTTATCGATGCGTTCGCCACCGAAATCTGAATGGTTACGGTTGATATACCCATCATGATTGATGTCCTGAAAAAGACTTAAATCAAGATCACCCAAGCTGTGAAAAAAGCGGATGGCCACGCCAAAATCTTCAGTTGGCAAAGTGTCAATAACGTACCAGTCTGAGTCGTAATGAC
>JASMKV010000205.1 GCA_030749035.1 Myxococcota bacterium | reverse complement strand
CGCGACTACGGTGCGGCTATCGCTGCGCGCACCCGCACGAAGTCTCCGTAACGGCTCGCACGGTTATCGGCCACCCCTAAGGAATTCGGGTGAGACTTTATTGCACTGTCATTGGCTTAGGCAGCAAGCCGCTCTATCTTTTTGAGGTATTGCTGCGCAAGTTCCCGGTTATCGATATCATCCGGATGGAAATCCCGTCGCCAATAATCGAAAAAAGCACGCGCCATCTCACCGGTCCAAATTTGCCTGGTCAAAACCCCCTGCACAAATTGTATAGCTGCCCGCCGAAAGCCTTTTTCTTCCTGCGCGACGAGAATGAATGTCCCTATCGTCCAAAAACCGCTTAGCACTATCATCGCAATGACCAGCCCCAGCATTCGAACCAGATAGCTTTTGTTGATGGTTTGCAAGACATCAAAGGCAACAGCCTTATGTTCAATTTCTTCGGCCGAATGCCATCGCAATAAATCCCGTAAAACCGGGTGCGCACCATCGAGCCGGTCTTTGGTCAGGGCGCTGGTCGCATACATGGCGGTGAAGTGTTCAAGGGCGGCGGTCACGGCCAACCTTAAGATACGTGGTCCTAAGGGTTCGAGCAGGGTATAGGCGAGGAATTGGTAGAGCTTTAAAAATCGATTGGTTTTAAGACCGTGGCCTTCAATGACCTCGAAAAAACGTTCATGTTCTCTGGAATGTGCTCCTTCTTGTCCGTAGAATCCTTTGATTTGTTCTTTGAGAACGTTGTCTTCGATGCGGTCTTCGTAATAACGGACACTGCGGACGAAGAATTGTTCGCCTTTAGGGAAAATCAAATGCAGTGCATTGGACATATGCGTGCCCAACATATGGTCGTTAAACCAATAACGGGGTATCCCGGATTCAATGAAGGGAAAATCCATCTTGCGTACAACGAGTGGCTCGTGCGTTTTTCTTTCTGCGCCCATCGTTGCTCCTTAGCAAAATTCCGGCATGACTTTTTCGGCGAAGGTTTTAATCGATTCCATGATGAGTTCATGGGGTACGGTGCCCATTTGCATGACCAGAATAAGTTCATCCACACCAATGTCTGCAAATCGTTCGATGGTTTCGATGGCGGCCTTTGGATCACCAACGATAATGGCAACCGGTGAACCCGAACGGTTGCGGTTGGCCATGGAATCCTTGAGCTCTTCGTCCGATAATTCTGCGCGGTCGATGTCCAATGTTCCGGTAGGCCGGTCGCCGGCGAAGTAATAGCGGCGCAGCGCTTCTGAAAAGAACTTTGCGCCGCGAAAACCGTAACGGCTGGCTTTTTGGTCATCGTTAAGGACAAGACAGGCAGGCGTGCAGGCAAAGTGGTTGGTCTTTTCCCGTCCAACGGGTTCTGCTGCGGCGACCGCGCGGCGGTATTCTTCAACTTTTTCGGTCAAATAGTCATCGGTGCCAAAGGCAAAGTTAAGGGCGCCTAAGCCCAGTGAGCCGACCGTTGCGGCCGTATCTGGTTTTGAGCAAGCGGCAAACATGGGTGGATGGGGTAACTGGACCGGTTTCGGGACGACTTGTGTTGGCGGTACATCAAAGAAGTGCCCCTTATGCTCAAAAATATCAGCGCTCCACATTTTTGGAATCATCTCTAAGGCCTCAAGCCATTGTTCGTGCAAGGTTTCGACATCGTTTTCAAAGGCAAGCTTTTCGACGTTCGAAGAAGACTTGCCCGAGCCCCAGTTGACCCGACCTTTAGAGAGGATATCGAGTGCCGCGACACGCTCGGCAATGCGAATGGGATGATTATAGCGATGCGGCAAAAGCGTCACGCCGTGTCCTATGCGTATATTTTTGGTCTTCGCGGCGACGAAAGAAAGGAATATTTCCGGCGCGGAAGAGTGGGAATATTCATAGAGTCCATGGTGCTCAACCGCCCAAATACAGTTGTAACCGCATTCTTCGGCCAGCATGGCCTGGGCCACGCAATCGTGAAACATTTGATACTCTGCTTCCCGGGTGGGGTTGGCGATTTGCATTTCGTAGAATAATGAAAATTTCATGTTCTTTCCTTTTTCGTGACAAATTTGACGAAGGTGCGGGCCATGCTTCCTCTTATACCGGTGCGGCTGCGTTCTTTATGCATCCGCGAGATAATGCCACCAAGGATAAAATTGGCTGAGGTGTCGCCTTCAAATTGCATGCGACCGGTCATCGTTAAGGTTGAAAGGGTGGCGCTGCCATCGAGAAGGCGATACCAATCACTCAGCGAGATGCGGACAATCGAGGTGGGTGGTCGTGGAACCCCAATTCTGGCACTCAATCTACCCTTGTGCATATTGAACCAGATATCGCCACCGCCTCGGCCACTAAGACAAAGATGAACATCACTTTGCAAATGCTCGAGTTCTGGATCGCGGGGTTCTTGCTTGGCCATCATATGGGTTGCCCGCACGAAGGTCCGCAAGCGCGAATCCATTTTTCCGCTGCTTACTTTTAAGTATTTTCGTACGACATCAACGGCGTCGAAACATTGAGGTTGCCATCCAAGTTCCGCCTTGGCCTTAGCGCTCGACTGACACAAAGTGATATCGTTATAGGTGTTCCAGACAGGATCGGGTGCATCCTTCTTCCCCATAAGGACTTGCAGCTTGGCGAGATTTCCTGCAAGGGCGTTCAAAAAGGCGCCCGGCGTTAAGACTTTAAGTCCCAAAGTTCTGGCAAGTTCTTCCGGTCCATAAAGGGGTTCCGCGCCTAAATTGAAGGCGCCCCTTATTTCTTTTTGGCAGGCGAGCATAAAAGCATCGGCGACGTCTTCGTCCCAGACGATAGGTATGGGTACATTTTTTCGCGCCACGATATAGCCCCGGTCGATGGCTTTGCCAAAAAGTTCGCCCAGTGGGTTGTTGAAACGGGCCCCTATTAAAATCGATGGACGAAAACGCACGACATGGATTGTAGGATGCTCCTTTTCGAAATCATCGAGAAAGGCTTCCACATGGTATTTTGCTGCTGAATAGGGAAAGTCTTCGACAAGTATGCGCGGTGTGTCTTCGGTGATGGGATTGGGTTGGTCAGGAACCACGCCGTAGGCCGCCAAAGAGGAAGCGTAGATGATTTGTTTGACGCCAACTTTGGCCCCAGCACGAAAGACATTCTTCGAACCCCCGATATTGATGGCATCAAATTGCGCGCGGGGGAGATAGTCTGTGACGATGAAAGCTAAGTGAATCAGAACATCAGCGCCCTGCAGGTGCTCGTCCAGATCGGTATCGCAAATGTCTTTTTGCAGCCATTCGATTTTGCGGCTGATCAGGGTTGGTGGCACTCGATCGATGGCGATGATGCGGCCAACGTTGCGGTCATCGATCAAACGGCGCAGCACCAATGTGCCGAGCTGGCCCGAAGCTCCAGTTAGAGCAATTGTGCGCTTGGGTTTTCTTCTCGAGTCCATCAAAACATAAAAACATACGTGTTTTGATGCTCCAGGCAAAGGGAAGAATGAGAGAAAGTTCGGAATAGTCACTGCCGATCGGCTCTTCGGACATCAGTGGGTATCGTCGCCGAATCCGACCATGGGTTCATCGATTATCTCTCTAAAGGTTCTTCTGCATTTTTCTTCCATCTATTTATCATCACTTCGCGTGTGGCATATTGATGCTTTCAAAATGTCTTCCTGGCGTTAACCAGACCAGAATTAAGTCTGCGCTTAAAGCAACATGATTGGTTTGCAGCCAAACTTTGACATAGGGTCTTTAAAGCGCCGTTTAGGCGCAACGCGTGTGGCCTTTTTGTGCTTTGCTTTGTGTTCTACCTCTTCTCTGATGTCTGCCTGGCTGCTAAGTGCCTATTTCTAAGAATGATTTTTCTGCTTAGCGACAAAACAAGATTTAGGAACACTTTTTGCTTTAGCCACGACATGTGAATTCAATTCAACCAATCGGGGGTTAAGAGGTATGTGTGATGTTTAAGAATCTGTTGGGCTATATTGTTGTTTTTAGCACTTTGAGTGTTTTTGTGGCGTGTTTCGATGAAGACAAAGAGCCGAGATTAAAACAAAAGCCGAGTGTGCCTCTGGACCGAATCGAGGTTTTCAGCGGTGACTTTTTGTCTATTAACGGTTCGGTTATTTCGATGCGCTGGATTAACGATTGTTCGGAATCGGGCGAGAAAATGAGCCTACGTTCCCTCGGTAATGGCGTTTGCGACGCAAGCCTCAATTGCGAGGTGTTGGCAGGCGATTTAGGGGATTGTGCGGATGATGACTTTGTGGAGTCTTGTCTGCAGATTGGTGAGAATGAAGTGCGTTGTCATATTGGCTGGTTCTATCCAGGTCTGGGGCGCTGGGGATTTATTGAGACCAGGGATCTGTCGGGAAGCGTTGTTGGTCGTGCCAGTATCGATCGGGATGCGGAGAGTGAATGTCAGGAACAACACGATGGCAGCATGCTGTGCACATGGCTCACCGATTCTAACGCCTTACCCCACCTCCCCAAGGAAAACACGACCGTGAGTTTTGATCCAGACAATTATCTGGTGGAGCATTACACCTACAGTTATGTCGAGGATTTCTTTGTCGATCGACAAAGGGATTACAGAGTTGAGCTGAATTTTGCCATCGACCGTTCCTATCGGGCATATATTCAGAATGAGAGTATGGTTTTCTCTGAGGAATGTGAAGTGGCGTACGATGCAAGAAGTCAGTCGTTCTCAAATACATGCCAGACCGCCATGCAAAATTTCCCTTTCTGCATGGGTGTGCCGTGTTTTTCTACGGAGCCTTTGGATGATTTGAGCCAATACGAACCGATCATCGACTGTGAAAACTATTTAGTTACCGTTGGACTGCTTAACGATGGTATTTGCCAGCAATATCTCAATTGCGAAGCACACAACTTTGATGGTGGCGATTGTGGTCCAGACTCTGATGGATATATTCTGGATTGTTATGGCAGCCCAAACCCAAGCTATTGGCTTTCTGATGGTTTCTGCGATGACGAACTTAACTGTGCAACGCATAACTTTGATGGCGGCGATTGTGAAGGCACAGAACCCGGTAACATCGTGCTTGACTGTAACGGTAGTGAAAGAGAAGGCTTTGTCGTCTTTTTCGTTGGTGATGGTCAGTGTGACGAAAACCTGAACTGCGTGGAGTATTCGTTTGACGGCGGCGATTGTTCTTCGGAAGAGGAAGATTGGCTGAGTGCTTGCGGTGGTCAAAACGTACCTGCTTGGTGGGTTGCCGATGGTTTTTGTGATGACGAACTTAATTGTGCAACACATAACTTTGATGGCGGCGATTGTTCTTCGCAAGAGGAAGATGTGTTGCGTGGTTGCGATGGTGAAAATGTACCGACCTGGTGGCTTGGTGATGGTGAATGCGATGCCAGCCTGAACTGTGAAGCGTTTCATTTTGATGATGAAGACTGCGGTGCCCGTACCCAGGAATAAGACTCTGGAAAATCTACGCTCTGCATAAAACCTTTAAAGCGTTGTGTTTGTCCGGAGATTTTTTGTGGCTCTCCCGTCCTTGCCAGGAGTACAGTTTCGCCGAAGCCAGTTGTCCAAATGTAGAGGCGTATGACCCCGTTGGTTCATAGACAGGGACGGCATTGCTCTAGGTGCCCGCAGTCTCACAAAGGTGGCAAGAGAGATAAATGGAGAGAGCGGGAATTGGCAGCTTGCCGATTCGACCAGGCTGCGACGATGCTTTAGGGCTCGTCGCAGGAAGTCTCGTCATGGTTTGTGGCGTGGAGGTTCTTAGAATGTGGTCGCCTGTACCTGGATGTAGGCGAATGGCTCTTTCTTATTTTTGCATGTCTTCACATTAGGTCATCTCAGGATTTTTTTCGGGCGTCTTTGCCCCCTTTTTACCCCATCAGTATTTGCACCATCACCATTTTGAGGCTCTCTTACCTCAGGGGCCAGAATGCTCCGATGCCATGAAAGGCCCTAATTGTTGTATTCTTACGGCAATTTAGATTCTATGCCCATCACTGCTAAAGGTTGGCAAGCGTTTTGCTCTAAGCCAAGCCACTCCCTGACTCCCTAGCGAACAACAACTAGAGGAGAAGATTA
>JASMKV010000204.1 GCA_030749035.1 Myxococcota bacterium | reverse complement strand
GAACTTTCTTTACGCTTTGGCTTCTGCCTATTGCCGTGTTTTTGCTTGCGGCCGCACAACTCTTGCCGAGTATGGAATACATATTCCTGAGTACCGGCAACGATGCGTATTTCCTCCAACAGCTGGAAGGCAATTCTTTTCACCCCCTACAGCTTTTTCAATTTATACTCCCCATTGCCTTGCCTCTCTTACCCACGGAGCCCGGATACATTATCCATGAATATTTACTTGGCCCTGAGCAGCATTTCTTTTTCATCAGCAATCATACTGGGATTGTCGTTTTTGCTTTGGCCTTAATGGGCATAGGCACCCTCAACAAAAAACAAAAGCTCTTCTGGGTTGGCATACCAACATTCTTTTTGATTTTAAGTTTTGGTGCACACCTGCCATTGGCCAAAGGGATATATGCTGCTCTTCTGCCGCTCTCTGCAGCTTTTACCATTCCGGCCTATTTCACCATCCCGATGTTCTTTTTCATCCCCCTTCTGGCCGCATTAAACATCGCTGACCATATTGAAAAAAAACGTTGGACAACTTGGCAACTTGGCATTCCAAGCTTGTTTGTCATCATACTTTTCATTTTAAATATCACTGAAAACTATTTTTTCAAAAACTCACCACCTTTTGATGGACTTTCCATCAGGGCTTTACGCGACACTTTTCAATACCAAATCATGTTTTCCGGATTTCTCTTAATGGGACTGGCCATCTGTTATGGCATGGCCTCAAAAGTCAAAATGGTACCCTATCTGCTTATCCTCTTGGCCCTCGGAGAACTCCTGTCCTATGCACCAAAGCTCCTCTGGACTGCTGATGAATCGATCTTCAAAACCCCCACACTACTCAACACCGACCTCGTCAATCTACAACCCGAACTCATTCCTAACTTCCGCATTGAACATTATGCCCTACAAACACCGCCACCCCTGCAAGGATCCGCACAACACCACCACATCGAACAACAACGTTGGCGAATACATGCCATGGGGCCGCAAACGGCTTTGCCACAACGATTCGCCTACGCCAAACGCAAGAAACGCTTACAGCTGGCCAGTGCAAAACGTTATTGGCAAGGCCTCAAAATGCCTATTCTGGAAAAACATCGACTGATGGGCACGCGCTATTTTGTCGTCGGCGCACTTGCAGAAAAAAGCCCCAGTTTCACAGAGCAACTTGAGCATATACAAAGCTCCAATGGATTAAAGGTACTCTACGATAAAGCGGCTCTGCCAACCGCTTGGAGCACGGAATCCTGGCAGGGCGTACAAGCCTTAAAAAACCTTAGCAGTCTCCGCGAACCGCCACCCATTTCAGGACTCAAGGTGCTCGCACCTGCAATCGATGAATCGGCAAAAAGAGTGCCATGGACCATTCATGATGCCTTTCACGGCTATCGCCTCAAGGGTGAGACCGAGAAGACCAGTGTGCTTATCGTCGCGGACAATGCCTATCCTGGATGGGAAGCCCTTATCGATAATCAACCGACAAAAATAGGTTTGGCTTATGGTCGATTCAAGGCTCTGGCGCTTTCGCCTGGCGAACACAATATCCGTTTTCAGTTTCGCTCTACGACAATTTTCTGGGGAGGTTTAATCTCCATATCGTCATGGCTCGCCCTCTTAAGTATCTTTGCTTACTTTGTTATTCGACGGCAACTTCAGGAGAGGGCACGAAGACGAGAAAATGAGGCGCCCCCAGCTGAAGACGACGAAGCTGAACATCGTTTAGACGAATAGTCTCAAGCTCCTGCATCCACTGCCAATTCGGCCAACCCGGCATCGGTGTATTATAATAGACATAATAGGTTAGAACGCGCTCTTCCTGCGTGCCCAAGCGCTTTGGCGGCGCATACATTTCTTCTTCAACAATATCTAAACGTTGATTTTGCCAATCAAGGGCTTTCAAACTTTCCGAAATGAAATAATGACTCACCACACGCTTGGCGCCCTGTGCAATCAATCCATCATAGAGTTCTTGACTACGGACAAAATGGCTGCTCGTCTCCCGCAACACGGCGCCCAATGAAAAGAGTGTATGCGTCCCACCACTTTGCCTGTGTGCCTTAAAATAATTGACCTGCACCGTCATGACATTCACGCAGACACACGTGGCGAGCATCACTTGGACAAATTTGCGACGCAAAAAAGGTTCTGCACTAAATAGCCCTGCGCCACGTAATAGGCTCAGAAGAAGCAGGGGCAAGAGATGTGCGTTAAAGACAAAATAGCGCAACGATGTGTTGCCTGAGAAAGAGCGCATCACAAGAGGCAAGAGAAGAAAACTCAAGACCAAGACGGCATCGGTGCGCGAAAAACACAATCTGGCGCGCTCGCGCCAAAGTAACCAAAACAAGAGACCTATCAAAAGCGCAAAAACAGGCAGCGCCGGCATGGCCATGCCGCCAACGGTTCTTAAATAGAGCAAAGAGCCATCCAGAACATCCCCCATCACCAAGGGTAGAGCCAAGAGATCAAGATAGAAATCCTTCTCACCCCACTGCCCCAAAACAATGTCCAAAATTTGACCTGAACGTTGACTGCCCAGCACGGCCCAAATGCGAGGGCCAAATCCAGCAAGAAAACCGATCCCCACATACAACAAAGATGGGATAAGACCTTGCCGTCGATGCACACTCAGCCAAGCCACGCCGACACTTACGCACACACTCAAGGCGACAAGATGGGTATGGCAGGCGACACCAAGTAAAAAACCGCCAAGTAATAATTTTAAGATGCTGTGCTTTTCTCTTTGCTGCGAAGCTGAAACGACAAAGAAAAAACCTGCCCACAAAAGCAAGGGTATCAAAGCAGTCAGCTCAAAAGCCATGCGCGAAAGCATCACAAATGCAGGGGAACTCAGCAGTAAAGCCCCCATCCAAAATGTCATCGTCTTCTCGGGATAGAGATGACGAATCAACCGCAACGCGAAAAAAAGTCCCAAGACATTGGTCAATACCCCAAAAAGCCGCAGCTGCATGATGCCCTTGCCCGCAACCCCAAAGAAAACATCTAAACAAGAAGTGTAGAACGCACTTGTATAGGCATTCATCCCACTCGTGTCGCTTGTCTCCGTGCGCAAAAAAGTCCACGCTTCATCCGCATGCAATCCGGGTACAAGCCCCAAGTCTTGTGTCAGCCAACACAGAGCCCCCACATAAAGGAGTAAAAGGGCCCAATGCTTTCGGAGCTCTTCAAGCACTCTATGGGCGTGCGGTTGCATCTCTATATCCATATGCAAAATAGGCCTAACCTGCAAATATCTTTAAATTATTTCGTATTGCGCTTCTTGGACAGCTGGGCTATGGGACTGCTGGTAACGCTGTGGCAACCGGACTGATGGCCACAAAAACCCATAAAACATTGAGAAATTATTGAAAACGCAAAAACAAACCAAAATTGTGAGTTTCGTCGAGCGCGCACTCGGCAAACTGGCCTTGAACACTTTTGCCCACCCGATACGTGCATCGGTGCTCATTCTTGCCCTAACCTTCGCCGCATTTTATGCCGCCACCTTTATCAAAGTCGATGCCGATCTGATCGAACTTATGCCCGAGAGTTTTCAGAGCGTACAAGATATTGAACATCTTAAGAAACGTTTTGGTGGCGTCGGTTATGTTGTCGTGATGGGTATGAACGGCACCCGCGAGCAACTCATCCAATTCGCCGATGACGTTGTCCCTAAACTCGAAGCCCTCCCCAGCGTGCGTTATGTCGACTACCAGCGCCCGGTCGCTTATTTCGAAGACCGGGCCCTCTACTTTCTTGAACTCGATGACTTGAAAACAGTTCAAGAACGCATCTCTGCACGCATGGATTATGAACGGCAAAAGCGCAATCCCCTCTATCTCGATTTAGAAGAGAAAGAACCGCCAGAACTTGATTTTTCGGATATTCAAAAAAACTACGAAGGCCGTTCCGATCGCACCTTCCTTGAAGCGCAACTTGGTGAGAAATACTATATTGACGAAAAGACAGGCATGATTTGTTTGCTTGCAAAACCTGCAAGCATGTCCTCTGATTTAGGTTTTACCAAAGTCGTTGTCGCCGAAGTTCAGGAACTGATCGACTCTATGGACTTAAGCAAATATGGCGCCGACTTTCGCGTGGGTTATTCAGGCCGCTACACCAAGAAGATTGCGCAGCAAAATCTTCTTGAAAATGATTTACGTTATGCCACTGGCATTGCCGTTCTTTTGGTCCTGCTTTACCTGGGCTTTCATTTTCGCCGCCTTTTGGCCATTTTTCTTATTTTTGTCCCCCTCACGATTGGCCTGATTTGGACCCACGGTTATGCGGCGATCATCTTTGGGACTTTAAATATCCTTACCGCTTTTATCGGCGCCATTCTGCTCGGTTTGGGGATCGATCACGGTATTCATCTCCTTAGTCGTTTTGAACATGAGTTGGCTGAAGAACGTGATCTGCCTGATGCCATTCGTAATACTTTTAGTGAAACCGGACGGGCGGTCATTGTTGCTGGCATCACCACCACGGTGGGGTTTGCGGGCTTAAGCATCTCCGAGTTTCGCGCCTTTGGAGAATTTGGTTCTATCGCCTCCATCGGTATGATTCTCATGGTCATCTCCTATACCCTCTGCCTGCCGGCCATGCTTGGATTAGCCGCCAAAACCGGTTGGCGCCCAAGTGGAAAGAAACATAGTCAAGCTGTCGCTTTTGCGCAGCGTGTCACCGGCAAAGCCAAAATAATTGTGCCTTTAAGCGTTATCCTTGTGGCTCTCATGTTGACCCAGATTTCCAGCGCAAAATTTAATTATGATTTAGGTGCGCTTGAACCCAACCAAATCGAGGCCTACGTCTTAGACAAAAAGGCCAACAAACTTCTTGGCTATTCGCAAACACCCGTGATTATTTTAACCGATAGCCTGGAAAAAGAGCGTATTGCCAGTAAAGCTCTGCGTGACCGCCAGGCCAGTTTTGGCGATAAAACCAGCGTCGATTTTTTTGCATCAAGCGCTGACTTGATTCCTGTTGAACAAGAAGAAAAATACGAAGTTCTGCAGAAATTGCGTAAAAGCATCAAAAAAGTCAAATCCAAATGGCTCGACAAAGAACACCGGGAACATTTTAAATCCCTTAAACGCATGCTCAAGATCAAGCCCTATACCCGCAACGACATGCCCGAACAGGTGCGACGACAATTCCACGGCAGCGACGGCGGCAAAGATGATGGTTTCGTCCTTATCTTCCCATCGATTTCCCTTGCCGATGGTGAAAAGGTTGTGAGCTTTGCCAAAGAGGTACGGGATGTCCCCTTGCCCGATGGCACAACAATCTCCGCCGCCGGTGAAGCCATGCTGCTGGCTGACATCATTCATATGATTACGCGCGAAGCCCCGCCCGTTTTAACGCTTACCCTGGTGCTGATTTTCCTTACCCTGACGATTCTCATGGGCAATCTATACGCAACGCTCCTCTGTCTGACGCCAGCACTTGGCAGCCTCTTGGTGACGCTTGGCTTAATGCCCTGGCTCAATATCGAACTCAACTATCTGAACATCATTATGGTGCCTGTCCTTTTTGGTGTCGGTATCGATGGCGGTGTACACTTGGTCACGCGGTTTCAAACCGGTTCCTCTATGGCCGAAACCTTGACTGAAATTGGCCGAGCCATTTCTGGTTCAATTTTAACCTCCGGCCTGGGTTTTGGTGCTCTGGTCCTTGCACACCACCCGGGTCTCAATTCACTGGGCAAGTTTGCATTATTGGGATTAGCTGTTAACCTTATATTCTGTTTGATCGTGATTCCTGCAGTTTTAAGTTTAAGGGCTCCCCCAAAGACCAACACAACAACTTCATAAGAGGAGCATAAAGATGTATCTCAAATATAGTCTAACCCTTTTGTTTTGTTTTTGCGCGACAAGCGCTTTCGCCAAAGGCGATCCCAAGACTCAAACCGACGCCATCATTGAGGCATTTAAAAACGTGAAGGCGGCCCCCGAGGACGGCAAACTCTCTGATGCAGATCGCAAGCACAACAAGGGTGCCTTTAAGGCCCTCGATGCGTTCTTTGACTACCACACCCTGACCATCAATACGGTGAAAAAGAACAAGAAGGCCTTCAAAAAAGGAGAGCTGAAAAAATTTCAAAAAATGCTCGAAGAACTTATCCGCATGGTCGCCTATCCTGATTCGGGGGCCTTTCTCAATGAGGCACAAATCACGGTCGGCGCTGCCAAGATCAAGGGCAACAAAGCCGATGTGGAGATGGAAGCGCTGCTTGAAGAAGAGGACTTTGAAACCATCGCCACCTACCACTGGCACAAGGTCAAAAAGCAATGGAAACTTTTCGATGTGAGCTTTGATGGGGATTCGTTGATCAAAGATTATCAAAATCAATTCGGTGGCATCATCAAAGAAAAAGGCGTTAAAGGCTTGGTAGACCTGCTCAACAAGCGCCACGCCAAAGAAAAAGCGAAGGGCAATATTTAAATCATGCTCGCTCAGGTTGCCCTCTTAAACCTCCTTGCCTTCCTCGCGCCCGCTGTCGGCACGCCATTACAAAGCGAAGCAGCGTTGGAACCGCAAAAATTCTCCGTCGAGGAATGTGTGGAGCATGCCCTCAAAAGCAACGCCCAAATCCAGGAAGCGCAAGCCAAAGTCGCCCAATGGCAAGCCCGCCTCAAGCAGGTCGAGTCGCTCTATTACCCTAAGCTGATGGGACTTGCCTATTTGGCACCCATGTTTACGGTCAAGGGCAATGCGGTCGACGGTGTCGAGCGACGCTGGAAGAGTTATAAAAACTGGGGGCCCTATACGCACTTAGAAGCGATCCTGGCACAACCCCTCTATTCTTTTGGGCGCATCGAAGCGGGTAAAGATGCAGCCAAGCATCGTCTCGAAGTTGAAAAGGCGCAAGTCCGGGCCACAGAACATCTCGTGGCCCGTGAAATTAAAAACTATTATTACCTGCATCTCTTTGCCAAGAGCCTTATTCCCGCTTTAGACAACGCGGCTGAAATCCTCGGCACCGCTCAGGAAAAGGCCCAGGAAATGTACGACAAGGGCGATGGCGAAGTCACCCTGGCCGATCTGATGAAACTTGAGTATGGCAAAAGTGAAATCGAAAAATATATTCTTATGGCCAGCAATGGCGCGGCCTTAGCTTTAAGCGCACTCAAACATACGATGGGCCTGTCCTATAATGTAAATGTAGCCTTAAAAGACAAAAGAATGCCACGCGCAAAAATAACCAAGGTGGGCACCCTGGCACAAGCCCTGGTCGAAGCCGCCGCCAATCGCCCTGAATGGCAACAGCTCAGCCACGGCGAACAGGCCGCCATCTCGCTTGAAAAGGCGGAAAAGCTCGCCAATCTGCCCATTGTCTTTTTAGGCGGCAACTTTCGTTTTGATTGGGCACCGACCCGAACCGATACGGACAACCCCTATCATATGGATGAATACAACAATCTCTACGGCGGCCTGGCACTTGGTCTGCAATTTAATATCGATCCGGCCTTAGCCAGCGCCAAGGCCAATGAGGCCAAAGCCATCGGTCAAGAAGTCGCCGCCCTCAAACAATTTGCCGAAAGCGGTATCCCACTGCAGGTGCGCAAAGCCCATCAGGAAGTCAGTCAAGCCGCGCAGCTGGCGAAAATTTCGAAACGCGGTGAAAAAGCGGCACGCAAGTGGATGACCTTTTCCGCCGCCGCCTATGCGACCGGAACCGGGGAAGCCAAAGATGTCTTAGAAGGCCTGGTCGCTTATCTGCAAGCCAAGCGTTCCTATTATGAGAGTCTCTTAAACTTCCATGTGGGCAATGCGGATTTAAGTTTGGCGTTGGGGAAAAAATAAACGCCCTGCGGGGGAAAAAGGCACCTGAACCCATCCCCTCTCTCTTCTTGGGTGATAAGATCCTGTCTATTCCAATGGCCGATGACCGTGCGAGCCAATACGGAGACTTGCTGCGGGTGCACGAAGTGATAGCCGCAGCTTAGTCGAGTAGGCGAGTGTCCGATAACCGTGCGAGCCAATACGGAGACTTGCGTATCTGCGGGTTCAGGAGCAGAGACGCTTAGTCGAGTAGGCGAGTGACCGATAACCGATAACCTAAGTCCGATGACCGATGACCGTGCGAGCCAATACGGAGACTTGCTGCGGGTGCACGAAGTGATAGCCGCAGCTTAGTCGAGTAGGC
>JASMKV010000203.1 GCA_030749035.1 Myxococcota bacterium | reverse complement strand
GTTGCTGCCCGGGTGAGTTCGCAAGCGGTCGGGGAACAGATTCTTATTTCCGAAGATACAAGAAACATGCTCACGCATGGGGCTGCGTTAAGTACTTTTGTTGCGGAGACAGAACTCAAAGGCAAGAGCGAGGCGTTTAAGCTTTTCGCGATCGAGTGGGTTCAAGAAGTGGATGACCCTTGGGCGGATGCCGGACGACAGGATGCATTGACCCTGAGCCGTTTGCGCGACAGTCGTGAAATTCAGGTGCATGATACTGTGGTGTCGGCCATCTTTATGGCCTCGGGCAATGCTCTGGGCTTTGACTTTGCGCGACACAAAAAATGGTGGGTGCTTGGTTCGCTGGTGTTGGCGATGTGTATCGGTGCTTTCCTGGCTGAAAGTTCGGTTTCGGATGTGCAGGAACATGCTCCTGTCGACAAATCATCCGTACTCAAGACAAACGCTCAAGAGACGCAGGCGCAAGAGGTGGTGGAGGCATTACAAGAAAAGCCGCCTGAACAAGAGAAACCGCTTGAACAAGAAGAGCCTGAGGTGGCGCGCAAACCAGTCGTGAAGCCAGCAGCGCCCGCAGCAGCGAAGCGCAGCACACCAAAAGTGAAAGCTGTACAAGCGCCAACGCCAAAACCTGCGCCGAACAAACATCAGAGGAATCTGGCGCCATCGGGCACGCAGTGGTGGGGCGATTTTCGCCAGCAACTCTATAGACGTTTGCAACAACGCGCATTGATTCCTGATGATTTGAGTTCTTTTACGGCAGCAAAGAACCAGGTCAAAGCGCTCGCCGAATCAGGGGAGCTTGAGAAGGCTAAAGATGCGGGCAACACCTTAGAAAAGCGTATCGACAATCTGGCCATCAATGAAACCTTTGTGCAGAAAAAACTCGAGCGCTTCAATCGCGAATTCGCCGGCAAAAAGAATCCAGCCCTCGATGCAAAGCTCAGCCCGATTGTCGCCGAAGTCTTTAGCCACTATATGGCCAAGAACTTCACAAAGGCCAATATGCAGCTGACTAATGCCTTTGCTATACTCCGTAAGTCACGCTAGACTCCTTGTTAATGTCGCATGTTTCGAAAGTGATTTTTGCTCTAACGGCAGTCCTCTTGTTGCACACTGAGGCGCAGGCAGAGGCTAAGATGCCGACATCGTTATGTCTTTATGGGCCTGGTGGAATGGGGCTCACAGAAGCTGAACAAGTGCATTTGAGTGCTTTTGTAGGCGCGCGCTTGACGGCCTTAGGGGTTGTTGTGCTTAAGGCAAACGACAAGGCCTGTTTGCCCGGAGCATCCTCTGGCCAGCAAGATGCCGAGGCAAAGCTGATTTTAGGACTTTACCCGAGCTTTTTGAAAATGGCCTCAATGCTGCAATTTAAATTGGAGTTAAGGGATATCCAAGCGCAGGAAAAACGCTGGAGTCAGGATTGGCAGTTTGATCTTGGCACAGAGGCCCTGGACCAAGCATGGTTAGAGGCAAACGTTGGTGTTTTAATCCCTGTTGATGTGCAAAAGTTGCTTGATGTTGCACAGGACGTTGATGCAATCATGTTTAAAGTCGCAGAACCAAGTCAAAGCCCAGCAAAGGAAGTGGTGCCCGCGGCAGACACGCCAGAGGAGACAGCAGGGCTTGTTGATGTGAGCCTGTACTCTACCCCACCGGGGGCCGATGTGTATCTGGACAATAAAAAACAAGGGGTGACGAACCTCATCGCCAAACTTCGACCAGGGAAATATAAGCTTACCTTGCATAAAAAGAAATATGAAGACTTTGCCTTAAGCTTGGTGGTGCAGCCAAAACGGGCGCAGAACATCCAATTGAAATTGGTGCCCAGGTTAAACACGAAACAGCGCACCTTAAAGATTGTGCGCTGGAGCCTTGTGGGGACCACGGCGCTCTCGGGAATATTATGGGGTGTGTTTGCTGCGCAAGCCAACAACAAATTCAATGATGTGCGCAGACAGTTTTATGACACATCGACGCAAGGCTTAAGTGGGGACGGTGAGAGTTTGGGCCGAAATGCGAAAGTCACTGCCATATCAACAGGCATCAGTGCTGTGTCGACGGCTGTCTTCTGGCTGGCGTTGGAGTTATGATGCAGAAGACACAATTTTTATGGCTTTTGCTGCCCCTGCTTCTTCAAGGCTGTGTCTGGCAGAAAGATTTTAAGGGTTATCGCTGCGACTCGACGCATATGGACTGTCCTGGGGATTATTATTGCGATGTGGACAGCTCGAGGTGTGTGTCTTGTGAAGAAAATCCGACGAATGCGGCTTGTGAAGTGGCTTGTGGGAATGGTGTTGTCGATGTTGGTGAGGCCTGTGACGATGGTGATAATAACGATGATGTGAAGGGCCCGTGTACAAGACGCTGTACGCTGATCAATTGTGGAGACGGGAGACTGGACCCGGCTGAAGAGTGTGATGGAGGCGGGGAGACGACAACCTGTACTGTCCAATGCCTCTACAGTCGATGCGGGGACACCATCATCAACAGCACTGCGGGGGAGACCTGTGATGACGGCAATGCAGAGACCGAATCGTGCGACTACGGGAACAGTTCCTGTACCATTTGTAATGCGGAGTGTATCTCTGTCGCCGGGCAGACCAGTTTTTGTGGGGATGCCCATATCGACACGAGTCATGGCGAGGAGTGCGATGATGGCATCAACAATACCGATGTTGGTACAGATGCGTGCCGGAGCGATTGTAAAAAGGCGAGCTGTGGAGATGGCGTTGTCGATACGGGAGAGGGTTGTGATGCAGGTGATGGTAATTGTGACACATGCACTTGCAAGTCGAACTGTGCGCTGCTGAGCTGTGGGGATGGAGAGCGAAACGGTGCCGAAGAATGTGATGATCAGAATACCGATAATACAGATACATGTTTGAATACCTGCGTGAATGCATCTTGCGGTGATGGCTATATATGGGGCGCAGAGGAAGAATGCGATGGGGATGGGATGGGGGCCGGTGGCGAGACTGGGGCTTGTGATGAAGATTGCACGGCTGTCATTTGTGGTGATGGGGTTGTTAATACGCTTGCAGGCGAAATATGTGATGATGGTAACCAGTCCAATGAAGATGCTTGTGTGGCTTGTGCTTGGGCTTTTTGCGGTGACGCGTTTACTTGCACGGGGGATGTTTGCGCCGATAGTCAGTTGTTGTTGGGGGCGGAGGATTGTGATGCCGGAGGTGAGAGTTCGGCGAGTTGTGATGCTGACTGCACGGGAGTTGTTTGTGGTGATGGGGTCGTTAATACGCTTGCAGGCGAAATCTGTGATGATGGCAACACCGACGACTGTACAGGCGCGTGTTCGGGGAATTGCAGTGTCGAAACCAGCTGCGGTGATGGGATCGTTTGTGGAAATGAAGCATGTGATGATGGTAATGCGGTCTCCGGTGATGGCTGTTCTGCATGTGAAATAGATCCTGAGTGCGGAAATGGCGTCACGGAATCCGGGGAAGCATGTGATTGCGGCAACGCTGCGAGTCTCATGCCTGATACATGTCATGCCGCCAACGGTTTTTTCGGGGAGTGCACGCTCAGCTGTGCGCATACTTCGCTGCAGGCCCAAACAGAAAGCGGTGATGTCGAGATTAAATCCATGCATCGTCTTGCGAGGTGCCCGAACACTTCGAGAGCGAGTGACACTCTTCTGCTTCTGGGCAACAGGTCTGGGGCACAAGGCACGGGTGGTGGAGACAACGGTACGTCTTCTCTCACCGACCATGTCTTTGGTCATCTTTTTGCTGGTGAAAGCGAAAGCTTTACGGAGGATGCCTGGACCTCTGAGCCTTCCGCCGAACTCATGCATGCGATGCTTTACGAGGATCAGCTTTATTTGGCCATACAAGAGGGCATGACCGACCAGGTGAGCAACGACCCTGACCCTCCTTTCTTAGAGCGCTTGCGGGCCAATGAGGATGGTGTGTTTAAAGTTGGTGACACCTATTGCGAGGATACCGATCCCGTGGCCACCTGGCAGGTTCAGGGGAGTCATATACAGCCAGGGACAAGTGCCTGGCTTGACACAGGCGTTGACGATGATGGGGTACCCGAGGATTATTTGATTTGGGGTGGTTCTATGGGAGCAGGCGGTTGCGTGGGGACCGATTGCGATGCGTCTTGTGTGCACCTTGGAAGCGGATCTCGTGAGTGTCTCCCCGATGAATGGACTGAGTCCGCTGAGGACAGGGCCGCTTTACTTTTGGGTTTTGCAGCCGACACGCCAGAACCGATTGTGCACACTTTTTTAGGCTGTTATGGGGCCGCCAACGCAGAGCCCAGCGAAGTTGAAATTGAAGACATCGTGTATTTGGCCGACCGGGATCTTACCGGCGCGTGTTGCAGCGAGGCGTGTGGCGGCACGGATGTTTGCGAAGCCTCCCCTTATCATGAATGCGTATCAAGCGCTGGTGGCGATGTGCGTACATGCGGTTTGGAACCGATGCCCTTTCTTGTGGTTGGGGAGTTTTCCAAATATTTGCCCCGGACCGATGAAGCGAATTTGACCGCATGTCAGGACGACAATGCCAAATTTATCGAGGCATCGGGGACCGGTGGTTTTTTGGTCCGCTATGAGCCCAGCGAGAATGATGTGGGCGCGAGTACTTTCGTGGCGAAAAAACAGCAGTATTTTGTCTCTGACCGGGAGGATGGCATCAAGATTAGGGATGTTGTGGCTGATGTGAAGAACGAAAAAGTTTTTGTTCTGCTCCGCTGTGCGGGGGAATGCACTGTATACACGACCCCCGAAGAATTGGGGAATGAGGATGAGGTCGTTGCGAGAATTAATTTTAATGAGCATCACGGTGCCGGATTGTTGCTTTTGCGTTATGGCTTTGGCACGGATGATGCGAATGTTGAGGTGCGTGAATATCTTGAGCCCGAGGGCTACCTGGCGATCTGGAAGCCGGACGGCGCCGCTGTCCAGACCGACGCTCTTATCGATTCAGGGTTCATATCTTTAAGTGCCGGTGAGGATGGGGCGGCCGGAGCTGTACTGGCGGGCGGTTGCTTCAGGAGTGGTCTTCGCCTTGCGGCAGGGTTTTTTACAGAGGACACAGTGGACGTGAATCTTGCATCCCTCATTGATGACCAAACAACGTCTTTAAGCGCTCATGGGGGCAGCCAGGACTTTTTTATTGCACGCTTGCGTTCCAACATGACCATCGCCAGCGAGTACACGGCCGCCTATGGTGCAAAAAAATATCACGAATGTATTCAAGCCATCCAGCCCATTGATGGACCCGGTTATCGGGCGGCGATTGTTGCAGGAACTTATACGAACGGTAATGCGACGGGGAGCCTGGACGTCCATGATGATCCGTTTTCAGCACGTTTTCTTGAACTTGCGAGTCCGGAGGACAATGCCGCGAATATCTTTATGGGGCGTATCCATGCTGATGCCCCAATGCAATAATACCCAGTCTCAGTAGACTTTCGATTGTCGAACTTGCCCGGTAAAATCGATGTAGACGGTCTTGAGTTCGGTATAAAATTCGATGGCGGTTTTGCCCATTTCGCGATGTCCGATGCCGGTGGCTTTCACACCACCAAAGGGCAGCTGCGCTTCGCCGCCCATGGTCGGCGAGTTGACATGGGTGATGCCGGTTTCAATCTTATCTAAGAAACGAAAGACCCTGTTCACATCGTTTGAATACACAGAAGAGGTGAGTCCATATTCGACATTGTTGGCCACCTCGATGGCTTCTTCGGGCGTCTCGACACGAATGACGCTCAATACAGGCCCGAAAGCCTCTTCCTGCGCAATGCGCATTTCGGGTTTGACGTGGTCAAACATGGTCGGTTTGACAAAGAAGCCTTTGGCCAAATCCCCGTCATGATAGCGCTCCCCGCCACAAAGCAGGGCGGCGCCTTCGTTCTTGGCGATGTCGATATAATCAAGCACGCTTTGCATCTGCTCCTGGTCAATCGATGGGCCCATGGTGGTTTTTTCATCCATGCCATTGCCGGCGACAACTTCTTGCGCCAGTTGCTTGACCCGGTCGACAAATGCGTCGGCAATATTGTTCATGACGATGGCGCGACTCGTCGCGGTACAGCGCTGTCCCGTTGAACCAAAAGCGCCTTGGGCTGTGGCCACGGCAGCCAATTCCACATCCGCATCGTCAAAGACGACAATCGGGTTTTTACCGCCCATCTCGCATTGCACTTTGGCGCCACGGCTAGAGCATTGGGTGTTGATGAGATTGCCGACCGCGTTCGATCCGGTAAAGCTTACCGCCTTGATGCGTGCATCGTTGACCAGTGTTGCGCCGACGTCCTGGTCGCCACCCATGACGAGATTAAGCACGCCTTGTGGTAGTCCGGCATCGAGAAATAGGCGGGTCACGAGTTCACCGGTCCAGGGCGTTTGTGGTGCCGGTTTAAAGACCACGGTGTTGCCCGTGACCAAGGCCGGCGCGATTTTCCACACAGGAATCGCCACCGGAAAATTCCACGGCGTGATCAGGCCGACAACACCCATAGGTTCTTTGACCGTGTAGGCGAGAGTGTTGGTCATTTCCGAGGGGACTGTCTCACCATTGAGGCGACGGCCTTCCCCACAAATGAATTCAAGGATGTTGTAGGATTTTTGTACCTCGCCGCGGGATTCAGCAATCGTTTTGCCTT
>JASMKV010000202.1 GCA_030749035.1 Myxococcota bacterium | reverse complement strand
GGAACGGGCAGCATGGGCGTCTGGCGCGTCTGCCCGGCCATGGCGGGCGAGGGAGTCGGGCTCGGCGTTGCACGCCCGTGCCCAGGCGGCTCCGGCGCGAGCAATGCCTACACGCTGATCCGAGCACGGCAGCGTACGGGCGCGCACGCTGTCACGCGGCGGCGATGTCTGCGGCGATGGCTGCTGCGAGGCCTTTAGTGGTTGTACCCCTGGCTCTTGTGCGACCGGTGAGTTTTGCGATGTGGATTATCAGTGCAAGTCGGTATCGACCAAGTGCATGGCCGAGAGCTGTGAATGTCATATCCTCAACACCGTAGGGCAAATGAGTCCCGATGGTGACCCAGATATTATTTTAAGTGCTGAATCGACCATGGATTTAAAAGCCGTCCTGGCCACCGCCAAGGGTGATGTCTTGCCAGGGGCGGAATTTACCTTTAGCGTCGCAAGCGGCAGTGCTTTTGCTGTCGCGAATAATGTGCTCACCGCAACAACGACCGCCGGCGAAGATGTCTTGACCGCAACCGCGGCCAATCAAACCTGTAGCGCCAACCTCACCAATATTGGCACTGCACCGGTGGGTGGTCTGCGTATCACCGCCATCAATGAGCTCAGCGGCGCATTGGTCAGTGGTGTGGAATTTGTCGTCGACACCAATGCCAATGGCAGTGGTGACATCACCATGAGCGAAACCACCGCAGGCAGTGGCATCTACGAGGCCAGTGAGGCCCCAAGCGCAGCTTTTGATGTGAGCGCTTTTGTCGCAGGCTACAACTATATTTCCTTGGTCGGCGTAAGCAGCACGACGACCGATCTTGTTTTACCCCTCTCACCACGCCCATACCCGGAAGTGACCGGCGGTTTTAGCGGTGAATTGGACTTTGGCCCTTATGAGAAGAATGTGGGCAGCGGTGACATTGAGTTCGGTCTGGTTTCAGGTTCGTTTCCTCTAAAGGCGCTTTTGAACTTTGACCTTTCGCTTTTTATTGGCGAGATGGTTGATTCGTCAATTTGTGACGAGCAGGGCGCCAGCGCCCCAGGCTGCTATGAAGTCAGCCTCAGTGGCTTTGAAGGGGTTTTCCCGCTTCCCGGTGGCTTGATTGCATCCTTGGCCGGAACACCGATTAAAGAGAGCTATGATGTAGCCGGCCTTAGTGGTCGTCGCTTTGGCTGGTGTTTGGCCGGACAGCTTAATCTCTCGGACCTTTCAGCCCTTTTAGGACCACTCCTTGAAGGCTTGGGTGGCGATGATGATGACGATGATGCTGAAGATGCTGGCCTTGATATTGGTGGCCTCTTAGGCGATTTGGTGCCGCTCTTTGGTAAGTTTGCCTCCTGCGCCCGCGGTAATATTCCTTTGAAGGAAGTGCCTTACTCTGAGTGGACCACTTATGTGTCCAACGATTATGGCGCGGATCGCAGTGACAATGTCAATTTCCCGAAACTTGATGGCGGCACGGGCAACTACGGTAAGCTAGGCGTCTCACAACCCTTACGTCAATTCACCGCTTTTGATGTGCCTGCGTTGCCTGCTGATCCAGCAAGCACAAGCAGCTACCATATGGAAGGCAACATCATCCTGACTGGTGTGAATACACCGGGGCAGGGCTTTGTGCCTCTGGGCTTAGGTGTGGCTCCGGATTGCAACGCTGAAGGCGAAGCTTGTCTTGACCGCGCGGCCAATCCTGGTGAGTTTGATACGGTGATTAACGGCATGACCGTGTGTGATTGGAATCAAGACCCGAAGAAAAACGAATGTGGTCCTGATGTGTTGGACATCACCGAGTCGGGTGTGCTTGCTGACGGTAAGCTTGGGCTTTTCCATGCCTTGCCGCACAGCGGCTTGCAGGATGGCGAGCCGGTGACCATGCTGATTGCAGCGCCGGTTTCGGATTTGATGGATACGGAAAACTTCAGGGCTTCGGCACTCATTGAGCGCGGTACCCCAAGTTCAGGTGACAATACCACCTTTAAGAACTTAAGTTATCCGACCTTCCCATCTTTGCCTGCCGATGCGAAGAACCGCACCTTGGCGGTGAGCGCCGCATCGACTGCCACGGATACGGGTATCCAGTGGTTGACGCTGGCCTCAGAAGAAAATGCAACCACTGGGATGACGACCCGCTGGAATATTTTCTATGGCAGCAATGGTGGAACTTTTAAGGCCCCTGCGATTCCAAGTGGTTTCGATGTGGCCGGTGATCAGACCCTCGACCCATTTTCAGAGGCCGCGGCAAAGATTTTCATCACCCATATGGGTTTTCGTTTGCCGAATACCCTGGACAGCTATGCGACCAACAACGGCACTCGTCTTGACAATATCCTCGATGACCTCGAGGCCTTCAGTGCCCAGACTTCTGAGTTGGATACGGTTGACGCCGCTGAGTAAGGCGTGAATTCGCAAAGCTTATGGCTCTCGCAAGATGCGGCTGCCGACAACGCCATCGTTGAATTATCCCCGGTGGTGGCCGACCAAATCGCCGCCGGCGAGGTGGTCGAGCGTCCTGCTTCGGTCATCAAAGAACTTGTCGAAAATGCCTTCGATGCGCAAGCCACGCATGTGGATGTGCATATCCGTGGCGGCGGCTTGGAAGAAATTCGCGTTGAGGATGATGGCTTTGGCATGGGCCCTAAGGATGCCCAGCTGTGCTTTAAACGCCACGCCACCTCGAAATTACGTACCTTAGATGATTTAGGGCATTTGCGTTCCTTTGGCTTTCGTGGCGAGGCGCTTTCTTCCATCGCTTCGGTCTCGACCATGGATATTTCGACGCGTTGTGCTGCGCAAAGCGCTGGCGCTTATGTGCAGCTTGTGGCTGGCGAAGTTAAAAATGTGGCTGATGTGGGGCGTGGGGTCGGGACTTCGATGCGTGTTAAAGAGCTTTTCTTCAACACCCCAGGACGGCGCAAGTTTATGCGCTCAGCGGCGACAGAACAGGCGCATATCATTCGAGCCCTGCAACAGGTTGTCTTAGGCCGACCCGGCGTAGGGGTCAGGCTCGTCAACGAGAAGCGTTGTTTACTCGATATTCGTAGCGATGCATCGACCAAAGAGCGGCTCCTGGGTGTGCTTTCGCGTCAGGTGAGTGATTTGATTGAAACCTATGAAGCGCATGAGGGTGTGGGTGTGCGGGTTTTTCGGGCCGAACCGATGGTCAGCAGAAAAGACAGCAAAGGGATTTGGGTGTTTTTAAACGGTCGCTTTATCCGTGACCGCCTCTTACAAAAAGCCATCCTGGATGCTTTTACACCCGAAAGTCTGGGGGGCTATCCGATTTTGGTCCTTTATGTGGAGCTTGATCCGGCGGCATTCGATGTGAATGTACACCCGCAAAAGGTCGAGGTGCGTTTTTTAGAACCGTCACGGGTTTATCATGCGGTGGGGCTGGCACTTCGCCAAGGCGTACCGCTGATAGAGGCAGGTCAGACGCAGACCAGCGCTTCGGTGAAACGGGCGCTTTACGATTTTTATCGCCAGGAGAGGCCGGATTCAGCGCCGCAAGTGCATGAACCTGGCGCCCTGCAAAGTTATTTGGGGCAAGCCCGGCGCCAAGGGGCTGCTGAGGCTGGGCGAGCCGCTCAAGTTGAGCGCCCAGCGGCCATCTTTGTCGGCACATACATGCTGATGTCAGGCGCTGAGGCGTTGATTCTGATGGATTGCAAACGCTTGGCCCAGGCGCATTTTCGTGTCCATATGACGCAGGCCCTGAGTGAACCAGGGCTCTTAGAAAAACAAAAACTGATCTTACCGCAAGTCATCGATTTGTCGGCCGCCGCCTGGACACGTTGTTCAGCGCATCTGGACCTTTTTGCGCAGGTGGGTTTGGAAATCCGTGAGCTCGGCACCTCGCGCATCGCCCTTAACGCCATTCCACAACACCTTGGCGAAGAAAAATCCTCTTTGATTTCAGAGTGGTTCAAGGACACCCTCGAAAATGCCGAAACCCCTTTAAGCGAAGACATGTTGCCGCTTTGGATTGAGGCGCTGCTGCCTTTTGTTGAGGTCCCTGAGGATATGAATGCTTTTGAGCGACTTTTTACCGCCCTTGAGCGTCTGCCCGTTTTGGCCCAGCAGGAGATTCTGGCTAAGGCGCAGCGTTATGTGGAGCCTGGCGAGGTGGCGAAGCTTTTTGCGCTCGGCACAACACAAGCTAAAGGCGTTTAAACATCTCACGGTTAGGCACGTAGCCTTCGGTGCTGTAAAAGCGTAGAGCATCCTGGGCGGCGTGCAAAAGAGCGTGTTCAATACCTTGCTCACGAAACCAGTTTTCGACCAAATTGAGCAATTGTCGACCTAAGCCCTGATTACGGTAGGTGGGGCGCACATACATTTGGTCGACATAGCCGCAACGGTTGTCTGCACGCAGACGAAAGATGGGATCGGTGGTTAAAATGTCCCCACGGCTCAGCCCAATGGTTTTGCCTTCACTTTCGACCAAAAAAATACAGACATTATCCGCCGCTAAGGCCAGGTGAATATCTTTGGAGAGTTGTGGCAGAACTTGCGCCGCATTATCCGGTGGGCCCAGTTCAATGATGAGTTCCTGCAAAAGTTCGATGACCAGATCCACATCTTTGGGTCCGGCTTTGCGAAAACGTACGCTGAGTTCCTGTGCTGCTGCCATAGAGTAAACATACGGGAGGGATGAGAGGAGGACAAGATGAAAAAAGGGGGAAATGGGTTATCGGTCATCGGACTTCGGACGTCGGTCATCGGACTTCGGACGTCGGTCATCGGCTATCGGTTTTCGGA
>JASMKV010000201.1 GCA_030749035.1 Myxococcota bacterium | reverse complement strand
ATTTCTTCGCAATTCTTGATCGCATCGAATCGGACGACAAGATTAAGGCGGCGGTTCTTATCTCCGGTAAAAAAGACACCTTTGTCGCCGGCGCCGATATCAAATGGTTTCAAACCTTAAAGACCAAAGAAGACGGCCTTAAAGCCATTCAAGAGGGCCAAGCCATGTTTAATCGCATGGAAGGCATGTTCGAAAAAAGAGGCGTCCCCACCGTCGCCGCCATTCATGGGCCCGCCTTAGGGGGTGGCCTGGAAATCGCCCTGGCCTGTACCGAACGGGTCTGTTCGAACTCCCCAAAAACACAACTCGGTTTACCCGAGGTGCAAATTGGCGTATTGCCCGCCGCCGGCGGCACCCAGCGCCTGCCCCGCTTGATTGGTCTGGTCAGTGCGCTGGATATGATTCTTACCGGCAAAAAGGTTCGTCCACGCAAAGCCAAGAAATTGGGTATTGTCTCAGAGGTCGTGCCTGAGCCGGCCCTCTTTGCCGCAGCGAAAAAACGCGCACTCAAACTTGCCAAAGCCGGCAAGAAAACCGACAAAAAAAGCTTAAGCGCAAGCTTGCGCGATCCCAATTTCTATCAAAGCCTGGCTCTGGAGAAAAACCCTCTGGGACTCAATGCGGTTTTTGCCAAAGCAGAAAAAGAACTGCTGAAGAAAACCCGCGGCAATTATCCTGCCCCAGAAAAAGCCCTCGATTGCATTAAGGTGGGTCTTAAAAAAGGCATCACCAAGGGCCTAGAAGCTGAAGCTGAACACTTTAGTGATCTGCTCATCTCCAAAGAAGCCCGAGCCCTACAATCGATTTTCTTTGCCACCATCGATCTCAAAAAAGAAAACGGCGTTGATGATCCAAGTGTCAAAGCACGCCCCATCAACAAAGTGGGCGTCTTAGGTGGTGGTCTGATGGGCGGCGGTATTGCGGCGGTGAATGTACGCACCGCAAAACTCCCCACCCGTATCAATGAAGTTGATTATGCGGGCGTTGGCCGTGGCAAACAATATCTGCAAAAAATGCTGAGCAAAGATGTCAAGCGCCGCATTCGCTCTAAGGCACAAGCCGACCATATGATGCAACATTTAAGCGGCACGACAAATTACAGCGGCTTTGCCAATGTTGATGTGGTCATTGAAGCGGTTTTTGAAGACATCGGTCTCAAGCAAAAAGTCTTACAAGCGGTCGAAGAGGCGGGCAGAGACGATGTTATTTTTGCAACCAATACCTCGTCACTGCCGATCACCGAAATTGCCAAAGGCTCCAAGCACCCCGAAACGGTCATTGGCATGCATTATTTTTCTCCGGTAGAAAAAATGCCGCTCCTCGAAATCATTGTGCATCCTGGCACCGCCGATTGGGTCACCGCAACCTGCGTGGAGCTGGGCAAGATGCAGGGCAAAACCGTGATTGTGGTGAATGATGGTACCGGTTTTTATACCTCACGTATCCTTGGGCCCTATATGAATGAAACCGCCTATATCATGGCAGAAGGCGCGCCGGTTGACGTGATTGACAACGCGTTGATGGATTGGGGCTTCCCGGTCGGTCCGGTGACCCTTCTGGATGAAGTCGGCATTGACGTGGGCGTAAAGGTCGCGGGCATCATGCTCGAAGCTTTTGGTGATCGCATGAAGGCACCTGGAACCCTTAACGCCTTGATCGACGATGAGCGCTTTGGTCGCAAGAACAATCGCGGTTTTTATCTCTATGAAAATGGTAAAAAAGGTAAGGTCGATGAGAGTGTCTATGGTGTCCTGGGCATCACCCCAAACCCGGGCGCGGTGGCCAAGCAAGAGATTCAAGAACGTTTAGGCCTACTTATGGTCAATGAAGCGGCCCTGTGCTTACAAGAAGATATCTTGCGGAATCCACGCGACGGTGACATTGGCGCCATCTTTGGTTTGGGCTTTCCGCCATTTACCGGCGGGCCCTTCTCCTATGTCGACCTCGTGGGTGCGGATACAATCGTCGGCAAACTTGAAGGCTATGCGGCGCAACATGGTGAGCGTTTCAAGCCAGCGGAGATCCTTAAAGACTACGCCAAATCCGGCAAAAAGTTTCGCCGCTAAACAATGCCCCCTAAACCCGCCTCGACGGTTCTGATCCTGCGGTCGACGACAGAAAACTCGGCCGTCGAAGATTATGAAATTTTGCTCATGCAAAGGCACAGCCAAAGCCCTTTTATGGGCGGTGCCTATGTGTTTCCCGGCGGTAAAGTCGAAAGCTGTGATCAAGCGCTCGGCCAGGACTTAAGCCAAAAACATGGACTCGACCCCGTGGTCAGTGGCTACGCGGTTGCGGCCTGTCGGGAATGTTTTGAAGAGGCCGGGGTTCTGCTTGCCGAGCAAAAGCCGGAGCACTGGCAGCGCTGGCGCCAGGAGGTCCAGGAAAGCCCTGAAAACTTCGTCTCAACCCTTCAAGCGCATCAGTTAAGTTTAAAACTCGAGAACATCTTCCTTTGGGCCCACTGGATCACCCC
>JASMKV010000200.1 GCA_030749035.1 Myxococcota bacterium | reverse complement strand
CCTGTTTGGCCAATTGGAGTATTTGTTGGTGCTGATTTTTAAGCTGTAAAATACGCTCGATATTTTCATCAACGCTGCTCTCGCCTTCTGTCTTGGCATGTGTGGGCGCGTAGGGCGGCTGAATAGGTGGCTTAAGCGTTGGCATTGGTCCCTATAGTATTCATCCAGAAGCGCTTTTTGTCCATGAATTGCGCTTTTTGGGGTGATTTTGTGGGTTATTTTTGATCTTTGTTTGAGTTTAAGACAATTGCGTGAAGTGGTCCCTTTGTGGTACCCGCCATGGGTATGATGACATTATCAACAGTATATGGACTTATAGATGTGTCCATCGCCGGTGCCGGCGGAGCCGGGGAGCACTATGGATTTTGGGAGAGTGTGTTTAGGGCTGGCGTGGCCGAACAAGTCGTGATGCTTTTTTTGCTTATTTTTTCAATTATCTCCTGGGCCATTATCGTTTACAAGTGGCGCCGCATACGCTCAGCCTACAATCAATCAGAAACCTTTCTGGACACTTTTTGGAATTCAAAACGCCTCGACAATATATTCGAAAAATCTGATGGCTTAAGTGCTTCGCCGGTCTCTCAGGTTTTTCGTGCGGGTTATATTGAGTTGGCAAAAGTGAAGAAAAAAAGTGATGTTGAAAAACAGGAAGACACACAGCTTGGCGCCATGGAGAGTATAGAGCGCTCTATGCGCCGGGCAGCGGCGGCAGAATTAACCGATCTTGAATCGCTTGTTACTTTTTTAGCCACAACAGGTTCCACGGCACCGTTTATCGGTTTACTGGGGACTGTGATTGGAATTATGAATTCCTTTCAGGATATTGGTGCGATGGGCAATGCGAATCTGGCGACAGTGGCGCCCGGTATTGGCGGGGCTTTGGTGGCGACAGCTTTTGGTTTGTTTGCAGCAATCCCTGCAGTGATCTCTTATAATTATTTTCTTTCAAAAATTCGAATTCTTGACACTGAAATGCAAAATTTTTCATCAGACTTTTTAAATATTATCAGACGTCACTTCTTTTAGGATATCAATATGGGTATGAGTACAGGTGGCGGCGGCCGGGCCATGAGTGAGATCAATGTGACACCTATGGTTGATGTCATGCTGGTGCTGCTTATTATTTTTATGGTGACCGCACCATTTATGCAGATGGGCATCGAGGTTGATTTACCTCAGGCTCAGGCTCAAAGTCTCGACCCGGATGAAAATAATATGATTTTAAGTGTCAATGCGGATCGAAAAATATTTTTGGGTGATACGGAAATTCCACGTGAGGTTTTGAAGGAAAAACTTTTATCCAACACACGCTTGCAGGCCGATAAAGAGATATTTTTACAAGCAGATCGCTCTTTATCATACGGTTTTGTGATTGATATCATGGCTATTTTAAAGAATGCAGGGGTTGAGAATTTGGGGATGGTGACTGATCCAGAAACGACTGCGCCTTAAGGCATCACGTGATGATAAAAAGCAGTCGACTCAAAGCATTTATGAGGGCTCTTATTGGCTCAATCGCTTTGCATGGCATTGTTTTACTTGGATTTATTGTTACGAAGGACTCTAAGGCGAGCCAGGTTCGCCACAAGAATGTCATTGTTACAAAATTGGTGAAACTGGGTAAGAAAAGAAAAAAAGAACTCTTACCAAGAAAATCAGTGCCCCAAGTTCAGGCAAGAGAAAAAAAAGTGTCATTAAATAAAAGCCCGAATGTGATTAAGCAAAAACCCAAAGTTATTGCAGAGAAAAAAGAGCGTCTTTTAAGTGCTTTGGAGAGACTGAAAAAGATAAGCGCTGAAGACGACGATTCTCAGGGCGATCCTGAAGGTGTTGCAGAAGGCACAGAAACAGATTTAGATAAAGCCATTGTTGGCAATCGGTTTGCCACAGAAATTTATCGATGTCTTAAATCTAAATATGAGCTGGCGGGTTTAGAGCCAGCGCAAGTTGTGGGAAAGTCAGTATCTGTGATTTTATGGATTGCTGCGGATGGTTCGTTTAAAGATCACCGCATTGAGCAAGGTTCTGGACTTGAACGTTTTGATCATGCTGTAGAGCAAGCAATATTGCGTTGTGCGAAAGTCGGAGCACCACCAAAATCCATCCAAAAAGCCGTTTTTGAAGATGGCATTGAAGTACAATTTCAGCCCTAGATTCAGTTTGTGTGCTGGATTGGCACAACTAATTTAAAAATGATTTTCCTAACCTATTGACCCGAACCCGAGAGCAGGTAAGATCCCCAGAAGATGTGTAGTCGTATCTGTTTGTTTTCTGCCTGTATTTTGCTTAGCAGTGGTGATGCTTTTGCAGAGCGTATGCGTATTGTGGTGGGTGGAGCAAACTTTCGCGCTTATCCTGTAGCTGTTTCGGATGTTGAACTGGCTTCAAAAGCAAATGATTCAATTAAGAAGATATCAAAAGAATTTTTAAGATTAGTGAGACGAAATGTGGATTTCCCCAGAAGTCTTGAGCTTGTTCCACCAGGGAGTTATTTAAGCGATTCGAGAGATTCTGCAAGAAAGCCGTATTTTAAAAACTGGCTCAATGTCGGCGCATCAGGCTTAATCACATCGAGTATTGGCGGTTCTCCAAATCAGATCAAATTAACCATGCGATTTTTTGATGTTGTTCGGGGAAAAACATTGCTGACCAAGCAATTTGAAAAACCTGCCGAGCTGTTACATCGAAGTATATATGAATTCCTGGATGCCGTTGTGGGGGTTCTGACAGGTGAGCAGGGTATTTATTCATCGCGTATAGCCTACGTGAAGCGAATGCCGCGCGGAAAATCAATTTTTGTCGCGACGCTTGACGGAAAAGAAATTGAGCGTGTGACCGCGCCGAATGTGTTAAGTTTGCTGCCTGCCTGGAGCGCAGATGGTAAGCATTTGTTTTTTACCTCTTATCTTAAAAATAATCCTGATTTATTTCAGTTAGAAATGGCGGACAGAAAACTGGATTGGATTTCTAACAAAAGAGGTTTAAATATTGGTGCCGCTGTTTCGCCAGACAACTCAAAAATTGCACTCACTTTAAGTATTGACGGCAACACTGAAATCTATCTGATGAACCGAGACGGGAAAAAATTACGACGATTGACAGACAGTTGGGGACAAGATGTTTCACCAAGCTGGAGTCCAGACGGCTCTCAGATCGCGTTTGTCAGTTCACGGTCAGGCAATCCTCATATTTATGTGATGGTCGCGGATGGAACGCAGCAGCGTCGATTAACTTTTCAGGGTAAATATAATCAAGAACCAGATTGGTCACCGAAGAACGATGGGCAAATCACTTTTACGGCCAGAGATGAGCGTTTGGCTTATGATATTTTTCTTGTCCATCCTAAAACAGGTGTCATTACAAGGCTAACCCAGGACCAAGCCAATAATGAAAGCCCTCAATTTTCCCCAGACGGTCAGCAAATCGTTTTTACCTCGACGAGAGGGCCTAAGCACGGCAAGAAGCTTTATGTGATGGATGTTGACGGTTCGAATCAACGCCATATTGTTCTTGATGGTATCCATATTGAAACCCCTGCTTGGGGGCCCCGAGAGATTAATTGATACTCGACCAAAAATAAACGCCAGCGATGGTTAATACCCCGAACAAAAAAGCCAGTGCTAAAGCAGTCGCTTGTTTGTTGTCGATTTTGCTGCTGGGTTGTTCTTTTCCGGGCTCGGTGTGAATGTCGTTGGGGGGCAAAAAAGAAATGTCCTCAGTTGAGAAGGCGATTTCTTCTGTCGATTCGATTTCCATCTTTCCATCTTGAGCCTTGATGGCCTGCATGGCCTCTTCTTCGGTTGGCAGTGTGATCTTCATGGTTTGGATTGGAGTTTTGGGGATGGCAAATGGATTGCTGGATTCGTCTTCCTCTTTTGCCTCAGGAGGTTCAGGGGTTTCAAGTCCGGGCATAGGAACTTCTCGTGTGGGTTCCTCATTGATTCCGATGCCGAGATCTTCAATGCTTTGTGTTTGAACCACACCCGTTGGCACAGCTGAATCACTTTCTGCCGCGGGGTGTTCACGTGTGGGGAGCTGTGCAATTTCTGGCGAACGATTTGTAAATTCGGCAATTTCATGTTCTTCGAGTTGGCGTGTGCGCTCATCTTCGAAGACCTCGTTCGTGCTGTGCTTGTCCTGCTCCAATGACGTGTCAGCTTGGGGCTCTGAGCTCTTGGCTTGGTCATGCGCATGCAAGTGTTGACCACTTGCAACGAGTACAGTTGGCTCTTCTTCAAATGAATTGGTTTGTTCGACATCATCCTCAGCAGGTGGCTCATAAATGGGCATATCTACAGCCGTGCTGCCCCCCGCTTCATCATCTGAATCCTCTTGTGCAGGTGCGATGTCTGTAGGCATTGATTCTTCAAGGGGGGGACCGCTCTCATCGGGGCTATAAACAAGCATTTCAGGGACAGTTGAACCGGTGATGCGTTCTTCTTGTTCAGGGGGAGCGACCAATTCAGCGCCGGGAGGCAGGATGTCTTGATAGTTTTTGATCTGATTGATTTCTTTGGCATAACCTTCAGCGTAGATTTCTTTTAAATATTCAGAAAGATTGTTTTGCAGCTCGTCGATGGAAAGACCTTGAGCGTGTAATATTGAGAAGAGTTCTTCAGCAAATTCTTCTGCATCTTGATACCTGGCATCTAACTTTTGTGCCAAGCTCTTGTCCATGATCTTGGCAAGGCTTTCAGGAATATGTTTGTTGGCTTTTTGTGGGGGAATATAGCGGGCTTGTGAAATATTTTGAAATATTTCAAATTCGCTATCGCCAGTAAATGCTTGTTTACCCGTGACCAGCTCATAGAGCACAACGCCTAAGGCAAAAATATCACTGCGTCCATCAACTTCATCACCGGCGACTTGTTCAGGGGACATATATCCGCATTTGCCTTTAACCATGCCCAGTTTTGTTCGGGTCAAGCGATCTTTGGCCTTGGCGATACCAAAATCAATCAGTTTGGCTTGTCCGTCAAAGCTGATGAAAATGTTTTGTGGATTCACATCGCGATGTACGATTTCCTCTGATTTGCCAGCACTGTCTGTTTTCTTGTGTGCATAGCTTAAGGCATTTGCGATTTGCGCAATAATGAAAATCGACAACTCTAGTGGCAATGCTGTTTTGTTTTGAACGCATTGGTACTGAATGGAGCCAAGTTCTTTGCCATGGATAAATTCCATCACTAAGAAAATTTGCTTGTTCACTTCACTGAGTTCAAACACTTTACATATATTGGGGTGCTCCAGTCCGATGGCGATGCGTGCTTCATCTTTGAGCATGGCGATAAATTGTGGATTATTTTGATGCTGCTTAATGATGCGTTTCACAGCAATAAGTTTGTTTGGATCTTGCGCTTCCAGGGGTTTGCCGAGAAAAACTTCTGCCATTCCGCCTTCGCTTAAACGTCCCAGAAGGTAATAGTCCCCATATTTGATGCCTTGAGTCATAATGAATTAGAGTTCATCCTTCATTTGCGTTTCGGTGCGCTCAGGCTTTCGGGCTAAAAACGCCCCAAGTCGGTCTGCACAACGCGGAAGCCCTCTGGCACCAAAAACAGCAATGATGATAATAGCCAAGAGAAATAGTTCACCAAAACCAGGCATTGGCTCCTGCCGTCCTTTTAAAGATCAAAACCGAATTTTAATGAGTGTGTGGGAATACTTCTTCCCGACCACTTGATTTGACTTAATCTAAAGCCGTAAACAATTTCAAACATGGCAACATGTACCTTGAGACCACCCATGACGCGTAAAACGACATTGTCTTTCCATTCCAAGGTTGGAAATGTGTAGAGTGAGCCATTGGTGCCGCCACGTTGATCGTTGGTGGCATCGTCGACGCTAAATGGCGTTTCATCGAGTACCAAAGAGTTGACGTGTGCGAATTGTTGCCCGCCGCCCACAAAAATATCCCAGCGTGTCATACCGGAAATGCCAAAGGCGTATGATGCGATAAGATCAAGACTTCCACTGACAAGATCAATATCGGTGGCGCCAAGCAACCTGTTTATGGCAATTTGTGCGGACAATGTAGGCAGTTTTCGAAAATAGGACTCGTGCAGTGCAAATTTAAAATTGCCATTAAGAACGCTCATTTGACTTCCCGAAAGCAACGTCAGCGAGGCACCAATTTGACTTGAGAAGGGAAGTCCTTTTGATGCGTAAAGTGTGGGTGTGAAAAAGTAGGAGGGTACGGATTTGTCCTCTAAGGGGCCAGCCAAAACAGGTGTGCCAGGTTGTCCTTGCCAGTATTTCCCCGCTTCATTGATATTGGTGTAGGAGGTTATAAGTCCAAAGCCAAAGCCGCTCATGCCTCTGGTTCGACCGGTTTCGGAAAGATTTGGGGAGAGTGTGATGGCGAGCTCTGAACTGAGCCGTCTAAATCGTTCGACAGCAGGATCGTCTAAACTGCTCTGGGCAGGTCGGCCTAAACCGACCAATGAAATATCATTGCCGCCGGCGATGGCAGTTGTTGAGATGCTCAAGCAGCCTAAGAGGGCCAGCGTAGAAAGTCCTGTTGTGACAAATTTTTTCATCATATTTCAGTGGTTAGATGAGTACTCAGCCTATTGGTGTGTGTCAACTGCATCAAGGCATTTTTAATGGACTTTTATAGTGTTCTTTGCAGCTCCGCCAAGGTTTCCAGCCCGGGCGAGCTTTGCGCAAGTTCGGGCAAGATGACCAGCGGCTTATCCCCAACCTGGCTTTGAAGATAGTCGATAGATTTTGTTGCTTTTTTATGGCGACCAACATTGAAGCGCAGTGCCTTGCTGAGTTGACTGTTGGGCTCTTCGATCTTCGCATTTTTAAGAGCGACTTGAAAATGTTCGATAAGATTTGGTTGCGTAAGCAGAGGGTTGGGGGTGAGCATTCGATTCCCTATAAAGCCGGCAAGATGAAAGCCTTGTTTGCGTAGGTCTTTAGAAAAATGGAGTGCGCTTTGCTGTTGTTGTCGCTGTCCTGATGTGACCACAACAAAAGCAGTTTGTGGCTCGCGCAAAAGTTTCTGGACGGCGATGGAGCGCTGGGCAAAGCCTTCATACATGCCTTGAAAGCCAAGGACAAACTTTGCCAATGCTTTCATGGTGTCTGCTCCGGCCATCTTCCCAAGGGTTTTATTCATAAGTGCGCTTCCCAAGTCCAGAAGCTTCGTCGAAACATGGGTGCTTTTGACATAGGGACGAATCAACCACTGCACACTTTCATTGGAAAGAAAATCAACAATACGTTGTGGTGCGTCAAGAAAGTCGAGCACATTTTGGGCGGGAGGCGTATCGAGAATAATGAGATCGTAGCGCTTGGAGCTATACACTTCATAGAGCTTTTCGATTGCAGCATATTCGAGGGAGCCGGCCAAGGTGGAGGAGAAACGTTGATAAATCGGGTTGTCCATGATCTCAAGTTGTCTATGTGTGCTTAATCCGGAGCGTTGTACGAGATCGTCAAAGATGCGTTTCACATTAGGTATCATGGCCGAGAAAGGTGCCTGAAGCTCGATGCCATACTCTAAGAATTGCTCCGATGGGATTTGGTGCGCAACATTAGGTAGATCGCTTAAGCCCAGAGCATTGGCTAAGCGTCTCGAGGGGTCGACGGTCATGACGAGTGTCTTTTTGCCTTGTCTTGCGGCAGCGAGCGCCAGTGATGCGGATGCGGTTGTTTTGCCTACGCCTCCAGGACCGACACTGATGAGTATTTTTCGATTTGTCCAAAGGTGAGGCGTTTTATTCTCCATGACTTGCGGCCTCCAAGAGATCTGCAATGGTCTCAACTGTTTGCCTGTTGTTTTTTTGATCGATGATCTGCGGTATCTGCAATGCGTTATCGAGCATCTTAGCGGGCAACTCCTGGAGAAGTTGGTTTTCGTCGCGACTTTGTAATGCGTGTGTTTCTAAGACCTCCTTGAGTGCAGCCCATTCTCTCGGAAGTGTTGTGCTCTTGAGTTGCTTTAAATCCTCATCACAAAGCTCAGGGATACCTTGATTGATAAAAGTTGTGCCCAAATGTATCCCCAGAGATTCCCGGGCGGCTTGTTCGAGCTCAATGGCTTCATTGATCGGCATTTCTTCAGGGGTGGTGACCAGATGTAAGGCTGTGCGTTCCATATCCGTCAGCAGTTCTTGAATGAGGCGGGCATTTTGCCGCAGCGGTCCAGGCGGCACAGTGGTTTGCATCGCTTGCGGAGCATGCAGCATGAGGCGCGCATGTCCGGTGGCCGGTGCATCAAAAATGATAACATCAAAGCGTGATTTGTCGAGGTGTTGTTCTTGTTCATGAAACCAAATTTTACCGAGCATCACAAGTTCACCCAATGAAGGCACAAGACGTATAAAGGTTTTGATTAAACGATTTTCGAAAACCGCATTGTAGAGGGGCTTAAAGCGCAACATGAGTAAAGCATATTCACGAATGGCCGCCTCAGGATTCATGTCGACAATAAATAAATTCTCTTGCACTTCACGAATCTCTTCGCTGGCAGATCTTGTGCCCAGAAATTCCGTTGTGCGACTTCGTCCTTTGGCCTCACAAAGCAAAACTTTCTTGCCTTGACGGACCTCTTGCACTGCCAGGGCGCAAGCGATGGTGGTTTTACCGACGCCACCCTTGCCGGTCACAATGCGCAGGCGTACATCTTTTGGCTCGAGGGGCATGACGAAAATTTAATGCGATAGCTTTGTCAGAAGCAAGTAAGAAAGTTTAGAGTGTTTGCCTATAAACGCCAACAACCACACCGATGATCTGTACTTGACGAAAATCTTTTTTATGAATGATGATAGGGGCCATCGCTGAATTTTCAGGTTGTAGCCGAATCTCATCGCCCTGTGCATAAAAGCGCTTCACCGTCGCCTCATTTTCAATCATCACAACCACAATGGTCCCATTTTCTGCTTGCGAGCGTTTTTTGACGAAAATAAAGTCGTTCGGCAAAATACCAGCTTCAATCATCGATTCACCCACAACCCTTAAGGCAAACACTTTTTGGCCACGCCCCACCAGCATGGTGTCGATGATCACTGAGCCTTCCGCATTTTCCTCGGCCAAAATGGGTTCACCAGCGGCGACACGACCAAGAATGGGAATGGAGGTGAATTCTCCAGAAGTCAGTGCACGAAGAGGTTCCTGAGCACATTCTTCTACCTCTCGTGGCTTGAGGGTCCGCGATTTCATGCCGTCCTGGGTAAGATAGCCTTTGCGTTTTAAGGCGCGCAAATGGTCTGAAACCCCGTTGGTCGAGCGGATACCAAGGGCCGCGCCAATTTCACGGAGGGTTGGGGGATAACTCCATTCACCAATATGATCCTTAATAAAATCAAGTACTTGTTCTTGTCTTCCGGTGAGTTCAGGTCGTTCCATGGTGATCGCTCCTCACTTTGTTATACCTGAACAAACGTCCAGATGTCAAATAGCTTGCGTCGACCACCACCCCAAGCATAGCTTAGGCCTTAAGAGATGTTTTTAGCGAAAAACAAGAAGCTGCTCGGCGCCTTCAAAAAGGGCGAAAAGGATGCCATGGGCGAGGTTTATGCCCATTACCAGCCTGGCGTGCAGCGTTTTTTGCGTAAGGGTTTCACCTTTCGCTCACAAAAGGGCAATTTCTATTTTAAAGGTATCCCTGAGCCTTCTGAGTTGCATTCTTCGGTGCAGGAAGTTTTTCGTCGGGCCTTCGAGGATAAGGCCCGGACCGCTTATAATGGCATCAATTCATTTACAAACTGGGTGTTGGCGATTGCCAGAAATATGGTGATCAACGGTTTTCGTAATCGTGAAATTGCTTTTAGTAATTACATCAGCGCCAGTGACAGCCGCTCTCATCTTGCGGTGATGGACGATGAAGTGACCGAAGAGTTTGGTGGTGTCCTCTATGGGCGCGCGGAATTGCCGGTCGATTCGCAATACGAACATGGTGAACTGCGTGGCTTGATGGATGATTTTATGGACGATCTTGATCATCTCGAGAAACAGATTTTGCTCTGTCGGTTTGCTGAAGGTATGGGGCAGGAGGAAACCGCACAAAAACTCAAGTCGACCAGGATGAAAGTCAGAACCATAGAGGCAAAATTGCGTAAACGTTTGCGGGGCTATTTGCAAGGCTCAGGCTACATTGAGCATCTTGCCGGTGCGAAAAAATAAAGTTTTCGTTGATAAAAAGTATTAAGCTCTGAAGGTTCGATATTGCAGAGCCACAAGTTGATTGACCATGCCGCCCATGCGCTGGACGATTTGCTTAAATTTGGCATCGGCACCCTGTTTCATTTCCTGCGTTTTTTGCAGTGCCTCGTAGCCTTGCTCTTCAGCAAAACGCTTGGCTTCATCGCTCACACCGTTCGCATAATAAAGTGTTTGTAGCGTGCTGTGTACTGCGTCATTTTCGTTGAAATTACCCACTTCCGAAGCAACGCCGCGCACCACATTGTTGCCAGCCTGTCTAAAGTCAGAAAAATTTTCAGGAATTTGGCCATCTTTTAGTTCTAAACCAACTTTTTCGTGCAACAAACCTGTGCGTTCTTTATTAAGGTTCGCACGTTTTTCCTCTTCTGGTGGTGGGGTGGCTCCAAGTTCATTGTCAATTTCTTGCAACCTTTTTTCTATTTGAGGCATATCATTGAGCAGAAGATTTTCTCCGTCATCGACAATAGCATTGTAGTAATCACGGGCACCTTCTGAGGCGTGGCCGGTGATTTCAGGCGCTTCGGGGCTCATGAAGGGGACTGCCATTTTCAGGGTAGAGACTTCGGGCAGTGCGGGCTCGTTGGCAATGTCCGGGGTAATGGGTTGTGCTTTTCCCTTGTGAAGGATTTTTTGCATGTTTGTTTGACCCGTGTCTGAACTAAGTCGATTTTGCAGTAAGTTGACCGCACGTGTATATTGGTAGGCGACTTTAAACTGCTCTTTTTCAAGATTGTTTTTCTCTTGAAGCAGATCGGTTTGCTCGTTTTGAAGGTTGGTGAGCGCATCTCCTGTTGGCGCAGGACTGGCTTGCACTTCGTTTTCAATTTCGCTTAAGCGCCCATTGATTTGATCTGCTTTCTGCTCAAGCTGTGCACTTTGTTGACCTAAGCGATCAATATCCTGACAGGCAATACTGGCATGTAAATTACTTTTGATGGCGCGATTAAATTGCGTCTCATTGCGCTCTTCGAGTTTTTCAATCACTTGATCGTATTGATTAATGAGTGCATCGAGTTCTGCGGTATTTTCGATGCCTGGGTCATCTTGAAGCGCTTTAAGCTCTGAGCGCTCGTGAATCAAATCAGCGGTAAAGCCAAAGCCTTGAGATTGGCTTATGGCATCAATATGGCCCGCATAAGCCTCTGTACCGATGTCAGCGATTTCGGCATCGGTGAGCAGGGTGTGTTTTGTGCTTTTTAAGGGGTCGTTTTCACTGCGCGCTTCACGTGTGGTTTCAGTTTTTGTCTGCAAAAGCTCGAGCGATTGTTGTGCCTGTTGGTTGGGGGCGCCTGTGCCAGTGGCGCTTTGCACATCGGCCTGCGCCGCTTTTTGCGGTATTTCGACGAGACGTTCGACGGCACTTTGGATGGCATCCATTTCTTCTTTACGAATCGCTTGTTCTTTAAAAGCCTTCAGGGTTTTAAGCGCTTGAGTTGCGGTTTCTGCCAACTCATTACGTAATTCTCTTTGGTCTTTCATAATCTCCTGAAGCTCTTCTTGATGGTCAAAAAGAAACTGGGTGAGCATCGAAAAAAGCTTATTCGAGTTAATACTGACATCGCCCACATTCCATGTTGAACTCAAGGCGCCGGTGGCGCTGCCCGAACCGGTTTTCTTTTGACTCTTGAGATTCAAGGAGAGACTTGTGGTGCCGCTACCGGGCGTACTTAAGGCAGAGTTGGTGTTTTCAATCCCCATCGGTTGTGCGGGGGTAAAGCGGTTAAAGCTTGCACTTTTGACTGTCTTTGGTGTGGTGGATGTCGGCGTTGTCTTCAATGATGTCAGGACCTCTTCGGTCGTCAAGGGCAAACCATTTTCGCCGATCATGAAGTTAAGAATAGTATTGTCGAGTAGAGTTTTGGCAGCATCCGCATCAATGGGCTCAGCGCTTGAGACGGGTAAATACACATGGCCTTTAGGGTTGCTTGTGACCTCTTTGCGCTGAATCGATGTTAATCCGTCGACATTTTGGACTTGTTCGACACCCGTGGTTTTTAAAGCGGCATTTTGGTTTGCGTTGGATGTGATGACTTCTTTTGATATGCTTTGCGTGTAAGCTTCTTTACTTTCTTTGAGGGCGTTGGTTTTGGAAAGCCTGGCGCGATTAAAGATAATGGCGCCAATTTGTTCTTTGGGAATACCTCTGCTCAAGAGTTGCGATATTTCAGCGGGGCTTACACCCAGATTAAGGAGTCGTGCGATGGACGGATCGTTAGAATCAAGCCGGTTTTGTTGCTCAAGTAAATCCTTTGCCAATTGTCCAGCGTTGCTGGACTCAATCGTCAGATTTTCTGCCATGGCCTCCCTATATCACTTAGCCTTTCGTAATGGCACTAACATTTTGTGATGCGAGTTCGCAATGCTTTTGAATGACTTCCAGGGACTGGCGATGGGCTTCCCGGGCCGCATCATAATTCCCTTTAAGAGATTCAATGGCTTCATCAAGGGTGGATTGAACAATTTGCTCACTTTTTTGATCAAGCGCTTTCTGGTTGGCTTCCGCTTGAGGACCCCAATTGACGCTGATGGCGTTCACGGTTTGTGACATGGCCTGTTGTGCGCCCATGGCCACTCCCATATTTTGTCCTCCGGCAAAAGAAGCGACAGCAACACTGGCAATAGAAGCAACAGCGCTCCATACAGCGGCCTCTTTTTGGGCATCGATTTCTTCTTCTTTAGCTTTGAGTTCTTTCATTTTTGAAGCATATTTTTGCTTTTCCATGGCAAAGCGCAGTTGTTTGGTCATTGCCATATCTTCGCGTGAGCCGCGGGCCGTTTCGCTCAAAGCGTGCCACATGAGGGCACCATCTTCCATGCTGTTGGCGCTAAGGGCATTTAAGCGGTCACCCATAAGCTCGTAATCCACATTGGCGCTTTGTGTCATGGCAGGAAGAATAGGTGCATTTGAACCAAAATCAACCGCAGCCGAGCCGTTGGTGGCGGTAGCAATGGCGAAACCGTCCATAGAATTAAGACCGTTGGCACCCATGGTCAGACCTTGCGAATTTAAAATCTTGGACAAAAGATCCTGATTGATAACAGCACCTTCTGCGCCATTGGCATCTCCGGCCAGGGATTCGCCATCAGCGACGCCATCGCCGTCTTTGTCTAAGGGGTTGGTCGCTTTCTTCTTTTTGTCGTCAGCCAGCATCTCCCTGGTCATCTTGGTGCTCTCGTCTGTTGCGGTGTATGCACCACTGGAACTTGTGTCGATATTGATGGCGCGCGGTGTGTTTGATACTTGCATACTCATACTCTTTTTCTCCCGTTAAAGCGTTGTGTGTTGGCTTTACTCTCTGACATACACATAAGTCTTAGACTTTGGCTGATGCATTTACTTTTGTGATCGATGCGTGTGATCGACTCAAGGCCTCGATGGCCTTTGTAAAGGCGGCATTGACGTTCTCCATAATGACCTTATTCTCTTCAGCTTCGTTTTCAATCATGCCTTGGGCAACATCAGCGTTTTTCTCATGAATTTTGGCGTTGAGTTCATGTCGATGCGCATCGGCCATAATGTTGGCTTTTTGGGCCTCGCCAACACCTTCACCACCGATTTTCACCGTTTGAGCTTTGACATAGTGGCCAAAGGCTTCGCTGCTCATTTTCTCCCTGGCTTTCGCAACAGTTTGTTTCACCACCCCTTGTTGAACGGTGTCTTGTGCTAGCTTTTCTCCACTTTTTACCACGGCCTTGTTGGTTGCTTCTTGTACAAATTTCTCACCCATACCTTGAGCAAGCTGTTTGTTTGCTGCTTGCACACCTTGGTTGGCCGCCTCTTTGACAGCCTGCTCCGCAGCAGCTTTAGCCGTGCCATCGGCTAGAGCTTTTTTGGCGCCTTCTTCTGCCGCCTTCTTAATGGCTTCTTTTGATATCGTTTCTGTCGCCGCCTTTTTGGCCGCTTCCTGTGCAGCTTTTGTGCAGCACTCTTGTATTGCATTGCTGGCCACCTTCGTCAGGCTTTGTTCTAAGGTCTGTTGAACGGCTTGTTGGGCGCCCTTAACGGCGACTTGTTTGGCCGCTTCTGTGGCTGCCTGTGTGGCGACTTGTGTGGCGACTGTGCCGGTGGCTGAGCCGGCTGCTGCGGCTCCGGCTGCTGCTCCTGCAACCAATGGGGTGGCTGCGCCCATAGTCACGATAAGCAGAGCGATGCTGATGACGGTCATAATGATTGAAAACATTTCCATTTTCTTGGCCAGCTCTTCAGCTTCTTTGAGTTTTTTCTGGGCCTCAATATTTTCCTGTTTGGCTTTTTCAATTTCGGCTTGGCGTAGATCGCTGTTGACTTCGCTTAAGGCGTTGTGGGTTTCAACGCAGTTGTTGGGGTCTAAAACGTCGAGCTTAAGACAGTAGGCGGTCATGTTTTGTGGATTAAGATTGTTGATACTTGATTCGCCGCTGTGGTTCAAAGAAGCGCCTACAGTTTGTTCCGCATGTGAAACAAAAGAGGTATAACCATTTTGATTTTCACTTGTGAGTGGCGGTTGCGTGACCATCGGTGGAGGAACATTGCTTTGCGGAACGTTGCCGGTGGGTGCACTGGAGTTTAAAGCAAAAGTATTCAGCAGCACAATTTCTTCGGCAGTGGCGCTTTGCTTGGCCGCTGAAGTTGAAACTTCATTGGGGATAATATGCTGTGATTGCGGATTGTTGGAATTAACATTGTTTCCGGAAATATTGCTCATGGTGGTGCTCCATATTTGATTTTAAGCTTCTATGGGGACATACACAAGAGGCCCCTGATTAGGGTTAAAAAAGGGTTAAATCTTTTAACTAAATTGTTGGATCAAGGCTTGCGCCCGACCCTTCAAATCAGATGAATCTCCCTCATTTTCAATGGCTTGCAGCGATTCTTTGAGTATTTTAAGGCCGTCATCGGTTTTACCGTTAAGGATCTTACATTCACCCAAATACACCTGTGTCATGATATTTTCTGGCTCAAGCCGCTGCGCCAGTCCATAAAAGTATTCTGCGGTGGGGTACGTCTTAAGACGTTGTAAGCCAATGCCAACCAGCTGATAATAGCGGGCTTTATAGGGGTCGATGAGGATCAGCATGCCTAAGAGCTGGGTGCCTTGTTGGATTTGGTCAGTATTGATGTATTGGCAGGCGGCGGCGTAGGCACCATCGAGCTCATTATCGGTAAATCCACCAATTTGCGCAAAAGTGAGTTCGCCATTACTCACACTGGCACTTAATTCTTCAATAATTTTACGAAGTTTGGGGTTTTTCATCATGTCTTCAGGGGTGATTTCGCGCTCAGGATCGAGCTCTACACCGGCCGCCAAGAGATCTTCGGCCTTATCCTGAAGGAGATTTTGTCCTTCGCGCCGGAGAATGATTTTGGTCGGGATACCTCCATCGGCACCAATAATGGCTCTGGCCCGGGTCACATAGGGCAGGTAATCGGGTTCATCGGTGCTGTCTTCAATGACCTGATTGAGCACCGCAAGGCCTTCTGTTTTTTTCTCCGAGAGGCACAGGCATTCACCCCAAAACACTTTTGAGGCAACATCTTCAGGATCGATGGTTTGGGCCAGCTGATAGCAGGATGAGGCCATTTCGTAGAGTTTTTTTGCTTGATAGCAAGCGCCCATACCGCGCCAGGCCCGCGTGTATTGGTTATCCATATTGGTTAAAAATGAAAAGGCCAACATGGCTTTGTCGTAAAGCCCGGATGTATAGTAGCTTTGCGCCATTTGTTCGATGCTTAAGAGCGCATCTTCATCAAAACCCATCGCTTCAGCAGGG
>JASMKV010000199.1 GCA_030749035.1 Myxococcota bacterium | reverse complement strand
CTATGTCAGTATTGATGATGCATCGGTCAATAAATTAATGCTCGAACGGGGTTATGCCAAACTACTCTATATCGAACCGAATAAACTCTATCTGGACGAATTTGAGGCCGTGGCCACATTGGCCGAAGATGCCAAGTCCGGACTCTGGGGAGCCTGTGAGGAATAAGATGAAAAATACTTTTAGGTTAACAAAACACATTCATCCGGCTTTGGTCTTGCTCGGTTGCTTCTGGCTTTCGCAAGCCCAAGCCAGACAATACAGCACGGAAATCATCATCAACAGCACCGAAGAGCTTTATGCGCTTTTGCAATCAGGCGAACTCCTTGATGAAGAAGTTGAACTTCTGGTCGCCCTCTACCAACGTCCTTTGGACATCAATCGTGCCGACCGGGTGATGCTTTTTGATTTACCCACCTTAACCTACGAACTTGCCGATAAGGTCATTCAATACCGGGCCCAGCACGGTGGTTTTACGGCCAAGGAAGATCTCTTGCAAGTCGATGGCATTGACGCATCCATCTTTGCCGCCATCAAACCCTTTATTAAAGTGGATAAGACAACAACCCCCGAACCCGAAGTTGTCCCCATGTTTCGTGGCCGTGCGGTCATGGGTACCTTATGGCGCCAGGGCTTTATCGCCAGCGGCGATGAGACACGCAACAGCAACACCATCGATGAAGCCAAAGAACGGGCCAGCGGACCACAGGCCTATTTGCGTTTCGATACACAAGGACTCACCTATTTTGGCGCCGGCGGTCTGATGACCTTTAGACGCCGCACCAACGCGCTTTGGGATTATTCCACTGGCTATCTGGTCAGTGATGGGCCTGAGAATATCCCTGATATAGATCAACTCTATCTTTGGGGCGGTTTTGGCCAATGGAATGTGATTCTTGGCTCGTATAATGTCGGCTTTGGCGAGCGCTTAACCTTTGACCGCACCGTCCATCGCGATCCCCACGGCTGGTATGAAAACACGATTATTTCCGAAGACAACTCCAGCGGTCGATTACGCCCACGGCCAGGACTTTTTGGTGGTGCCATTTCTTTAAACAACCTCTCTTTCCCTGCCGGCTGGCTCGATGTCACCGGCTTTGCATCCTATCAGAAAAAAGACGTCTATCAGTACGACTTTAATTATGGCTTCGACCCGTGGTACGGCAGCAGCAATGTTTGTGAAACCAATGGCGACTGCCCCGATGGCTACAGCTGTGGTGATGATAATGTCTGCTACTCCTCTTCCATTTATGACAAGAAGGATATGGACACCAAGTACACCTACGAAACCCTTAAAGATGCTTATACGGAAATCATCGTCGGCGGAAACACCACTTGGTTTTTAAACGAATCTTCCCATGTGGGTGTCACCGGCTATACCTCGTCAGCAGAATTTAGTTTGGCAGAACCGGCAAACCCGAGTTTTAAAGAAAGTGCGAATTACCCAACCGACAACAAAGCCTCTGCCATCGGCGCCAATGGCCGTTGGGGCATGGGTCCAGCTGAGGTTTCCGGAGAATACGCATTGAGCGCCAGCGGTGGCATGGGCGTGTATCTGCGTGGCATTTACGACGCCACCAAATGGGCCGAATTAAGCCTCTCGTTAAGGCATTTTGACCCTAAATTTGAAAACCCCTATGCCCGTGTTGAGGCCGCAGATGACGAAGCCTACGGACAGCGAGCCCGTAACGAACAGGGTGTGCGCTTTGATGCGATGCTCCGCCCCATCAAGCGCCTGCGTTTAACCACCACCATCAATGCCTGGCAAAACCCTTACGAGAATGAAATCACGCCCGATGGTATCGAGTGGACCCGCGCCGCCAAGCCGGTTCAAGATCTCAAATTTAGACAACGGGCTTCCTACGGCATCACCTCGAAAGATTATGTCTACGGGCTTGTCCAATACGACAACAAGGATCTGTCTAAAAATGGCCGGGATGAAAGCTATGCCTTGGGCGATTATTATGGTGCCGGCGAAAAACGCCGATTACAGTTTGGTGGACGTACGGCCCGTATCCGTAATCTACGCATCAACTTCAATTATACGTGGGCTTGGGAAGATGTGAGTAAGTATGAGAAGAAGCTGGATCTCGAACAAAGTATGCGCCTGCGTATTTCATGGAAGCCTTTGGATAAAACATTTGTCATCGCTTATTTCTCCATGTGGTTCCACAATATTGAATTTACCGCCACGTCCAGATCTGACAGAGAAAAACCTCAACAACAGGCTTATTTCGAAGTACGACAAGGCATCAACGATTTACTCAGTGTGAATATGCGCTATGGCGTAAGTCACTTTAAGGACGAACGGCCTGAGCGTTATAATATGTACCACTTAGCCAAAGTCGCTTTGGTCGCGAAGTTCTAATCCCCCGGGCGACCACGAATTTTCTTGTAAGAGTCTTGCTTTAAACCCTTCATGGTCAACGTTTCTTGACAACCGGCAAGGTATTTTTCGCGGCCTTCTTCTTCCGACTCGCTCTTTGAGTGATAAACCACGCCATTGACGAAAAAACGTTTGCCACCGGGCTCAACAGCGATTTCCACATCATCACCGACAATATCGGCGGCGACCAAATGCCGAACTTTATCGTCGGCCCCACCGGTAATCCAAACATCGCCATAATCTTTAAGGCGGTTGTAGATGGTGGGATCGGGATGGCCATAAGAATTGGGCCCGGTTGAAATCACTGAAACTTGTGGATGCAACACTTGAGAAAAACATGAGTTTGAAGAATTCGCCGAGCCATGATGGTTCACCCGGTAAACCTCAACTGGGCCAATGGTGTTGGCGATACGCGATTCCATATCGTTGTAACTCGCCATGATGGGTCCATAACGACGTAAGGCATTCTGTCCGGTCAAATCTCCTGCCGAAAAGAACTCAAAATCCCCAAAGGTTAATTTGACCCCTAAGGAGTAATCGTTTTCACTGGGCACATAATCACTAAAGAGCGTCGGGAAGAGTGCCTGCAAACGGTCGAGATAACCATTGCCCGCCGCGGCAATGACTTCAATATCGACCCCATCGCCCATATCAATACTGTCACCAGGGCGCAGCTCTCGTCGCTTTTGTACCGCACCGGATTTTAACCACTGAGGGAAATTTTTCTGATATTGTTTCTGCGTAGACGTGGGTTTCCCCAAGCTCCAAAAACCACGATCGAGAACCGTACCAATCGTAATGCCTTGGCGCTCAATCAACCCGTAGATGCCTGTGGCATCCCGATTATGCTTTTGACGCCCCGGCGAACCAATATGATCCGCGTGGTAGTGGGTGATCAGAAAGTAATCAATATGGCGATTGCCCAAAAATGCATCCAGCCGCCTGGGGATACGCTGCACCCCTTTATGGGGTTCAAAACGCGAAGCCCCCGCATCCAAAAGAAAGCTTTTACCCTTGTAAAGGATAAGGAGCGCATCGGCCTGCCCCACATCAAAATTGATGATGTGGAGAGCCCCATCCGAAAAATCCGGGAGACCTGGATAGCGAATACCCGCCGGAGCCAAACAGCAGACCATCGTTAAAATGATGGCAAAAAAGCCATAGCGCCTGAGCTGAGACAAAAGCTGCATAGTCTCCATGGTTTATCGCATTGCGGCTGCGCAAGCAAATCGCACCGAACCATGTGGGATAAAGCATGTTAGTCCATGAAATGATTCCAAATCCCTGGCAAAGCTCAGCACTTTTGGCTAAAACAAGCGGACAATAATTGGTTTTAGGAGTGCTATAATGAAATTACGACGATTAATGGTTTTTGCGTTAGGTTTTTCTCTTCTGCCCTTGGGCTGCGGCGAATTGGATTTAGATCAACTGCAAGAAGACTTGAGCGACATGTTCGGCAATTTTGATACCAGCGATGAAATCGATGCCTACTTTGGTGAAAGTTCGACCTTTGCGGCGCTTGAGCAAGATGAGAACGAAGGTGAAACAGACCCACCAGACACAGACGATGCGAATGAACCCCCCGAAACAGAAAATTCAAATACAGCCATCTCGATCATTGCCACTTGGGGTTATAAAATACGGGCTCCTGATGAGACTGACATCACCACAACAACCTGGGATCCCACCATCACCACCAGCTGCGGGAAAGTGGGACTTAAGAAACTCATCCGCTTTGAGGAAAACGATGAAGTCGTGCGCCCACGGGATAGCGACCAAAGCATCAGCTTTATTTCCAGCACCAGGCCACACCGGGATGGTGTTCTGATCGTTTTAGGCTTTGATGAGGCTGATGCTTGCGACACTTCAGGCACCTTGAGCATCAGCAGTGCTGCCTTAGATAGCGATCTGACCCTCGATATTGCAGATCTTCTTGACTACCACAGCAAATGGGATGTGGAAGGTAACAACAACTTAAACGTTGTTGCCCAAAAGATCGAAAGCGATTGCAATAAGGGCTATCTCTTCGGCCGTTGGCAGGATAACGCTGAAAGTCCCCAGTCTTCCGACGATGTCGAAGCCACCGACACCAACGATCCAGACGAAAAAGCTTTCGGTGGATTTCGTGGCCGCGCCATCAATCTTGTAGGCGAGCGTGTTGGCTATCTTAAAGGCCGTTGGGGTAAAGCCAAACAAGGTAAACACCAAGGTAAAAATGTCATTTTTGGCAAGCTCATCGACACGGAAGGTGAATTCAAAGCCCTCTTTGCAGGAAAGTATGGTATGGGACACGCCAAAGGTGCCTGGTACAAAAAACGCTCCTTTAACGATGCCAAAGGCACCTTTCACTTCCGCTATAAACGCTCAACAAATTCCGATCGGGATAGTGGTCTTTTTCGCGGTCGCTGGGCCGACAGTGCCTGCGCACATAAGCCTAAAGGTGAGAAATTAAAGGATAAAGACGACTAGAATCTTCTGACATATTTAGGTTGCCAAAATGTAGGCAAAAACGCTAGAAGGTGCCCGACCGCGTGGAGTGAAAAACATCTCGCAGCAGCCCCCATGATATTGTACTCAAGGTTTTTGTATTATGGCTGACAGCTTAGCTTATATCACCGCCGATCTTTATCACTTCATGCTTGAAGTCGAGGTCGAGAACTTTCGTCGACGCACCGAAGAGCGCTATGCGCTGCTTCGCACACAAGCTCAGGAGTTGGCCGAGCGCTTTGAACACGCGGTCGCCGACAAACGCTCCGAAATGATGCATCGGCTCAACGGTCCAATGCGCCAAAAAGCCATAGAGACAGCCGCTAACCTAAAGCGCCTTAATGCTGAATTTTCAGCACGAACAGTACGCAGAGAAAACTTACGGGAATCCTGGAAGCGATTGAATAAAGATTATGAGGATCTGGTTTCAGGCCTTAAGAACATCAAGATCGACCGCCCTAAGGGTTTTACCTTTCCAACGCTAAAACCCCGGAATATTTCTCGAAACATTTTTCACTTAAGCTCCAATGTTTTTGCCGTCTGTCTTTATCATTTCTTTTTTACCCGCAGCCAGATGATTGTCATTGCCTGCAGCATATTGGCCTTCATGATCGGCCTCGACATTGCACGCCGGGTCATTCCTGGTTTAAACGACTGGCTCATCGAAAAAAGTGGCTTGGGTAAAATTTCCCGCGCCAAAGAGTTTCATTCCACCCCTACGGCTGTTTACGCCGTGGCTGGTCTGGCACTTGGGGTCTGGGCTTTTCCGAAAATGGCCATCATCGTCGCTGATCTGATTTTGGGTATCGCCGATCCAGCTGCTTCCTTGGTTGGAAAACATTTTGGTCGCTTTAAACTCTATGGTTCGAAAAGCCTGGTAGGCTCTCTGACTTTCTTCCTTGTCGCTTTTTTGCTCTCGTTTTCTTATCTTACATTTTTCGCTGCAAGCAGCAGCGGAATCATCGCTTGCTCGCTGGCGGTTGCCCTGGTGGGCTCCTTGACCGAGCTTTTCTCCGACACTTTAGATGACAATTTCACCATTCCACTGATTTGTGGTGGCGTGATGACGTTGTTGCTTTTTTAGAAAGTGCGCATTTTAGCTCATTGCGATGGGCAATCATCATTGAAACCAAACGGAGTCGCATGTGAAGTTCCTTCATAAGACAAAATGGCTGCTGCCTCTGATTTTAACATTCAACTGTTCGACTGAGGAAGCAGGGGACAAATCCGATACAGACTCGTCCAATCAAGCCATCGAACTTGTCGATGTGAACGCACAAAGACAGGGCTACCTCTGCGTCCCGGAAGGAAACGGTCCTTTTCCGGTCGTCGTCTACAATCATGGTGGGCTCGGCGATGCGTTAGGTGGTCCGCCCGAAGATACCTGCACAGCCCTCCGTGAAGAAGGCTATCTCGGCTTTTCGATGCTGCGACGCGAGACCGTGCCCATCCAGGGACACAGCGATGATGTGGACGCCGGCATTGCTTACGCTCTGGCACATGCCAAGGCCGATGCCGACCGCTTTGCCATCTTAGGCTATTCCCGCGGTGGTTATTTGAGTTTTGTCGCGTTGACGGAGCATTCAGAAATTAAGGTTGGGGTCATCATGGCACCAGCTCCGGTCAACGGCCTTCTTGATGCAGCGCTGCCTGATGCTGATGAGGTCGAGGCTACAACGCTGGTCCTGGTCGCAGAAAATGATTTGCCGCAGTTCAACAACGAAAATGAAGATCATGTGGCGACTGCCACGGCCGTACATCAGGCGCTGCAAAACGCCACCAAAGAAAGCCAATTGGAAATTCTTGATGCCTTTGCGGACAACGGCCACGACTTGTTTCAGGAAGTGCGTGATGAATACTGGACGCAAATCACAACTTTTCTGGCCAATAAATTATAGCGTCAGCACGATAGTCCTCAATAAGGATCTGAGGGTTCTAAAACGCCGCCGATAATATCTAAGGCAGATGACGTCACTGTCGCTGAAAAATCACTGAAATCAAGTTGGTCGCCCTCACTAAAGCGATAGAGCTTTAAATCTTCAAACGTGAGGGACTGCCCTGCAAGACAAAGGGATGGTTGCCTGGTGCTTTCGAGAAGATAGGCGGTGCCGTTCCCCATCAAAGTTCCCATGCCATTGGCTGCCACCACAAAGGCCGTATCCTCATCGATCCCTAAGCCCCGAATACTGCTGCCCCAGCCATCCTTTAAAAGCCGCGCCATAAACACCGCCAAACGCCCCATCCGGTCACGCTCGACAAAATGCGTGTCGGTGATAAGGCCTTGTAGAAAAGGAATGGGCACTAAGGCGTTCTCCAAAGAGACCGTCGCATCATAAGGATCGAGCACCACATCCTCAGAATAGGCAGAACCTTGATAAGCTGCAAAAACAAATTCACCCAAAACCGCCAGCCCGGCGCTGTTGCCGCCAAGCATGGCACCACGTTGCCAAGCCATGCCGAGATGTTCTGAGAGTTTTGTCTCGCGCCAATGATTTAGATAAGTTGATTGGTCGCCACCAGCGATAAAAATGCCTTCGGCCTGTAAAATACGACAGGCCACATAATCATCATTCGCCAAGGTCGTATCGGTGACCAGCAGCGTTTCGACCGAATCGATGCCGCCAATATCGTTGAAGAGATAATCGTTATAACCATCAGAGCCAGAGGTGCGTAAAATCACCACATCGCCGCCCTGTAAATAGGGGCGCCACCAAACAAAGCTTTCATCATCAGCGCCCTGCCCGCCGCCGTTAAGGATAAGCCCAGGCCCCAAAGGCGTCACCCGTTTGTCCTGCGCTTCTCCACTTAAATAAGAAACCAAATCATCAGGCGCCTGTGGACACGTCAAAGGCACTTCAATCGGTGTCTCTTTGTCATCTGGGTCTTCTGGAGCCGCTTTGTTCTGACAAGCCAGCGCCAAAAAACAGAAGATGAAACAAAAGATGCGTTGCATAGGATGGCGCCTTAGCATGAGGAAACCATGAAGACCAGAAGAGTGGAAAGATTGTGGATATCGGTCCTGGGAAATCTACCGAGTGTTGGGCCACCGCTGATACCAAACCCAAATAACAATATTAATCAGAGTTAAAAAATGGTCAAAATTTTCCGACTCAGATCTCTGATTCTCTGTTATCCGTACCCTTTATTCTAATTCTCCTTTCGGTTTTAATAACCTGAGTTCTGAGAAATAGAAATTTCTGCCATTCCCCTAAAGGGGTCAAATGCGATACCACAAGCCTCCATACATTGACTCTCGTCTCCCCTGCCCCAACAGCAAAACATGCACGTCGTATATTTCTTTATCGGCCTATTTTTTTCCTTTCCCTTTTGCACACATTCGTGAGGCTCCTCAACGCACTGCCCGTCTCTACCCTCTAAGTCTCTCAACCCCTCTTGTGAAAACTCTGTTTCAGGTTCGACCAAATCGGTGTCAAACTCCGTTCCACATGAAGTCATTAAAATGGCCAACAAGACAAAAATTATCGTTTTAATTTGCATGGTAAGTCTCCTTTGATGGTCTTTAACTAAGCAGGACTCATGCCAGCACAGAAAATATCCATATTTTAGGGAAAATATGTTTGATTATAAGGACTTTCATCGATGCTTAGAAAGCGCCTACAAAAGCAAATGGGAGCTTCAGAGATCAATCCTGCTTCTTTTAAAGGTCGCCATGGGAAGAAAAGGGATCAATGGCGCCCCGCTGATTAAAACAAGTGTTAAATTACAGGCTTTGCATTGTCGGACACCGTCAAACCAGAAGCATCGAAGGGAAATGAAAAGACAAAGACAACGAAACGATGTCACTTAATTTAGGTTGGCACATATCCTGAGCACACTAATCCCCATGCCAATTTTCACAAAAATAAACCCAAACCTTTTGCTCCTGTGTATGGCCCATCACACGCAACCATTCTTATGGTCTCACCATGTTTGCGTGAACACTTTAGCCATAAAAGATCCCACCTGAAGTGTAAAAAAATACCACTAAACCTAAAATAACACCGCCAAATAGGCGCCAAGGAGCTCATTATGTCGTCAACTTCCATCAAGCAGATCAACAAACTTAATCTTGAAATTCAAAAAGAAGCCCTGGAGTCTTTGCAGAAAGACCCTGCTAAATTGCTTCAAAGCGTCCTGCCAAAAGATGCCTTTGACGCCAATCCGGCGATCCAAAACAGCCAACCACTGATCCTGCCTGACAACTTAAAAATACCTCAATTCGAAGGGATCCGCCTCGCCGCAAAAAATGTAAGTCTGGTCACAAGCGGACCGGGTGCCGCAGCGCCAGCCACTAAGTTTACACACAAGAATTGGGACAAGGCCATTGCGCATGCGGCCGAAACCGGCAAACCACTGGTCGTTAAAGTCGGCGCCAGCTGGTGTGGACCATGCCATGCCATGAATGAAAAAGTGCTGAAAAATCCAGAATTACAAAAACGACTGGAAAAAGAAGCCACCTTTGTCAGCATCGAAATCGATGGGCGCGGAGAGACCGGTGACGAGCGCGATGATGCGGATGACATCGCTAAAGATCTAGGGGTTCGCGCCTATCCTTCAGTCTACATCCTTACCTTAGAAAACAAAAATGGTAAGCCGAAATTCAAAGCCATAAGCACAAACGAAGGCTATCTTAGTGTCAATGGCTTCAATCAACTTCTCGATGCCCGAAACAACGGCTTGAAAGTCGCCGCCCAAGGCATCAAAGATGCGGGTTTTGGACCATCCGAATAATGGTCCATGTCCCTCCTCTTCGTCCTGTAAATTGAACAAACCTTAATCAAGGCGCGCCGGAAACAAGGCGCGCCTTGAAGAGGCGCCTGTTGATACTGGCTCATCTTTTTTTACACCTTTTCGTCGAATCCAGAATTGCCCAAGGCACATAAAGCGCAACAATTCGGCCTATATCGGCATTTAACGCAACCCACTTCTCTTTCCCCCGATACATTCAAGCAGGATTGGTGGCGATCCAAAAGACTGGTTCCAATAAAGGAGCCCCGCAGAGATAACCAGACGACAAAGGAGTAATCGCCATGCCTCTTAGCAACAG
>JASMKV010000198.1 GCA_030749035.1 Myxococcota bacterium | reverse complement strand
AACATTCTTCAGGACGTTCGTGGCGATATGCTCTTGGTCATTAAGTGACGGCAGAGGCTCAGTGTCCGTGCCCATTCGACTCAAAGACTCAGCAATATCTGCACGCAAACGTTTAATGAATTGTTCATTCACATCAGATTCGGCCAAACTCAGACTCATAAAGTCCTTTTCGCCATCGCTGCTTAGCGCGGCAATCATGCGTTGCAATGAATCGATCTGCTTATGCAACGCGCTGTTCTCAGATTGCGATGGCCCTTTTCCCGCTATGCGATACCCTGGCAACTCAAGATCAACACCATCATCACTGCCCGAATAAGCCCGCTCAGAAGGCGCCATATCGTTTTGTTTATAGGCTTTTATCGCACCCACAAGATTCGACTTTGCCATATCTCTTTTTGACGGCGTGTCTTCAAAGGCTGAATCCAATGCCGCTGTGACTTCGATACGGGTCCGACCAAAAATACCGTTCGGCTTGATTTGTCGTGTTGCCACAATCATCGCATCTGGGCCCAAAGCATGCTTTACCTTCGAAAGTGCTTCTGTCATATTTGCCGCTTCATATTTTTCCACGCGCATAATTAAACGACTCCCTGCATTACATTACCAACCCGCTCGCCACCAACCACACCAACTGTTTTGATATTTGTTTTTGAATCAATTTCCAAGTAACTTGAGACTTGTAGTCCTGGAACGTGGCGCGCAGCAAAAGTAGAAACCGCGCGTCGAATGTCTGCTGTTGTAAGAATAATCGGAATTTCTTCGGCATGCCGAACAGACTTTGTCGCCTCTTCAAATGCACGCAAAACATTTTGCAACTCCGAGGGGTCAAACGCATCACCGGCAACGGGGTTTTGCATCGCGCGAAAAACATTTTCAATGTGCGGGGCAAGCACCAACGCATAGATGCTGTTGTCTTCTGTTCTGTGTCGTGACGTTAAATATTTACTCATCCTTTGACGCACCAACTCAGTCAACGCCTCGGTATCCTTTGTCTCGGGCGCTTGGTCAGCAAGTCCCTCAAGAATCGTACGGAAGTCACGTATGCTCACACGTTCCTTCAAAAGGTTACGCAACACGCGCAAGAGCTGCGCATGGCTTAATTGATTGGGCAAGAGTTCTTCGATCACCTTTTCATTTTCACGGGAATGAATTTCGAGAAGTTCCTGCAGCTCGCGACGGCCAAGCAAATCCTGGGCATGCCCCAGCAGCAATTCGCCAATATGTGTGGCAGCCACGGTTGCCGGATCGACAACAGTATAACCATTCAATTCTGCTCTCTCCCGCTGATTGCGACCAATCCAGCGCGCAGGCAGGCCAAATGCGGGTTCAAGACAATCCTCACCGTCAATTTCGAAACCAGAAGGACCACCATTCATCACCATAAGACGATTTACACGCAACTCACCTCGACCCAATTCACTACCACTGAGCATCAAGCGATATTCTCCTGGGCGTAAACGTAAATTATCGCGCATGTGAATGGGCGGTACAAGAATACCCAACTCTTCAGAAATTTGTTTGCGTATACCTGAAATACGCTTGAGTAAAGAGCCATCACGACTTTGGTCAACCAGTTCCACCAACTCGTAGCCCACTTCTATTTCGAGTAAATCTAAAGATAAATTCGATTCAAGATCGATGCGTTCCTGCTCGCCTTTGTTTAAATCGGCATCACCTGAAACATCAGAATCCGTACTGAAGTCTAAAGATTTATCCTTCGGCTTCTTGTAGGCATTGAGCCCCAAAGCACCGGCAAGGATTAGAAACGCTAAATGTGGCATACCTGGCACCAGGGCCATGCCAAAAAGGACGCCCGATGCGATGGCCATAGGCTTACGCGCACCAAAAACCTGTTCGGCCATTTCTGTACTCAAACGATGACCATCACTGGCCTGTGTTGAAATAAGACCTGCGGCAATCGACACCAGGAGTGCGGGTATCTGGGTTACAAGCCCATCACCCACCGTCAGTCGGGTATACGTTTCTGCCGACTCAAGTGCAGACAAGTCGTGCTGCAACATACCGACAACAAATCCTGCCATCACGTTAATGCCCGTAATGATCAAACCCGCAATCGCGTCACCACGCACAAACTTACTGGCACCATCCATGGTCCCGTAAAAATCGGCTTCGCGCGCTAAATCTTTACGCTTCAACTTGGCTTCATCCTCGGTAATCAAACCCGATTGCAGATCCGCATCAATGGCCATCTGCTTACCGGGCATCGCATCCAAGGTAAAACGCGCTCCAACTTCGGCAATGCGTCCAGAACCCTTGGTGATAACCACAAAATTTATGGTCACAAGAATGATAAAGATGATGATACCAACGATATAGTTCCCACCAATAATAAATTGCCCAAAAGCTTCGATGACCTGACCTGCCGATCCCGCCCCCTCGCCCCCCGAAGTTAAAATAACCCGCGTAGAAGCAATGTTCAGGCCGAGACGCAGTAAGGTCACCACAAGCAAGATAGAGGGAAAAGCACTAAAGTCCAGTGGTCGATCAATATGTAAAGCAAAAAGAAAGATCACCAGGGAAATGCTTAAACTGAAGGTCAGCATGAGATCGAGAACAACGGTCGGAATGGGCAGCAACATTAAAGCGAAGATGGCCACCATACCCGTGGCCAATAAGGTTTCGGTATTGATGTTCTCCTGAGCATGTCGCCCCGCGGCGCTGTCCAGGATGCGTTTCATCGTATTGCTGCCTCCCCGTTTTCCAGAGGATGCGTTCGGATTGTTCGATGCCCCACTGTTGGGTGCAATGGGATTCGTTATTGCTTTGGGGCCAGGCCCTAATGCACTCGTCGCACTCACGCCGATCTCCTACGTAGCCGATAAACATATGCGAGAACCAATGCCACAGCCTGAAACAAATCGGCTGGCACTTCTCGCCCTGTCCTCACTCTGCGATACAATAATCGTGCCAGAGGAGGCTGAGAAACGATAGGTACGCCGTTTTGCCGTGCTATAGCTCGAATTCGGGCAGCTAGATGGTCGACCCCCTTGGCCACAACCTGCGGTGCACCCATTTTTTCACGATTATACGTCAATGCTACGGCGAAATGTGTCGGATTCACGACAACCACATCTGCACTCGCCACATTTTGCATCGCCTGTTGAAGAATTTCATAATGTTTGGCGAAGCGTTTTGAGCGAATTTCTGGATCACCCATTTGCTCCTTGGTTTCATCCTTCATGTCCTTATGATCCATGCGCAATTGCTTTTCATTGCGGCGCCATTTGACAATCCAATCGATGATGCCAAAAATAACCATTGCAATCGCCACCTTGAAAAGCAGACTTAGCAACAAATCGACCCCGGAATGACCAATCGCAATCAATGACCACGGTTCTTTCGTAAGCAATTCAGGCAACTTAGAGTAAACCGTATGAACGCAAATGGCACCCACCCCGGTGACCTTTAAAATAGCCAGCCCGACTTCCTGGAGTGCATCCATCGACATGAAGACTTTTTTCAGCCCCGTAAAAGGATTGAGCCCTTCAGGTTTGAATTTCAGACCACTGAAGCTTATTTCCCCCCCGGTCTGCACGTAAGCCAAAGCAAGTCCGCCAAAGCAACAAGCCAACATCGTAGGCATGGACGAAAGCACATAGGTTTCTTGCACCATCACATACAAATCAGCATTGAGGCCCTTATCAAGCGTGCCAAAAATATATTGAAAAAGTTTTAAAATGGAGTTTTGGGCTAAATCAAAAAAGACCGCAAAGGCGGTCATACCCATCAAGAGTACGCCGATGGTGTTCACATCGGGAGAGCGGGCAAACTGCCCGTCCTCCTTGGCCTTAGCGCGCTTTTTCGCACTGGCCGGTAACGGTTTATCTTGATTCTCTTCAGACATTTACAACCCCACGAAACGCCCTAGTGTTTCTGTCGATCGTGACACCATATTGCCAATCTCATTGACCAGAGCCGGCATAAAAATCAGAAACCCTCCTAAGCCGACACCAATGGTTGCCAAAAAGCCCAAAGCCCAAACGTTGAGCTGCTGTGCCATACGGGTAAGAAGCGCAAACGAAAGATATGTTGCGAAAATAATAATCATCATCGGAGCCGCAATACGCAAAGATGCCCAAAAGAACTCACCGCCAAGCACCAAAAAAACAAGAAACCAATTATTGTCCAAGTTTAAACCACCAGGCGGAGAGATATAAAAGCTACCGGCCAACACACGTAAGATTTCATGATGCCCATTACTCACAAATAAAAGAATACCTGTAATAAAAACAATCAACGAAGTAATAGGGCTCACCGGTTCCTTACTCATCGGATTGACCATTTTAGCCATCGCAAAACCCATCTGCATCGCAATAATCTCGCCAGCCATTTCCGCCGCAGACAGCGACAAACGCACCACAAAGCCCATACACAGGCCATAAATAAGCTCGAGAAGCATCGCAATCGGTAAGATATGAAGCGTTTCCAGCGTCGGCATCCCCAGACTCAACGCTATCGAGATAAGTGCTGCTAAAGCGGCTCGCCCAATCAACGGCGCGATTTCAAAACTGATCACGGGCAACCCCAGCATCAGTCCTGTCACCCGGCACAAGATTAAGCCAAAGGAGGTTAACCAGGGGCTAATAAGCGCAGCATCCATCAGAAATTACCTGGTGCGATGCGGGCTACCTCAGTCAGAACGGTTGTGGTGAAAATAAGTAATCGGTCCAGGTACCAGCCCCCTGCAAAAAACAGCACGCCACCCACAACCAAAAGCTTAGGCAAGAAATTTAGCGTGGCTTCTTGCAAATGTGTCGCGGCCTGAAAAATAGCCACAAGCAAACCGATGGCCATTCCAAGGCCAAGCAAGGGCAACACCAGAAGTCCAGCCAGGAGCATCATCTGATGCAAAATATCCAGTACGTAATCAACGGTCATGCCACACTCCTTACCAGTGAACCCACCAGCAGATTCCAGCCATCAGCAACCACAAAAAGCATTATTTTCAAAGGCAACGAAATAAGCGCCGGCGGCACCATCACCATCCCCATCGCCATCGTCACCGATGCTGTGATGATGTCGAGGAGCAGAAACGGTAAAAAGAGCATAAACCCCATCTCAAATGCTGTCCGCAGCTCTGAAATCACAAATGAGGGTAAGAGGAGATGTAATTTCACATCCTCCGGCCCTGTGGGCTGGGGGGCTTGTGAAATATCGTAAAAAAGGCGCAAGTCGGTTTCCCGGGTTTGTCTGAGCATAAAGCGCTGCAAAGGCTCTTTGGCCCTATTAAATGCCTCCCCAGCGGTCATTTGGCCTTCAAGATACGGACCAAGGCCTTCGGCATAAACCTTCTCACCAACCGGTGCCATCACAGCCACCGTTAAAAATAACGCCAAACCGGTTAAGACCTGCGTGGGTGGCATACTCTGCACCCCAAGCGCATTACGCAAGACCGAAAGAACAACAATAAAACGTACAAAACAGGTGGATGTAAGCACCAGAGCCGGTGCCAAGCTTACGATAGTGAAAACCACTGCCATTTTCATGGCGGATGAAATTTCCACAGGGCTGCCTTCAGCGCCCCCTAAGTCAATGTGTAGGGACGGTCCCGCCAAGGCAAAGCCGGGCAGCAAGAACACCACCAAGCTTGGTAACAAAAAGCTTACGTGTTTCACGCCGCAATCCCTTTGCCTTTCTTCTGCAAAGAGTCCTTTTGCCCTTTATTCTTCCTAAGAAAAAGAAGACCGGCCAAATCGCTTTTGGCCCCCTGGCCTTTTGCTTTTTCCTGCACTTGTTCTGACAAAGACACATCGACATCATGGCTTGCTTCCTCGAAGGCCTTGGCTTCATCATCGCCCTCAAGGGTTGTCAATGTCTGTGCAAAAGCGTTGGCCTTTTGACTTGTGTCACCAAGCTGCGCCAACATCGAAACCGTTTTGTCATTCGTCGCCAGCAAAATACGTTCGCCGCACGCTTCAACAACAGCCAAGCGGTGTTTGCCGCCCAATGATTTTATCGCAACAACCTCTATGGTATCCGTATCAAGGCCTTTGGCCGCTTTATTTTTACGTTTTTTCCAGAGAAGACATAACCCCAACGAAAGGGCCAGGAGCAGGCCGCCAATCACGTTCTGCATGGAGCCTTGCGTTTCCTTACGCATGCTCTTAAGCAATGATGCGTCTTCTGTGTTTTGCGCTAAAGCTCTTGTCGACTTCTTCTCCGCATGCCGTAAGCCAAGCCCTTCACCCCAGTTCTTTTTTTGTGAGCCAAAAAGCTCAGGGCTCACCTCTTCAACCAAGAGTTCTGGCTCTAAAAGCTCTTCTTCGACCTTCTCCTCAACCCCTAATGGGCTTACCGTTTCTTTGACGACAGGCGGCGGTGCTGCTGCTTTTGTCAGCGCTGCCGGGGCGGGTCGTATGGCTGGACCATGATACACAATCGCCACATGCGGTTCTAATTGTATATGCGTGTCTTTGGCCAATGCGCCGACACTCTCGGCGGCCTCCAGAACAACCACACTGCCTTTACGTACGGTACGTGTCCTTAGCGTTTTAACCGGGCCATACTCCAACTCAATACGCTCAGCCTTAACCTGAACATCCGGAAAATAGAACACCAGATTTCCACCAACATGTTTATCATGCTTAATTAATGACTTTTGTGGGCCATTCAAATGGATGGTAAATTCTTCGTTGGAGGTTTCCTCGGCCGAAACATGTAACCAAGGACGCCCTTCTGGCGCACTTTGCAACAACGAAACCAAGGTTAAAACGGCAAGCTGGATACCCATTAGCTCATCTCCTTGAGCACGCCACTGTGGCGTAAACGCTCATCAGGACTCACGACCTCCGTCACACGCACGCCATAACGGTCCCCCATCACAACCGCTTCGCCGCGAGCGACAAGCTGGTTGTTGACGCGTATGTCCAAAGGTTCATCGGCAGACTTCGCAAATTCCAAAACAGAACCTGGACCTAAATCCAAGGCTTCAGAAATCTTTATTCTGCGTCGTCCAAGCTCAACAGTCACTTCGACGGGTACATCAAGAACGCGCCCCAGGTCGTCAGAAATCGTTGATGCACTCTCGGCAGGATTGGCCTCGGGAAGACCCGCTGCGCCTGTTTCTGGATTATTTTCACTTACATTATCATCAGTCATGACAACTCCGTTTGAATCTCTACGCCAAAAACACCATGCTGCTGCACAGGTTTGGCATTAAATTTATGGATGCCTTCGATAAGAACAGGCACCGTATCGTGTCGCCCTCGGTCTAAACGCAACACATCCCCTGCCCGTAGTCCGAGCAAATCAGCCAATGAAAGGTCAATATGACCCAACGAACCAGTCACTTCGACATCCGCACGCGCCAAATGTTTCACCATCCATTCGGGACGTTTTCCAGTGCCGCTTTTCGACTCGCCCTGCAAACCCAGCTTCATGAGTTCCACAAAGAGCACCAAATCCAAAGTGTATTGGCTCCCCGCAATCTCTAAGTTGAAGCGGCATAGCAAGACGGAATCAAGGTCACTTGGGACCTCCGTCGGTAAACCAAAAGGAACATAGCGGTGCTTGAGACGAACATTCGCACCTGCTAAAACATGCTCCTGAATCAAAACCAAAACTTTGCCAAAAAACATCTCAAACGTTTCTCGCTCAAGCTCGGTTAAAGGCTGTTTTACAGTCTCTTTGACCTCAGCGCTTTCAGCTTCAGGGGTCTCTTCGACGGGCTCCGCATCGCCAGCTTCTTCACCCGCATCATCTCCTTGCACCTTTTGCCCTAAGGGCACACCACCAAAGACTTGCTCCACCACCGCAGCGCAAAATTCATCATTAAAGGCGCAATAGCCTTGCAGCGCATTCGATTGGTCCACAATCTCGGCCACGCCTGTATGTGCTGCTAAAGCTTGCTCAATCGTTTTTGGGCCCACAACCTCAAGAGGTTGAGGTGAAACCTGACAAGGTGTTTTAAGCGTCTTCGCAATGGTCTCTTGTAAAGCCAGCTTAAAGAGCTCAAAGGACCTTTCAAAAGCGGGGACTTGTTCTCTAAAGGCCCGATCACCGGCAACCAAGTCAACAGGTTCAGGCTTAGCCCCCCCGCCTGCAGTATCCAGCTCTTCATGTAAAGCCGCCTGCTCTTCTGGTGTGAGGGTTGCGTCGGTCATTGTGTCATAAATTCCGTGATATAAATGTTTCGAACCGCATCAGGATCATCGAGAATTTGGCTTACCAGCGAAAGAAGTGCTTTACGCATACGTTTCTTATTGCCCAAACCAACGGTGTCGGCGTACATCAAGCTCGAAAGATAAAGTAAAATTTCGTGACGCATACGGACTTTATTTGCCTCAAAATCCGCCTCATAATCAGTGCTGTCAAGCTCGACTTGAAAAGCAATTTTAAGATAACGGGAGTCATCTTCATCGGCAAGGTTGACCACAAAATCACTCACCTTAACGATATGGCCTAAACTCTCACCCGCATCAGCCTCACCATGGGCATCTTTTTTCTTTTTCTTTTTCTTTTTGTCGCCATGCCCATCACCAGCGGCTTCCTCGCCATCTTCACCAGCTTCGGCATGCGCCTCGTCCCCTTCGGCGCCTTTATCGCCGCCCAAAAAGAACATAGCCCAACCGCTGCCACCTAAACCTAAAGCAACAACAATTCCAATGATCAGGGGTAATTTGGATTTACCCTGACCCTCTTCTAAACCTTCATCAAAATTTTCTTCTGTATCAGCCACGTTATCCCCACATGCAACCATTATGCCTATTTCCAAGGCACAATTTTCGTTTAAAAAAACCTTACATATTAGGTATTTTACCTAATATTTGCAGGGAACGAAAGAAAATGATCATTGTTATTGTCGACATTCATTAATTTTTCGTCAATAGGTTGACGTTTACCCTGAAATTAAAGTCTTATGCCATTTCGACGATATGGAATGAACCGGGGATCTTCATGATCAATCTTACGCGCTTAAATGATGAGAAATTTGTCTTGAATGTAGCTCACATTACAACCATACGGGCCAACCCCGATACGATCATTGATCTAACCAATGGCGAGAATATTCGCGTCAAAGAACCACCCGAAAAAATTGTTGAGCTTGCCACCGCATACATGCAGCGCATTGGTGGAATGATACATCTCAGTAGCCCTGACCGTATAGACGAGGATAAGGGTTAATCGATGGATTTAGCAACTGTTCTAGGCATCGCCTTAGCGGGCTTCTCTATCATTGGCGGCTTCCTGATGGAGGGTGGACACTTGGACTCCATCATTCAGGGTACCGCTGCGATCATCGTCTTTGGTGGCACCTTTGCAGCCCTCATGGTCGCCTGTCCCGCAGACCAACTTAAACTCGCGATGACTGGTGCTGTTGAGGTCTTTAAAGGGCACAACGTCGACTACAGCACAGCCGTACAAAAAATTGTTGATTTTGCCCAGAAAGCCAGGCGAGAAGGGGTTGTCTCTTTGGAAGCCGATGCCGAGGAGTTGGCCGATCCCTTTTTCAAGAAGGCGCTGAATATGGCGGTGGATGGCTCGGAAAGCCGCGTGATACGCGATGCGATGGATATCGAAATGGAAAAGATGGAGCATCACGGCATGCTCGGTTCAAAGGCTTGGGAGCAAGCCGGTGCTTTTGCTCCGACGATCGGTATTCTTGGCGCCGTTCTCGGTCTCATTCACGTGATGGGAAATATTTCCGATCCAGAAAAGCTTGGTGCCGGAATTGCGGTCGCTTTTGTGGCCACGGTCTACGGTGTGGGTGTCGCCAACATCTTTATGTTCCCTTTCTCGGTTAAACTCAAAGAGCGTGCCCACCGCGAAATGGTCCTTTATGAGCTGATCATCACCGGTGTCTGTGCTATCGTGGATGGTGAGAACCCACGACTCATTGAGCAGAAACTTAAGGGTTTTGTGCCTGACCATGGCGGCGGCGAACACGACGGGGACGAATAGAAACGTAGACTGGCACAAACATGGGGAAAAAACCAAAACATGCAGAGCACGTCAATCTTGAGCGTTGGCTCGTCTCCTACGCCGACTTCATCACCCTACTCTTCGCATTTTTCACCTCGCTTTATGCCATCACCATGATGGAAGCATCCAAGCAAGGCAAAATGGTGTTCTCCACCCGTGCCGCTTTTAATATGGATTTCTTTAAAACGAAAACGCCAGTCTTAGGCGCATCGAGTAAACAACAAGATGATTTTAACATCGGTGCCAATCTCAAACGCAAACCCAAGGCGGAAAAAAAGAAAAAGCTGGTGCAAAAACACAAGCTGCGTCTGCGCAAACTCGCGCGCGAATTAGAAAACCACATCGCCCATAAAAATCTGGCCGATCACATTAAAGTGCGGACGACACGAAACGGCATCACCATCAGCTTACGTGAAGCGGGCTTTTTTGGCCCAGGCTCGGCGGAGGTGCGCCAGGAATCACTGCCGGTACTCGATATGATTGCGGAAAAACTGGTGCGTATCGGCCAACCGGTTCGGGTTGAGGGACATACGGACGACCAGCCAACCAAAAGTTCGCGTAAAGGCTTTCGCTCAAATTGGGAATTGTCCTCAGCCAGAGCCATCAACGTCGTCTCGTATCTGATTGAGGAATTCGCGTATCCCGCAGATCGACTCTCGGCCGCGGGGTATTCATCGTTTCGGCCTATCGCCAGCAACGAAACACCTGAAGGCCGGTCTCTTAACCGACGGGTGGATATTGTTCTGGTCAACACCCCACCGCTTAATTTTGCGTCTTTACGCAATCCATAGCTTCGAAAAAAACGTAGGGCCCTCTCGACTTACTCCTTGCCAGGAAGTCAAAAGGGCCCCTTGTGGTCAAAACTGAGCGAACTTGTCGCGCAGCTGTTCTTATTTCTATTTTAGATTATCGCTTCAAGTTAACCAATTCCATCATCATCTCATCACCGGCCTTAACCGTCCTTGAGTTGGCCTGAAAGCCACGTTGATAGGCAATTAAGTTAACAAACTCCTGCGCCAAGTCGACGTTGGACTGCTCCAAAGAGCCCGGCGCCAAACTACCGCGACCCGCGGTACCAGCCAAACCAATCAAGGCCTCGCCAGAATCTTCGGATGCGACATAAAGGGTTCCACCAGCACGCACCAAGCCTTCGTTGTTACGAAAGCGGGCCATCGCCAGCTGTCCCAAAAGACGCCGCTCGCCGTTGGTAAAGGTACCTGTGATTTTACCATCCTCAGCAATGGTTACACCAATCAATGAACCGGCAGAAAAACCATCCTGATTGACCGCAAACACACTCGATGGTGACGCAAACGAGGTCACCCCGGTCAACCCAGAGCCCTCTTCTCCACCGTTGATGGAATCACCAAAATCAAATTTGACTTCTTGACCTGAAACCGCCCCATCAAAGTTGAGTTCCCAATAATTGCCACTGGTACCTTCTATGCCGAGGCTCTCTCTGGAGCTGATTTGAGCAGGGAGGGTCACGCCACTAAGAACCTCATCATCAATGGCCTCTTGAATAGTGTACTCCTGCATTAACTCACCGCTGGCCGCAAAGGTTAAGACACCATT
>JASMKV010000197.1 GCA_030749035.1 Myxococcota bacterium | reverse complement strand
ATATATCTAGGAGACGTTTTTGCGCGCTGTTTTCAGGGTCGACTTTTTGTTCACCACTTAAGACCGCAAGGTGCAATTCGTTGGTTTTTTCATGCACCAAGCCAATTGCGCCGCCATGCACATCCGCAAGCTCGTTGGCGGTGTTCACCACCGTTTCTAAAACCTGATCGAGGTCTAAGCTGGCCACAATCTCACGGGAAATGCCCATCAAAGTATTCATCTCTCGAACCCGACTCTCGGTTTCAAGAAGGCGTGCGTTCTTGATGGCCAGCGCCGCACTTGTCGCCAAATCATCCACAAGGTCTAAATCATGCGAGTCAAAACATCCGCCCACACCGCCTTTTTTATTCAAGATCTGAATCGCGCCATAAACGTGCTTGCCGACTTTAAGCGGCACACAAATGAGTGATTTGGTGACAAAGCCGGTACTTTCATCCACATGCTGATCAAAGTCTGGATCCTTGGCCGCATCGAGCACAATGGTCGCTTTACCTTGGGCGATGACATGGCCAACAATACCTTGACCTTGGGCGAGTTTGAGACCGATAATTTTATCTTTGGCCGGGCCTTCGGCCAAATGGCAATCATTTTCTTTCGTGGCCCAATCCACCATCCACAAGGATCCGGCTTCGGCCTGCAAAACTTCAAGGACGTTCTCGAAGATCACATCCATGAGATTTTCCATCTCGGCAGTGCTTTCAACAAATTTATGGGTGATGTCTCGCGCCATGGTCAGGCGCTTGATAATACGTTCCTGCTCAGCGGCTTTGAGCGCCGCATTCGCCCCGGTGGTCGGTCTGCGTAAGGCTCTGGCTGGCACGACTAAATCATATCCTCTCTAACATTCCATTATCCATAGCAAGAGGAAAACTATGGTGTACTTTTGTATCAAAGGCCAGCTTTTTTCTCGCTGGAATCTCCGTTTCCAGGTTGAACGACACTATCGCCAGTCAACCTGGAAGGTCGGATTTGTCTTGCTTGCATCTTGCGATGAAAGACTCTCTTTAGTTGCTCGCGATGCGCGGCTTAGGACGCTTCATCATATGCTTCGCCTTGCCGGCACGCATACGTAATTCGGCGCGCTTCATCGCAGCAGCACGTTTCAAAGCAGCAACTTTAGGTGATTTCTTTACAATAGCCATCATATTCTCCTTATTTATCGTTCCTCTATTCAGAACGCAGTGTTTTAAAATTAAATTGTTATTATATTCTGTGCTTAGGACTCACCCTCAGCATCCGGGTCCATTCCCATTCCGGGGGCATAGTTCCCGTCTGCATCCATTCCATTTTCATCATAGGTGGGGTCAATGATGTCGGCAGATTCTTGTCCCTGAGCCTCTTGGTTATCCGCCATCTCAGCATCCGGGTCCATCCCCATTCCGGGGGCATAGTTTCCGTCTGCATCCGGACCACCAGCTTCGCCCTCAGGTCCAGCCTCCCATTCATTATTTGGGAATTCCTCGCCCCCTTGAGCGGGTTCGCCCTCAGCAGCGGTTTCTCCATGCTCCTCCATGGGATCCATTCCCATTCCGGGGGCATAGTTTCCGTCTGCATCCATTCCATTTTCATCATAGACTGGATCGATGACCGCAGCCGCATCCCCTTCACTCATGCTCTCATCAGTGCCATCCGTATAGGTGCCTTCACCTTCTGCATCACATTCATAGTGTGAACCATCGCCGTAATCACAGGCATAAGACCCATCATCATTGTAGGTTTCGGTGGTGCCGTCAGGATACTCGGTAGAACCGGATGTGCCATTCTCATCATAATGGTATTCGGTGCCATCGGCGTCCGAACAATCGCAAGACCCATCCTCATGAAAGGTTTCGGTGCTGCCGTCAGCCTCA
>JASMKV010000196.1 GCA_030749035.1 Myxococcota bacterium | reverse complement strand
TGACATAGCGGGCCACCGGTTTGGCCAATCCATTGCCCGCGAGCCAATCCCAATTGTTAAAGCAGCATCCGCCTAAGATAATCGCATTGTTTTTGACCACAAGATTTTCAAAACGATTGCCCAGCATATGCACATTACGGGCACCACCTTTGGCCCACATCACACTGCCCCAACCACCCCAGCGCACATCTGAGTTGGTAAAGAGGTTGTTGATGGCGTAGGAATTTTTTGCGCCCATGAAATCCAATGCCTCAGGGGTCTTCGGTCGACTGGGCATATTCAGGGATTCGGGCCATTCAAAACGGTTGCCGACAATATAGACATGGTCGGAGCCCGGCGGCACCTTGATGCCGTCTTCACCGCCACCGATAATGGTGTTGTTCTTAAAAAGAATGTGTTGTCCACCGATCTGCACGCAGACCTCCTTGCAGCCTTGAATTCTAAATCCCGACATCACCAGGTATTTACCGCGCAGCCCTAAGACCACATTTGTGTCGAGGTGCAGCGTGCCTTTATCGCCAGGGCGATAGCCGCCATCGAAAACAGGTTTTTCTCCTGGATAGGCGAGAATGCTGATAGGCTTGTCTTCGGTTCCGGATTTGCTGATAAAGAGCTTGTTGATATCATAGGTTCCATCACGAAAGATGATCGCTAAACCAGGTGCAATGCTAAAACGCCCAGCCTTGGCGGCATTCTTAAGGGCCAGCAGCGTAGGAAAAGGTCCATGGCCATTTTCGCACCTAGGGCTACGACCATCGTTCGCATGAGTATCGTCGCAGGCATGCTCCGCCGAGACATAGATATTTTGTGCGGGACTGGCGTTCTCAAGCGCTGCATACGAAGCGGGCAGGCTAACGTCCTGGGCGTTTAAGGGCGCGATTGAGTTTGGCTGGCAGGCCATAAGCCATAGGGATGATAAAAAAGTGCAAAGCGACAAAAGATGGCGCATGATATTTCCTCCAAAATTTTTCAGGGGGCATTTTGAAGCAGTAGCAAGACCGGTGCCAACAAGTGCGCCTCTTTCTAAATAAGACTTAAGTCACTAAAAATGCTTAAGGTGTGGAAGCTCAAGGCGGTGTTGCTTATTGCTTTGCTGTGCTCTCCAGGTTTCATTAATACGATCCGATGATAAAGAAAGTGGGAGAGGGAGGTCGCAGGGGTCGGTCATCGGTCATCGGACACTCACCTATTCGACTAAAAGTTTTTTGCTCCTAAAACGCAAAAAACTTAAGTCTCTTAACGGTTCGCACGCCTACACGACTAAGCTGCGGCTATCACTTCGTGCACCCGCAGCAAGTCTCCGTAAACGGCTCGCGCTAAGGAATTCGGGGGAGACTTTATTGGCTGATTGCTCCTGGATTGCCCTGCCCGATTGCACCTCTGCGCCTCAAATACATTTTCAAGGCCGCTCCTTTCTTCATTTCGTCCCAAAACCATCTCTTTAAGCCTTTTGTTGGCTAAAAATGGCCCAAATGGCGCTTTAAACTCAGCTGAAATTCTGCTTTAGTGAACTTAGAGAAGATTTTTTGGAAGCTTGAATGCCCTAGTCCCAAATGTCGCTGCAGAGGAACTTCAAGTCAGTGAAAAACTTCTTCTCAACAACATAGAAACACTTTCTGGCCTCGAAAAAACAATGGTGCTACATTGGGTGCCCTTAGGACCCTCAGAAAGACAGGAACACCGGCGCATGTTCACGAAATTGACAGGAGGATGGCAGGCACGTCTGTTCCGGATCGCCCTTTTAAACGGGGACGCTGTCCAGGATGAAGGGCGCCGGATTGTCTCCCCCTGGTTCTGGTTTATAGTGCTTTGCCTCAGCTACAGCGCACTTGTGTTTTTCCAGGATCCATGGTTCTCCAGCGGCGAAATGTTCGCCGAAATGGCCGTCAATTACTTTCATTTTGCACAGAGTCCGGATTTCAGCACAAAATATCTCTCCACCGATGCCGGCTATATGCCGGTCTTCCAGCGTCTTATTGCTGCATTGGCGGTTCTCTTAAGCCTGCCGGCTACCCTTATCCCGTATTTTTATAACGGCGCTGCTCTGGTTTTTTCCCTGCTCATGGCCGGCCTCTTTGTGCATCCCACTTTCCGGATCCTCTTTCAAAACGATGGCGGTCGGTTTCTTGCGGCGCTAAGTGTTCTTCTTGTGCCCATTTGGGAAAACAGCACCTTCATTAATTTTACCTATACCGGTATTTTTTCGGCCGCGGTCATCATCGCGAGGTTGCTTGTGCCGGCAGCACAAAAACCTCCCTGGTGGATATGGACACTGCCTCTGCTCATGCTGACAAAGCCCTACGCCATAGCATTTTTTCCCCTGCTCATTGCAGGACTCATGCTCAGAGACAAACGCCTGCGTCTTCTTTTTGGACTTTCAGCTGCCGCACTCGGGGCCCAGATCTTCCGGCTCGGCATGAGTCTGCACCAGGGCATTCATCCCCACTCTGATACCATGCATGCGGCCCTGACCTTCGTGCAAAAAGTTGAGGCTGCCTGTCTCTATACCTTTGCCTATATGGGTGGCTTCTTTGTCGGTCCACCGTGGTTAAACACTTTCCCGCCCCAGGCGCTTTCAGGCCTTGGCATTGTCATCATCCTGATCACCGGCTGGATTGTTTTCAAAAGCGAAAAACAGGCAACATCACTTTTTGTGGTTGGCATCACCACCGTCTTTGGAACGTTCGCGCTTAACGCTTTTGCGCTGACAAAATTCTATCATGTCGACGCTTTTATCAAAGGTGCCGAAGCACTGACCTTCTCACTGGAC
>JASMKV010000195.1 GCA_030749035.1 Myxococcota bacterium | reverse complement strand
CACTGACGATAGGCTCCATCGTGCCGACATTAATTTGCAAGCGATAGTCACCGGGGCGTAGGGTCATGCTGAAGGCTCCATCTTCGCTGAGCCTATGCGCATTGGCCGGCGTGTCACCCTGATCGAGCCCCTCTGTCGCTTGCGTACCGGGTTTGAACACCACCACATGGGCGGTGCGGCCAGCGCCAAGTCCGCTGATGCTGCTGCTTAACTGGCCGGGCTTTTTGTAGCGTGCGGGTAATTCCTGGTGCAGGTAGTTGAGGGCCTGGGAAGTAATGGCCTCAATGTTGTTCTTATCAGCAATAAATAAGGTGCGATGGTAGGTGATAGAGTCGCCTTGTTTGAGGGCTGAGCCGGCAGGTGTCGTGCCTACACCACTTAACTGATCATCATTGACCCCATAGACTTGTCCTAAATTGTTTTGCGGCGCAGCAACCCCATAGCTGACCTCTGGCTCGACTTCCGAATGGGCGGCGATAAAAGGAAAGGCACCTAAGGCGGCCACTGGATTGGAAACATCTAAGGTGGGATGATTCCAGCCCCGTCCCGCAAAGGAACCAAAGGGCAGGGCCGAGCGTTTGCCCCAAATAAAGATATCGGTGATCGGGGTACCAAAGCCAGAGGAGATCGGATCCGCATTGGTGTTGGTCAATGTGGTGCTCACATAAAGATTGGTGTCACCGCTTTTGAGCGTATAGGTGGTTTCAACTTTGAGGTTTTGTCCGATGGCCAGGGTGATGGTTTCGTTGTCCGGGTTGGCGGAAAAGACATAACCGCTGACTTTGATTGTTGCACTCTCCGCACTCGATGTACTCGAAATCGTATCGTAATAAAGCGGCAGGCTTTGAGAAATCATAAAGACCTGAAACATCTCGTTGAACTGATCGTTGTCTTTATCTTTAAGGGCATAGTCGATGAGATTACCACCACTGGCAGAAAGTCCATTTTGGTTGTTCACATCATCGATGATGACTTCAACCACATCGTTGGCCAGATACCAGTCACCGATGCCGCCAACCGCATCGGTGCCGCCAAAGAGATCCGCCATGTCTGAAATCTGCCGAACGGTGACGCTGGACGTTTCTTTATCTTTATCGCCTTTGCATGTTGTTAATGCGCTTACACCAACAACAAGCAGGCCCAGAATAACTTTTCTCACATATCACCCCTGAGTTCAGAAAACGGCATGCGCACGGCCAAACCAAAAACATCGAAAGAGCCATCGTAGGTGCCGTTGCCGATGATGGCGGCATCTAAGTCTTCGCATGTTGTGCTGGTTAAACATGGCGATACGGTTTGCTCGTGTTTGGCGTTGGTGAGGGTGCGGCTGGGGATAAAGTGGTGCGAATAACCAAGGTCGAGCCAGGCGCCCCAAAGATTGACCGAGAGGCCAAGACCAATGGCGTTACGACCCCAGTTGGCATTGTCCACCGAAGTGTAGTTTTGTTTGATGGCGGAAGTTTCATAGATATAGCCGCCGCGCAGGGTCAGGCGGTCAGGGATGACACCCCAATCACCACCGACGCGGGCGCTCCAGGCATCCCGATACATGCGCACGATTTGAATGGTTGGCAGCTCTTTTTCCAGGCCGCCTCTGGTCAATTTGATGCCGTCGGGAACGACGTCGATGGTTTGCATGGCGGACCAGCCTTCGTAGACGAAGTCGGTTTCAATCAGGCAGTCTTTGGCGAGTTGGTACATGATGCCTAAGCGCGCAACCTGTGGGAAAGGCACGACCATGGAGGCTTTATCACCAACGGCTTCAACACCTAAGGCTTGTCCCAAGGCCGACACCTCAGTGGTCAAGGTACCATCACCTTCAAAATTAAATTGCGGACGGTAGGAGAGGCCAATGGACAGGCCTTCCATTGGACGCACGGTCATACCGGCCAGCCAGACTGGGCTTTTGCCGCTGACATCAACAGTGGAGACAGAATCGTAATCGGCGCCGTAGGCGGTGGCGTATTCGACAACGCCGCTATAGACGGCTTTGCGGAACTTGGCGCGGCCGGCGGCCATTTGCATATTAAAGCCCACATCGAGCCAGTCTTCCCAGGCAACCGCGACGGATGTTGTCGCCATGGCAATAAAATAGTCACTGTCGACCAGGGCATAGCGCTGCGCGCCATCGACCGGGTAATCGACCACGCCAATGGAGGAGGGGCCATAACCACCGGCACCGATGGTCAAATTGGAAAAAGGACCAACTTCTCCAAAGCCGTAGGCGAGCATGCCGGCGGGCGCAGGAAAGATGCCACCGTTGTTGCTGACCGC
>JASMKV010000194.1 GCA_030749035.1 Myxococcota bacterium | reverse complement strand
ACGGTCAGCGCTCCTGAAAGAAACAAGATTGCGAAAGTGCATAAAATGCTTATAAGTGATTGAATCACGATAATACCGCTGCACTCGCCAGCCCGTCCCAGGCCTAAGAGAAAATAGTAGGGCACCATATTTATGAGATTGATAAAGCTTGCGAGGAGCATCCAGCGAAAGGCCTCGATTTGTCCTGGTGCCAAGGCCTCGCCCAGCCAGAACTGAAAGATTAAGTTTGCGGCCGCTGCCAGACATAAGTAGAGCGGTGTGCCGAGCCCGAGTACAATTTTCATCGATTTTGCGCGCATAAGCACCAATTTGGCAGAAGAGGCTTTATCGATCTGAGCGGCAAGTGAACTTATTTCAGGCATAAGAGCGCGATAGCCGCCCTCGATGACTGCTCGAACTTGTTGCCCCCCGTTGTGGGCTATTTCGTATATCGGAATTTGGTCGACACCTGCAAATCGTGCCAGGAAGAACTTATTTATTGGTCCAAAGAGTAGATTAAAAAAATTGCCAACAAGAAGTTTCGAGCCGAAAGTCAAAAGTCTTTTTGTCTGTTTTGTGCTTATGGATGAGGTCTTAAAAAATCTGATTTTAGCTATTGTGGATATCCTGTGTGCTCCAGCAACAAAAATGATGACCCAAGTGATAAGTTGACCAGCGACCATTGCAAGTAAGAGTTGTCCGGCAAGGAGTAAGCAAAGGCTCACAATGAATCCAGCAATTTTCCCACTTATGTCGATGTAATTGGCGAGATCATAACGCCCCAGGCCTGCCAGTGCGCCCATGTTGGCTTGGGCCAGCATGGCCAAAATAGAGAGTAGAGCAATTTCCGGGACAAAGTCGACAAAAAGAAGACGCTGTTCTTCTTGAAGGCCACCTATCTCAGCTATGGCATTTGCTCCGAATAAAATGGGTATGGCGATCGTGACACCGATGATAAGTAAAATAAGGATGGCACTGCTCAAGTAACTTTGTACCGCTTGTTGGTTTTGTTGCCCACATTCCTCAGAAACAAGTTTGGCAAGTGCCTGAAAAACACCAAGGTTACCGACTTGCGCCAGGCTAAGCACGCTGGTCAAGAGCAGCCAAACCCCGTAGACTTCGTAGTCGAGAAAATTGATATAAACGGGGTAGGCGACAAAAAATAGGCCAAACTTAAGAAGCACGACAATTTGGCCGCTGAGTATGTTATGACCGAGCCGGGTCGATACAAGTTTTTTGATATAATCAAGCATTAAACTCAAATGATAAATTAAAGAGTGTGGGGTGCTTTAACAAAAGCTCCTGAGGATTACCAGTTAGGGACAGGTCCACAAGGAGTTTTCTGTTTACGCCAGATGTCTTTAAGTTCTTATTTTGCCCTTGGATGTGGTCCAGCCTGCCGCACTTGTGAACTAAAAAGTCTGGGGATTGATGTTTGCGCCCGTTGGTAATCTTTTGGGATTCCGATATCAATAAAAAAAGAATCATCGATAAAGCCTCTAATGCTAAGTTGAGCAATATGATTTTCAAGAAAGTCTTTCTCGAAAGAAAAGCTTATGGGGACTTCGATATTGGCAAAAATATCGGCACTCAATATGTAGACGCCAGCATTTATGAGACCAGGACCGTCATGAGGGCCGCTAAAAGAGACAATCTTTTGTTCTTGATCCGTATCCACGGTCCCATAGCGCGTGGCATTGTCGACAGTTCTGAGCGCCATTGTCATGGTTTGGCCTGCAGAGTGGCGTTTATAAAGAGTTTGGTGATTTAGAGCGTAGAAAGTATCACCGTTAATGACGGTCGTGTGTTGATTTGCAGTCATAAGTAGGGCCTTTTGGATAGCGCCACCTGTTCCCAAAGGTGTGTCTTCGGTTGAATACTGAAGCGCCAGTGGTCCATAGTTTGCGCCAAAGTATGACTGGATGGCATCTTTTTTATAGCCCACGCTTAAAATAACTTTCTGATAACCCTGATGAATTAGGTATGTCAAAAGCCATGCCAGAAAAGGGAAACCACCGACCGGAGCCATTGGCTTAGGCACGTCTTGAATAACTCCAGCTAGGCGGGTACCTTGCCCGCCGGCTAAGATAATGGCTTCCATCTTTTAAGGGGTTTGGGGCGGCAGAACCCAGCTGTGGGCTCCGGCTTGTACAAAGTGAGGGTTAAAAACATTACCACCAAAGTTTCGTAAAAGCTTAGCCACCTGTGGCTTGCGGCGTGGCTCAACGAAAAGAAAAAGGAAACCTCCACCGCCTGCTCCCGATATCTTTCCTGCCAAAGCACCGTGCTCAAGGGCTCCTGCGTAGATTTCGTCAATGCGCGGATTTGTAACCTTTGCTGCCGTATTCTTTTTAGCTTCCCATGATTTTCTCATAAATTTTGCAAAGTCATCTAGTTTTCCATGTTGTAGTGCACTCTTCATTTTTATTGCCTGCTCCTTTAGGTCCTGCATAGCGTCAAGAGATTGCTTCTTCTTGCTCAGAAGGTTTTCAACTTGTTGGTCGATGATGCTGGCCGAATCTCGAGAAATGCCATCAAAATAGAGGATAATGGATGCTTCAAACTCGCATTTGATGTCGTTGGCGATGAGAAGTGGGTTTACTAAGACTTGGTGATTTGCGTAAAACTCAATGAAATTAAACCCACCAAATGTCGCAGCGTATTGATCTTGGTGCCCGCCGTTTAGTTTTAAATCGATTCGTTCGATTTCAAATGCAAGTTTGGCCAGCTCATAGTGCGTAAGAGGGGTCCTTGTATATTCAAGGAGGGCCTTGAGCATGGCAACAACCAGCGTAGAGGATGAGCCTACCCCGGATCCTGGAGGGGCATCGACATGTGTCGTTAAGGTTATATTAAGAGGCTTGCCTCGATTAAAATCCCTGACAATACGATTGTATACACCTTTGTGTAGGGCGAGTGTTTCATCGATAGGCAGATGAGGTGTGGCTTCGCTGATCCAATTCTTGTTGATATCCACAGCATTGAAATGAACTTGTTGGTCATTTCGGGTTTCTACAGTACAGTAGGCATAAAGATCGATTGTGGCATTAAGTACGCAGCCACCAAACTCATCGCAATAAGGTGAAACATCTGTTCCGCCGCCAGCCAGACCGAGTCGCAGCGGAGCTCTGGAACGAATAATCCGCTTACTTGTTGAAATTTCAGCCACCTTGAAGCAAGCCTTTTATTTTGAAGACATCGAGAGCTTTCACTTAACAATAAGTTAAGTCAATGATCAAGATGCATTTACGTCTTTTTAAGAAGGTCTCATAACCATTATGTTTTACTTCTCGCACGAGTGACCATTAATTCCTTAATATCGTTGATTGCCTTGTTAATCGTTTGGCGACGCTCAATAGAAGTCGAATAGGTTTGCGCCTTCTTGAATAACGGAAGAAGTTCTTTGCAGCGCTTTTGTTGATGCACAACTTGTTCTGGTCGAAGCTCTGGCTTCCGCGTGCAAATGATATTGGGCTCTGCTTCAAGATAAAGGAGAAGATCGGGCTTGGGCACAATCTTAAAAACGATTTTGAATAGAACGTCAGGGACTTTTTTGAAACTTTGAATCACATAGTAGTCCGTGAAATAACGGTCGAAAATTATAACTTGTCCTTTTGATTTAGCTCGA
>JASMKV010000193.1 GCA_030749035.1 Myxococcota bacterium | reverse complement strand
AATCATAACAGTTCTTTATAAGGGTTAGAAAAATGTATACCAAATAACATATATCATACCTAATCCTGCTAATAAGACTAATAATTGTTCTAGTCACTACAGCGTACCGATTATCGCGATCTTTATACTCGGTATTGCGTCGAAAAAGGCTCCGGCGCTTGCGGCGAAGATCGGCATGGTGGTGGGCCTGGCGATGTATTCGTTCTTTACTTTCGTGGTCGGTGACGGGCTACATTTTCTTCATGGATACGCGATCAGCTTCTTAGTGGCGATGGCGGCCATGTTGCTCATCACGTTGCTTAAGCCGAGGACACCCGAAGAGATCTCAGCGGGCGACACGGCGGAGCCACCTCCCGTAGATATGACTCCGTGGAAGCACGCAAAGACAGTCTCGTGTGCTATCTTCGTGGCCGTGGTTGTCATGTACCTGGGGTTGACGCTTCTCGTGAATTAGCCCGAGGGCTTCCTGATTTCGCCGACACTACTACAATTCACCAGGTATTCAGGTTCACGGTGATGGGCTTTCTATCAGAAGGGGCTCAATGACGGCCAGAGGTCCCTGACACGTGTTTTCGTGGCATCCGACACAACCTCCTCGGACGACGGTGTCGAAGAGAGCTTTGGGCTCGCCTCGCCGCTTATTGAAGCGGTCTACAGCGTTCAAATACGTCACAGCCATGGCGTCGTAGCGTGCGTTTCTTTCTTTTGGCTCTGTGTGCCAGCTGCACCGGATGCGTTTGTGGTTGTCCGGGATGGTTGGACTTTGCCCATTGATGACGACCTGGCGGATCTGTCGGAGGTCGCTGAGCATGCTCCGCATCAAATTTGCGAGCTCGCTGTTGCCGTTGGGATTAATCTTGCTGGGGATGGGGTGGCCCGGGCTCCCCGGAATTCCGGGTTTCAACGGGGTGGCCAGCGTACAGCTCTCTTCTGTGGGTTTGACGGCTGCTGCCGCGGTTGCGGGGAGGGGAGTGGGAGCTGCGATGGTCTGAGCGGTGATCAGCGCGGTAGCCGACGTGTTTTCTGAGCTTTCGGCAGCCCCGGAGTCCTTGTTTGAGCAGCACCCGATGACGAGGAACGCGGCTGTGAGCCCGATGATGTATGCGGAGTTTTCGTGCATGCTTTCTCTCTTATGTCCGGATCGGTTCCCGTCGACAGAATCGACTATAGCGAACGGCCTCCCTGCCGTCCACTCGCATCGCACCTGGTGGCGATAGGCGTTGACGTTGTCTGGGGCCATTTCTATGGCACTCCCCTTTATTAGTTTATAAGGGCGGAAGCATGGCCTAAACCTATGATAAATCTGAGCAATCCCAAGAGGCTCCGGCACAATCACATCACCCTTTGTACCCTTTTACGGCACAATAGCATCACCCTTTGTACCCTTTTGATCCTTTTTGCTCTGCTTGATTTCCTTCTTTGATTTGCCCGCACTTTCACCCTCGCTGTCACCGGTGCAGCCTGTCATGGCGAACATTGTAAAAAGAATAATGAGTAGCCTAAAAAGCATGGAATACCTCACTTGCAAAACTGCATCCTAACCATGCTTTGCATTAAAGACCGGCGGCTGCGGCAAGTCAACGGAGCCCAGGACATCCTCTCTGCCCTACCATTTCACTACAGCCAAACTACAGCCTATAGTGCAAACACGGGTGAAAAGGGTGGTCATCGGTTATCGGTTATCGGTCATCGATCATCGGTTATCGGTCATCGATCATCGGTTATCGGTTATCGGCCATCGGCCATCGGACATCGGTCATCGGTCACTCGCCTGTATCGACTAATCCTCAACGCGCCTTTGTGGCCACTTACCTATTCGACTAAAAGTTTTTTGCTTCCAAAACGCAAAAAACTTAAGTCTCTTAACGGTTCGCATCTCAACCAGTCTCACAACGGCTCGCACGGTCATCGGTCATCGGCCACTCGCCTACTCGACTAAAGTGCGGCCACTCGGCTGTATCGACTAACCCTCAACGCGCCTGTATGGCGCCTTTCGGACAGTCTCACAACGCCTCGCACACTTCGTGCACCCGCAGCAAGTCTCCGTATTGGCTCGCACGGCCATCGGTCATCGGTCATCGGTCATCGGCCACTCGCCTTGTACCGACTAGCTTTCGACGCGCCTTTATTGCCACTTACCTATTCGACTAAAAGTTTTTTGCTTCCAAAACGCAAAAAACTTAAGTCTCTTAACGGTTCGCATCTCAACCAGTCTCCCAACGGCTCGCACGGTCATCGGTTATCGGTCACTCGCCTACTCGACTAAAGTGCGGCCACTCGGCTGTATCGACTAATCCTCAACGCGCCTTCATGGCGCCTTTCGGACAGTCTCACAACGCCTCGCACACTTCGTGCACCCGCAGCAAGTCTCCGTAAACGGCTCGCACGGTCATCGGTTATCAGGCACCCGCCTGCCAGGAAAGTTTCATGTGAGCAAGTCCTTATGCTGCGCTTTCTTCCACAGATAATAGATTGCAGGTATGACAATCAGAGTCAGGATTGTCGATGATACGAGTCCACCCACCATCGGTGCCGCGATGCGCTTCATGATATGTGTGCCGGTTCCTGTGCCGAGCATGATCGGCAAAAGTCCTATAAGCGTTGTCGCTACCGTCATGAGTTTGGGCCGAACACGCCCGACCGCGCCTTCGATGATGATGGAGCGTAAATCATTAGCAGATTTGAGCCGCCCCTCTTTAATTCGACGCTTGTATGCCTCGTTTAGATAGACAAGCATAATAACGCCCGTCTCGGCTGCCAGACCTGCCAATGCAATGAATCCCACCCCCACTGCGACAGACCAATTAAAATCAAGCATCCACATAAGCCAAACCCCACCAATAAGGGCTAAGGGTAATGTGAACATCACCAACATCGTTTCGGCAAGATTGCGGAAATGTATGAAGAGCAGGAGAAAAATAATCGCAAGGGTCAAGGGTATTACAATGGCAAGGCGTTTTCTCGCTCGCTCCATATATTCAAATTGTCCTGACCATACGATGGATACCCCCTCGGGTAGAATTACGCGGCGTGAAACTAACTCCTGTGCTGCTTGCACATAGCCGCCGACATCATGCGTTTTTAGATCTACATAAATCCAGGCCGTCCTGCGGCTGTTCTCGGTTTTGATTCCAGGAGGTCCTTTCGTAATCTGGATATCCGCCACCGATGCCAGCGGAACGGTATGGCCCATAGGCGTGGGAACCGCGACACGGCCAAGTTGATCGACATTGTTGCGCAGCTCCCGTGGATAACGAATATTTACCGGGTAGCGTTGCAGGCCTTCAACCGTCCAGGTCACGTTCATGCCGCCAATAGCACTTTGGATAATGTCCTGAACATCTCCCACAGTAAGTCCGAAACGTGCAGCAGCCTTGCGCCGCACCTGGATATCGATATAATTGCCGCCGACGACGCGTTCAGAAAATACACTTGCTGTCTCGGGGAGTTCACGCAAAACCGTCTCAATCGTTTGTCCCACTTTAGCAAGTTCTTTTAGATCTGAGCCCATCAGTTTAACACCCACGGGGGTCTTGATACCGGTGGCCAGCATGTCAATGCGGGTCTTGATGGGCATTGTCCAGGCGTTGACGAGGCCAGGGAAGTTCACCATGGCATTGAGTTCCTTGATAATATCCTCGATGGTCTTGCCATCAGGCCAGGTATCCACATGACTAAGGATAATCGTGGTCTCAATCATAGAAAGAGGGGCTGGATCGGTGGCGGTATCTGCCCGCCCGATTTTACCCCGGACGTGTACAACTTGTGGATGCGAGGCAATAATTTTATCGGTTTGCTGCAAGAGTTCCCTGGCTTTGGTAATCGAGATCCCAGGCGCACTTGTCGGCATATAGAGTAGATCCCCCTCATTAAGGGGAGGCATAAATTCACTGCCAAGTTTGGAATAGGGTAGCATTGTGGCAATAAGAAGAACAAAGATTATCCCTAATATCTTCCACGGATGCGCTAATGCGCTTTGAATAATTGGTGTGTAGATCCGGATAAAAAAGCGAGAGATGGGGTTGTCTTTCTCCGGGCGAATATGGCCACGCACAAAATAGAACATCAATACCGGAATCACCGTTATTGCCAGAAGGGACGCGCTGGCCATGGCGAAGGTTTTTGTATAGGCAAGGGGCGTAAAAAGTCGGCCCTCCTGCTGCTCAAGACTGAATACGGGCAAAAAGCTGACGGTTACGATCAAAAGCGAAAAGAAAAGCGCCGGCCCTACTTCCCGCGCCGCAGCATTGACCACTTCGAAGTGGGTAAGCCCGTGATCGCGCTCTTTGTGCTTGTGAAGGTTTTCGACCATCACAATCGAAGCATCAACCATAACACCGATAGCGATGGCGATGCCTCCTAAACTCATGATGTTGGCGTTGGTCCCCAGCAAGCGCATGATGATAAACGAAGCCAGGATCCCTAAAGGTAGGGTTAAAATGACAACAAAGGCCGATCGTAAGTGTAAGAGGAAAATGATACAAATCAGAGCCACCACAAGTATCTCCTCGATTAGTTTTGTGCTCAAATTTGTCACAGCCCGGTGAATCAAAGTGGATCGGTCATAGGAGGTATGTACCTCAACGCCTGCAGGTAGCCCGGGTTTAAGTTCTTCGAGGCGCTCGCGCACCCTGCGAATAACATCAAGAGCGTTTTCCCCAAAACGCATGACGACCACGCCACTTACCACTTCACCCTCACCATTCATTTCCACCAAACCCCGGCGTAACTCAGGACCCAGATGAATATCAGCAACCTGAAAGAGGTAGATCGGCGTGTGGCTTTGCATATCGACACCAATGGGTACCGTCTTGAGTTCTTCGAGATTTTGAAAATAACCCTTACCCCGAACCATAAACTCGGTCTCGCCCATCTCGACTACGCGTCCGCCAACATCGATATTGCTGCGGCGAATAGCATGTTTGACTTTCGCCAAGGGTATGCCGTAGGCGCGCAACTTTTCGGGATCGACCTCGACCTGATACTGGCGGACAAAGCCGCCCACAGATGCCACTTCCGCAACGCCAGGCACACTCATCAACTCGTAACGCAAATACCAATCCTGAATCGAACGAAGTTCTGCGAGATCGGTGCCTGCATAATTTGCAGCAAGATAGAGTTCATTTGCAGAAATCTTTTTGTCGCTATCCTTGTCGAACGACTCAACAAGGTAACGAAGCGATTCCATGGTGAAATCTTTAGGCGTGGTCGTACCCGGTGGCTTATCGGTGCGAAATAAATCCTTGAGTTTGTTTTCACTGTAGACTGCCCGTGCCTGGCCATCGATATGTATACTCTCGTCGGTCTGTGGGAGTTCATTGCGCCTGACCATACCGTCTTTATCCCTATCGAGCTTTTCGCGGAGAAGAGTCGCGCGGGGACTAAAATCGCTTAGGCTGTATTCGAAAACCCAGCCAACACCGGTGGCATCTGGGCCCAAGTGCGGGGTTACCCCTGGCGGTAAGCGATCGCTGGCAAAGTTCAAATATTCGAGTACGCGTGAACGCGCCCAATATAAATCAGTACCGTCTTCAAAGATCACATACACCAGTGAGTACCCGAAAAATGAGTAGCCCCGAACTGTCTGTGCATATGGTACCGAGAGCATCGCGGTCGTCATCGGATAGGTTACCTGATCTTCGATAACCTGCGGTGCCTGTCCAGGATATTCGCTGTAAATTATAACCTGAACGTCAGAGAGATCCGGAATGGCATCAATGGGGGTTGAAGAAATTGCCCACAATCCACCAAACACCAGCATTGCACTGAGAATGAGAACGATGATGCGGTTTTTTAAACAAGCCTCTATGATTTTAGCAATCATGCGTTAGCGTTCCTTTTCCACGAGATTCATGCCACATGCAGGGCAAGTGCCTGGTGTCTCCTGAACAATGGTCGGGTGCATGGAGCAAGTCCAATAGGTCTCAACATGCTCATGATGCTCATGTGTACCTTTGTTTTTTTCATTGGTCTGTGCGGCTTCTATTCTGGGACCATGTTTTTGTCTGCCTTCCAGTCCAATCGCTAACATTTTCTGCACCGCTTCACGTAGCTGACTTTCAGAATCGAGTAGAAACTGGCCGCTTGTGACGACTCGCTCGCCCTCTTGCAGCCCACTTATGACTTCACTCATATGGTTGTCACCGACAAGGCCAATATTGATTTCACGTGCTTCGTAATGCCCCAAATCGAGAACCACAAAAACAATTTGCCGGATCCCGGAATGAATAATGGCTTCAGTCGGAACGACAAGACGATCTTCGCGACGCGATGCCTCGATAACAACCGTTGCAAACATTCCCGGCTTTAGTTGAAAACTTGTATTGTCGAGCTCTATACGGATTTGCATTGTGCGGGTCTGTGGATGCAATGTTGGCTGAATAAATGCAACCTGGCTGTCAAAACGTTGTCCTCTTTGATAAGCGAACTCCAGGCTCGCCGCATTACCAATATGTACCCAGGGCGCATCAAATTCATAAACTTCAGTTTCAACCCAAACATGCGCCAGATTAGCAATGCGATAGACATCCTGGCCGGCGTTGACCCGCGATCCTGCAACCACATTTTTATGGAGCACGAAACCATTTCGAGGCGCAACGATGGTCAGTTTGGACCTGGCACGACGCTCCTTCTCCATGCGGGCAATCTGCCATTCTGGTACTCCCACGTAGTGAAGCTTGCGTCTGGCACTTTTCGTCAGAATCGATTCTTTACCCGATGTGCGCAAAGCCAGGAGAAATTCATCCTGAGCTGCGACCAACTCGGGAGAATAAACATCCAGTAGGGGTTGTCCCTCTTTAACTTGTGTGCCGATTTTATCGACATGGATGCGTTCAACCCAACCCGAAAACCGCAAATTGACGACAGAGAGCTGATCTTCGGCTACCACCACACTGCCCACCGTACGCACGCTACGTGAGAGATGACTTCTTTGCACCAGAGCCGTACGCACACCCATATTCTGCACAACAACAGGGTCGATGCGAATAGACGCATCGCGACCTCCTTTGACATCCCCGTAAACCGGAACAAGAGATATGCCCTTTACAGATTTTCCCGGTTTGTCAAAATGCTGCTCTGGTTCCGATGGCGCCTCCCAATATTTAATTTCACGCTTTGGGGTTGCCTCAGTCGGGACTTTTGTTGGTGGCTCTGGTGCCTTTTTGAGCAAGTTCATACCACAGATAGAACAAGTGCCCTTTTGCGATTGCACAACTTCCGGGTGCATAGGACAGGTCCATTGGTCTGCTTCAGACTGGTTCGCACCACAAGTTATCTCACAAAGAGGACAAGTGCCCTTTGCTGATTGCACAGCTTCCGGGTGCATAGGACAGGCCCATTGGTCTGCATCATTCGCGTTTTGAGCATGGACCTCCGGGAGAAACCTGTTCATGAAGTCAGCATTATGAAAAAACAAGACCGCAAAAAAAGCCACAACGACGATGGTCAATAACTTTTTCATGGATTTACCCCCTGTAGATTGAGATGCGCACCGACAAGCGTATCGACTTCAATACTGGCAAGTAACGCATTGGTTTTGGCGACCCGAATAGTACGCTCGAAATCAAGAAGCTGTACTTCTGCCTGAAATAAAGACGCAAACTCACTCTGACCGACTTGATACGCTGCAAATGTGGCCTCAAGAGTCTTTTGGGCTGCAGGCACCAGCTCTATCTCATACGTTTGTGCTTTCTCGAGCATGCGGCGCCATCTGTTCACCGCCGCATCGAGTTGACCACGAAGTTGATATCTGGCGGCATCATGTCCGGCTTCAATACTGCGTTTTGTTGCCCGGTGTGCGGCAGCAAGTTCGCCCCAACGTCGGTCATTCCAAAACCATGGCAATGGGATAGATAGGCCTGCAGAAAAAAGATCTTCACCAGAGTCACCATCATCGACGGCGCGCCTCATTCGATAGCCTACCCAACCCCTAAGATCGGGACGACCTTCTTTTTCAAATCTTTGGGCTTTGAGTTCAGCGGCATAAGCAGCTTTGGAAAGTTTGGCAAGAAGCGGGCGTGATCTTGCAGCTGATTCAATTAATTTATTTAGAGAAGCTTTAAGCGCTGGTGGCTGCGGCAATTCCTGTGTCGAGATGGTGTTGCCGGGATCTTGCCGGATAGCAGCATTGAGTGTCGCAACGAATTCTGTGTCGCGCAGATGAAAATCCCGGAGTTCATCGCGTAAGCGATCACGTTGAACCTCCAAACGCAGTATGTCTGACTGCCCAACCCGACCCACCTCATAACGGACTCTGATGACCTCAATAAATTGCTTAACGAGATCGAGATGATTCATCGTTAACGTACGCAATTCTCGTGTGAGAGTAAGGCGATAATAGGTGCGTTTAACCAGTGCGATGAGCTGATTCTTTTTCTCTGCCAGAGCTTCTTCTTCGATACGCACAACGGCACTTTGCGCATTTTTGCGTGCGTCGATTTTTCCTGGCCAGGGAAAAACCTGTTGCACCTTAAAGTGCACACCACTCATGGGGTGCTTGCCAGGCCGAGGATCTATCAGCGGCATGTTGCTGTATTCGACTGCCAAGCTGGGATCCTGCCAGACACTGGCCTGTTGAGTCTGGTGCTTGAGGCTTTGTAGCAACTCTTCGATCGCTATCAACTCAGGATTGTTTTGAAGAACAGCGGATACCAGTCTGGTCAATTCAGGGCTGGAAGTGCCTGCATGGGCTGTAAGTGGCAATACGAAAGAAGCACTGGCAACGAAGGTTATATAAAGTGCGTTTTGGATAAACACGTTCAATTCTCCATCTGAAGGTTTAAAGAGCGCACACGCAGATATGCGCATCGACGCTCTTTCATAAGTCTGCTGTCTGATAAAAAAACTTCAGATAAGAAGAATGACTGTGCGCAAGAACCGAAGCTGTGGTGGTCCCTGCGAGCGATCTATTGGCTTGCTAAGGCTGGCGATGACCTCAGGAGAGATTTTCGGTTTGGTTTGTGTTAACAGAGCTGTTGGCAATAATGAACGACTATCAAATGTGTCATGTCGTATCGTATCCTGCTGAATTTGGCACAAACCGCTGGCGCTGCAACAGGTACATGGAGGAGTATCTAATTCTGCATGCCCAACATTCTGATGACAGCAACACGAATCGGTGTCGCAAAACATAGCAATCGCAGCATTGCTGCATAGCGCAAAAGAAAACATACCGACAAGTGCAGCCCCCACAAGCTGTTGGCCGAATATCTGTCGCAAATTCCACATTTGTGCTCTAAGTGTAAACTAAAGACACGCGTTTTAGCAATACCCTAATAAATCAGCATCTCTTTTAAAGAAAGAAGCAAAAATAGTGACTCTAAACTCAAGAGTCAGCTCCCCCGCCCAAGTGGGACCTGTGGGGCCGTAGGTTGCGTTGCTCGCAACTCTACGCATTTGTTCATGAGGGCGTTAACCGGATTCATAAAGTCTTTTTAAAACAAGCCATAAAGTCAATTCTCCTGCAAAAAAACCCAAAGAGGCACTTTTTCTCTTATCTTATTTCGACTAGAGTTATCCCAAGTAAGGGTGCTTATGCGTCAGTGTTTATATTTGCTGCCTATCGGGCTAAGTTTGCTGCTTGTAGCTTGCAGTGAAAAGAATGGTTCCGACGAGGACAGGGAAGATGGGGGGCAAGAAACTCCCGTTGCAAAGAGCAGAGCATTGCAGGGGCCATGGGATGATGTCGTTTTTACCAAGCACAGTTCCTATGCCTGTCAATCGTTGGATGGAACCCGTACTCAGTTTCCTGAGCTGATTAACGATGATTGGGATTATGAGGCACTCGAAGAGATCCCCATTGATTACATCGCCATGGAAAGCGATGTGGCATTGCAGAACTTAGACCATGGTCCAGCGGCTTGTGTTTGGGCGTTCTTTGAATATTTTTCGGAACATGATGCTTACTATGAGGAGAGTGACTGCGCAGATGACCATGGTGAGTTAGCTCATGCCTATGAGCGCTCTCTTTTTAGTGCAGGGATGATTTCTTTACCTTTATTAAAACTTAGAAATGACAGCTATATTCGTGAAGCAGATTGGCAGAAGATTACATCATGGCTGCGGAAGCTTCTTAGTTGTGAGCAAGTTACTCTTGAGGATCGATTGAATCATTATACTGCGGAGTTGGAGGGGCTGCATAACAGTATCTATAATGCAGCATTGGCAGGGGCATCTCTTGCCATCCTTCTTGATGATGAAGAGGCATTTGTATATTTTATGGATGGTTTCAAAATTGGACTTGATCAGCTCAACGATGACGGGACATCGAGTTATGAGGTAGCATATAAAGCTGGTGATGCCTTGTTTTATCACAATCTGATTGTCAATTATGCAACCCATATCGCGTTACTCTCGGATCTGGGTGACTATGATTTTCTAAATCACGCTAAATTAAAAAAGATGCGACGTCTGGTGTTGGATGACCTTGACGGTGCAGGCTACCTGGAACAACAAACGGGCGTTTCGCAAACGCGTCATCCCAAAGATGAACCTTGGAATTTGTCATGGACCTATCATATGAATCGTATTCAAGAGGATGAACTGGCGGAAAAGTGGGCTGATGACTATGCCAATGAATTAGGTCATTCCATGACAGCAGGGGAGCCGAGAGAATGGTGGGTGCCGAATTCGGCTTTGCGACAAAAATATGAAGATTGATTTCTCCCTGAACAATTCTCAGCCAATATTCCTTAAGCCCAAATTTAGCTGGACAAAAGAGCTTCATCTATTCTCCAGTTAATACTCGATGCATACAGTCTTTTCATTGTGCATACTCTCAAGTCATCAAAGGTTAGGTGACTGAAATCAAACAGGAACGACCTTTGAGATGAAAGATGAGTGAGCAATCGTTTACGGAATATGGCCACGGGTATTTGGCCCATCAGAACCATTATGGCCGACAAGGTTTTTTATTGAATGGACAATACCAAATGATGAGACGCTCCAGTATTTAGCTCAAGGCTTTGTGTCGCGTGGTGTTGCGATGGCGTCCACAGAGTGACTTGTAATTGACCAACAGGTACTTGCTTGAAGGTAAATTCCCCCTTGTTGTTGGTAAAGGTCGCAAAGGGGTTGCATAAGACAGCAAGATTGAGCGGTGATTCTTTTTTTGTATGTACCGTGCATTTGAGTTGTACAATGCCATGGCAAGCCTCAAAATCAATGGTGCGCTTTTTAGAGGCAATCAGAGGATAATTGAGTACCAGTTTCCCCTTTGAATCGTAAACAGCCATGGTGTGGAGTTCATCATCTTGTGAATGTATAATGAGGGGTTGTGGCATTTGGATAGGGAAAATCTGTTTTGAAAAACCACTGCCATCATGTTTTAAGTTAAGAGGGGGCTCGACCTTGTCAAAAGAATAATTCTCAAGTCCCTTGCTGATATAAATAAAGGCATGGCTTATGGGTTGTCCCATCGTATCAAGTGCAATGCCATTGATGTCGCCTTTGCCGCTTGTAGGTATACTTGCTGCTGCAATAAGTTGTGCTTGTCCTTTTGGTCTCGGACGGTTGGCGGGTAGCCGGGCCGGTTCTGGAAAGCCTGATGTTATCCAGATGGCATGTGTGATCGCATACGTTATGCCAAACTTAAGTAAACCAATTTTTAAGGACTCAAGGCATAGGTTTATCAAGCTTCGTTTTCTTTCAATCCACAGTGCCAGGAGCACAAGGAGGGGGATCGGGTAATAGCTGTAGAGGATGTTCTCTTCCCATGCAGCAATATCGAGCTTGTGCCAAATGGGATTGTAGAGGACAAAAATACAGAGTACGGCAACAAGGATAAGACCTGATGACCACCAGGAAAGAGGTGGATGATTTTTCTGTGAAACACTTTCCTTTGTTTTGGAATGTGTTTTGGACAGACTATTCATGTGTAGCGTCTCACCGTTGCGTGCAGACTAAGCTGACACGTTATGGATTAAAAGTGATGCAGGCCACCTGAAGGCTCAAACGCGTCGAGCACGAAGCCGGGATAAAACTTAATTTAGCTGAGACAGCACCCAAGAGTGGTCGGCCTACTGCTCTTCGGCTTGCATCGCTTTTTCGGCCTCTTCTGCCGCCGCAGCGGCAGCCTCGGCTTTTTTAATGCTCGCAATAGAATCAGCTTTAACACGGTCTCTTAACTGATAGGCTTTGTCGGTCCCACGCAAGGACATAAGATGCTTTATGTAGTTGGCGACGGCCCAAATATCCTTATCAGGAATACCATCTTTCCAGGCCGGCATGGCTGTTCCGGGGATACCAGAAGCGATTGTGCGAAAGATTTCAGCGGTTGAACGGCCATTTCGGATTGGATTAAAAGTAAAATCCGGTGGTAAAATGTTGATCTTTTCTTCACAGCGACCATAGCGGCAGACATGAGCCTCATCTTTACAGGGCTTGCTCCGCTCGCAAGCAGGATCTCCAGCAAGAGGTCGGGAATAGCTGTCACTCGCTTTGAGCACAGGCATCCAGATGTTTGGCCGATAGGCATCTTGCGGCGGTGTGCTGAACAATCCACGGTGTGCATTAATCTTTTCAGTGGTGACATAGCTCGGATGACACAGATAGCATGTCACTATTCCATGATAAACGGCCTCTCCGCGAGCAAGAGCAGCTTTTTCTTTGCCCGCCCAAGGGTCCAGGTCTGCCTTGACCGATTCGTTTTTTGTGCTGCCTTCTTCACGCCAACCTTCTGCCTCGGGCGAAAACGTTTTAATATACTGAATGACAGCTTTTAAGGTTTCTTCGGGCATTTTCCATGGCAACATGGCCGTGCCGTGTAAACCGTTGCGGACAATACGAGCAAGATCTTCGTCTCCAGGGAGTCCATTGGCGACACCGCTAAACTTGTAGGTTGCGATGCGAAAATCTCTTGGTGGCGTTTCAAGATTGGCTGCCGATGGACCGCGTCCATCGCCATTGCGTCCATGACACGCTTGGCAGTAAAAGCCATATGCTTCCTGTCCGAGATTAAGGACATCGGGATGAACCTCTTCTCCGCCAAGCACCAAGGCCTCGGTAAAAGGCTCTGGAGGAGTATAAGCGCAGGCGCTTGCTGCGAAGATTGCACCTAAAAGAACAATGTGATGAAAGCGGGAAACCATATTTTATACCTTTTCTTTCATGTTATTAGAAAAATACCCGTTACGTAAAAGCCACCAGCCCAAAATCCCCATCAGGGCAAATGGAATCAAGAGCATCAATAAAGTTGCGTAGACATAGCCATCACCAGCATTTGCGGCACAGGCCGGACACGCCCAAGCAAGAGCTGGCATCGATGTAGCAAGAGCCGTAGCGAGAACAGAAAATAATCTTACCATAAATACACCAAAATATAGAGTGGTGGCCAAACGCCAACAACGAACAACCAATACATTCGCATTGCAAGCAAACCATCCATCTTATTTGCGTTATAAGCGCCACGGAGAAATCGCGTGAAGATCCAGCCCAGTGCTGCAAGCGCTGTGAGGACATGCAGAGCATGGCAGCCGACAATCGTATAAAAGAACCCACCATAGATGCTCGAGCTAACCGTCAGGCCATGCGATAACAACGCCACCCATTCATTGCCCTGCAGCAAAAGAAAGCTACCACCTAAAATCAACGTTGCCACCAGCAAGCGTTTCGCGCGCAGCGTATTGTCATTTCGTAGGGCCGTAAGAGAAAACCATATTGTGACACCGCTTAGACAAAGCAATACTGTATTAAAAGCAGTAAATAAGACTGGCAGGACGGGTTGGTCAGCCGGAGGCCAGAGCCCCATCGTTTGTCCACGTAAGACAAGATAGCCACCTACAAGCCCGCAGAAAATCATTGTTTCTGTAAAAAGAAAGAGTGTCATTCCCAGTACGGCATTGGGAATAAGCTTCTGTCTGCTTTGTAGCGGTGCTGTCATCATTAGAGAGGCGACTCTCCAAAGACGGCTACAATATCAGGAATCAAGCCAATAAAAAGTATGCTCAAAGTAATCAAAGTACCAATTATAATGCTTTTAACAAACGCAGGCTCCATTCTTAGGTTAATGAAATAGTTGACAACAAGGAAGGCTTTGCCCACGGCAAGAATATAGATTGACGCGACCGCCGCACCACTTGTTGATACCTCAGAGATACCAATAGAGACAAAAAGTGCCACGACCAAGGCAATAAAAACTGTGGTCGAGCTTGGACCTGAATGGGTTGATTCGCTCATAGTTTCCTCACGATGCTAAATAGAGAAGTGGAAAAAGAAAAATCCAGACAATATCGACGATATGCCAATACATGCCGACATATTCGACACCGACAGGATCGTTACCGCGTTGAACGCCAAGCGCAACAATAACCATCGCCACCATACCGCCGACAACATGCAAGCCATGCAAGCCGGTCATAAGATAATAAAACCCCCAGAAGAGATTTGCAGTAGGCACAAAGCCTTGCACGATTTCATGGTGATACTCATAGGCCTTGACACATAGAAAGATGAGACCAAACCCCACGGTGACGAACAAAAGGCGGGCTGCTTTGGCGTTGTCCCCTTTGTGCGCCGCTTCGTGCGCCTTAACGACAACAAAGCTACTGGTTAAAAGCACCATGGTGTTTAGAGCGCCTGCCATGTTTATGGTGTTGGCTGCTTCCAGCGCCCACTCGCTGTGGTGCATACGGCAAAGGATATAGGTGACCACCAGGCCACCAAAGATAATTACTTCAGAAGAAAGAAACCACCACATACCCATTCGGCCATGTGGCAGCTCAGTCGCATGCATTGCGCTGGGTAATTCGTGTTCATTTGAAATCGCGTTTGACAATGTATTACTCCTCGGTCCAGTGGTTAAATGTATACCTATTCACCATCCTGAGGTGGTTCAAATTGTGGAAGAAAATCGACAGAGACGCCCTCAGGACTGTAAACATACGGGCCACGATAGGCTTTTTGTGGGGCATCAAAATTGCCATGCCCCGGTGGTGATTCTGTATTCCATTCAAGGGTTGTGGCTTGCCATGGGTTTCGTTCGGCCTTTTCGCCACGAAACATGGATGAAAAGAAGTTAAAGACAAATGGAATTTGTGCAAGCAACAATCCATATGTACCGATTGTGGAAAGCTCCTGTAAAAAGAGTGCATCACTGGTTGAGAGAAAATCAAAAGCTGTGGGGTTTGCGATTCGTCGATGATGTCCCATCATGCCAAGATTAAATTGTGGTAAAAAGGTTAGATTAAGAAACACAAATGTGCCGAGGAAATGGATTTTGCCAAGCGTTTCGTTCATCAAAGAACCAAAAAGCTTCGGGAACCAGTGATAGATGCCGGCAAAAGTCGCAATAAAGGTGATGGGTACCAAGGTGTAGTGAAAGTGTGCGACAACAAAATAGGTGTCATGGATATAGATATCAATGGCAGCAGTACCATTCATAATGCCGGTAACACCACCAATGAGAAAAAGGGCTACAAAGCCGCAGGCAAAAAGCATTGCCGTATTAAAACGAATAGAGCCCCGCCAAACCGTGGCGATAAACGCAAAGAGATGCACGGCAAAGGGAACTGAAATCAGAATGGTCATCAGGCTAAAGGGGAAGGCCAGGCGTGGGTCGATTCCACTGACAAACTGGTGATGTGCCCAAACGACAAAGCTTAAGATCCCAGCGACAATCACCGACCAAACAATCATTTTATAGCCATAGAGTGTCTTTCGTGAATTGGCACATAATACTTCCCCCAGAATCCCCAAGGCGGGCAATAAGATGACGTAGACTTCAGGGTGTCCAAAAAACCAAAAAAGGTGTTGAAAGAGTAAAGGATCGCCGCCCTGTATAGGATCATAAAAACCGGTGCCAAAATTTCGGTCCAGCAAAATCATGACTGCGCCACCGATAAGAGGGCCAACAGAAAGTAGAAAAACAATCGAAGCAATGACTGTTTCCCAGACAAAAAGTGGTAAATCCCACATCGACATGCCGGGTACGCGCATATTGATGCCTGTGGTAATAATATTGATACCACCAAGAAGGAATGCGACAAATTCTAACGCAACCGCCAAAACCCAAAGGTTCACACCCCAGTTAACACCACTGGCCTCGATGGAATTCGATAATGGTGGATAGGATGTCCAGCCGCCAGCTGCCGCACCGCCGGGTACAAAAAACGAAATGATTAAGACAATCGTGCTGAGAAAGAAAACCCAATAAGATGTCATATTCAGACGTGGAAAGGCCATATCATCGGCGCCAACCATGAGTGGCACCAGTAGATTACCAAAGCCGGCAACAAGAACGGGCATGGCCACCCAAAACACCATGATTGTACCATGCATGGTCACCATGGCGTTATAGACGTGAGGTGCCATTATTCCCAAGCCAAAGACCGGCTCATCAGGCCAGGCAAGCTGGGTTCGAAAAACACCGGCCAGTAAGCCACCGACAATGGCCATCAGAAGGCCTGTGATCATATATTGTTTGGCAATGACCTTATGGTCGACACTAAATACATACTTGCTAATAAAACTCTCTTCGGCTGTATGACTCATGTTATTTTCTTCTCTATTTCCTTAGTTCAACGTAAGAGCATTTTGCTCAACTTGTGTGGCTGCCCATTTGGCAAATTTTTCTGCTGATTCGACAACAAGCAGCGCACGCATTTGGGTATGTGAGGCACCGCATATTTCGGCGCAGGCGATCTCATATTCGCCATCGGTCGTGGCCTCAAACCAGCCTGGGATAAAGCGTCCAGGAACAATATCCTGTTTTAGACGCAGGACTGGCACCCAAAATGAATGGATGACATCCAACGATTCAAGCTGAAAGCGAACGACTTTATTGCGCGGTACGCGCAGTTCGCTCATGCTGGTAAAGTCATCGGCGGTGTCGAGCTTTCCGTCTTCCCCCGCATAGGTGAAATCCCAGGCAAATTGCCGGGCCCGGATGCGTACCAGGACTTCATGCTGTGGTATTTGTGCAGGGTCCTTGATGGTATCCCAAATCGGTGCACTGCGATGCTCGATGACCAGGTCGAAGAGCAAGACGATGAAAGTAGGTACCAGAACCCACGCGGTTGAGCGCAAGGTTGTTGCTGGTGTCCACGCTGCGCGAACGCCATCTTTTTTTCGGTAGATGATTAAGAACCAGATAAAGATGGCTTCTGCTGCCAAACCCCAACCGACAATAATCCACCACACAAATGCGGTGATTGCGTCGACATCTGCACCAAAAGTCGAAATGTTTTCTAATGGGAGCGAATCCAACATTGTATTTTTTAGCTCCTTGTTCAGAGTGTGAAATTCAGCATGTAGATTAAACTAAGCATTTAAAAACATTTAACAATGTAGGCAAATACATGACAACAGCTTGGATGACGCGGTATGATAAGCGTCATAACATATCTCAAGGATTAAAGACCAATGAGGAGGCGCGTCATCGTATCGGTCAAACCAAGGGCACAGCTTTTAGCGAAATTCTTATTTGGGAAAGATAAGAGGTGCGTAGAACATCGGCAATCGCTGCTGCCAAAACGGGGCGCGATGATTCGTGCTTGTGGCATTTGGGAGAGCCGTTTTCCCCATAGGCATTCCTTGCCGTGCCGGCCCGTCTGCCACCATATCTCGCGCAGCGCGCAGGCACGTCGTAAATAATCAATATGCCAGTGCAGTGCTTTTTTTTGATCGTTGCGCCAATGTCTTTTTAGCCGCGCATGGAGTCCGCCGCTGCCATAGGCGCTGCCGACATAGGTATACCAGCCGCGAGGAAAGGCGTATTGCCCCAGCGCTCCAGCACGAAGTGGTGTGCTTTTGGCAAGCCATAAAAGCAAAACATAACGCCCAGGTTTTTTGGGGATTTGTTCTAAAAAGACCGCCATTCTTTTTAGAGTTTTAGCAGTCTGGCGGCATTTTCATAAAGAACCATTGTGCGCAGCGTTGTATCGTCTTTGGCGGCAATAAAAATTTTCGCCAAGGGCACGCTTTGATGATAAAAAGGCCAGTCACTGCCGTAAACCAGGCGTTCTTTGGGGCCTTCGTCAAGGATTTGCTGGACGTTGGGCAAGGATTGGCTTGAAAGTTCCAGCCAGGCGTTGTCGTAGCGGTTTGCCAGATTTAAGGCCTGGGGCATTTGCAGGGCACCTGAATGGCCAAGAATAAAGGGTAGATTGGGGAAATCTCTGAGGGCTTGCTCATAGAGCGAAACTTGCGAGCGTTTGGCCCCTGATTTTGGTTCGATTCCCACAGGACCACAATGAAAAAGCACCGGTATGCGATGTTGTTCGCAAATCTCAAATAATTCCAGTGCTTTGGGGTGATCTGGGGCAAGCATTTGGGCCGCCGGATGATATTTGAGCCCTTTAATGCCGCGTGAAATTTGTTCTTCGAGCTTGTGTTTGGCCTTAGAAGCCAAAGGATGGACAGAGCCGAAGGTCAGCAATGCCGGGTGTTTTTGCGATATATCTAAATAGCGCTCCGCATTGTTGGTCAATACGGGCAAATCAATGGCCAAAATGACCGAATGCGTGATCGCCAGTGCTTGCATGTCTCTGATGATGTTGGGGGCGGTATGGGTTTGCTTGTGGCCAAAGGGTAGGGGGGCCAGGATGGTCATATCCTGCTTAATGTTGCGGATATTCTTGGGTGTATAGTTTTTATTGGCATAAACATTTAAATCAAGAGGCTGCTCGAGGGGGAGATAATGTTTGGCTTGTGGGTGCTCACGCTCAAGATCGACATGCAGGGGCCCTTTGAGGCCTAACGCCAAATGTGTGTGCATATCAATAATGGGACCGATGTCTGGATCCGCAAGCTCAATATGTCCTTGCGGCCCAATCTTAAAATAAGGCAATGCGTTGAGCTCAAAATGATCGTTGAAGTGTGTTTTCATCATGATAAATTGTCAGTAAAGGCCATCGAGAAATTCAAGAATGATGTTTTTGACATCGCCCCGATCAGGCATTTGCGTTAAGGCACCGTACATTGCAGCTTGTCCTTCGACTTGAATATTGCCCTCCTTAACGGTTTTGAGCGCCGCCTGGAGATCTTGACTAAAAGAGTCTGCTTTTTTGACATGTATTGGAGAAATCATCATGTGGAGCGCATTCGGCTTTTGCAGCTTATCCAAAACCCAACCCTTTTTGGCAAGCACATCACAAAGGGCGTAGACATCGACAGTATCAGAGCCAAAGGCAAAAACATTCATGGCCGGTTTTCCAAGAATATATAAGTCATCCATGGTGTCGATGGCCTTTTTGATCTGGTCAGCCGCCTCATTGGTGTGGCGTGCCAATTTCATATAGCCAGATTCACCCAAATGTTGGAGCAGGGCCCATGCTGAAGCGATTGGGGCCCCTCCACGGGCACCGGTCATGCTGGGAGAGCCATAAAGACCGCCTGGCCATTCGGTATAGACATAGAATTGTTTTTTGCGTAAGTCGCGCGAATTGTAGAGTACAGCAGATGCACCTTTGGCGCTGTAGCCATATTTGTGTAAATCAGCAGACATGGAGGTTACGCCGGGAACCGAAAGGTCAAAAGGGGGTAAAGGATATTCCAGGCGTTTCAAAAAAGGCAGCATAAAGCCACCAAGACAGCCATCAACGTGAAATAGGGTTTTGGCTTTAAGTGCAATTTGGCCAATCTCCTCAATGGGGTCAATCGTACCATAAGGAAAATTTGGTGCAGAACCGACCAGCATCATCGTGTTGTCATCAAGTTGGTTTTCTATCTCTTTAAGGGACACCCTAAAATCAGGACCGACCGAGGCCACACGCACCTCAATGTCAAAATAGTGGCCGGCTTTTTGAAAAGCCGGATGCACAGTTGTTGGAACAATAACATTGGGCTTCGTGATGTCTTTTTCGCTTCTTGCCCAGTCCCTGGCTGCTTTCATGGCCATGCAGATACTTTCGGTTCCACCGGTGGTGATGGTGCCAACGGCATCAGGGTTGCCAAGCAGGCTGGCGCTCATGCTTAATACTTCAGATTCACAAGCTTGCAGGCTTGGGAAAGCCATTGGATTGAGGGCATTGGTCATGCCAAAATCCTCATAAACTTTATTGATCAATTCGTGGATGGATTCGCTCACATGATAAACATAACCAAAAAGATTACCCTCATCCCATTTGGCGTCATTTGTGCGTTTGTCATTTAAAAGGGCAAGAACAGTGTTAATCTCTTTTCCTTCTTGTGGAAAGTTCATGATGATTATTCCTGAGTAAAGGGTGTAAATGTTAAAGTGACTCCGCAATAGATCTATTTGATTTCTTTGGGAAGTCAACCACGGCGTTTATCTGGCAGGGTGTCTTTGAGAAAAAACAGATGGTGCCGAAATTTCCCCGTAGCATGGCTGCTCAGAGCACCTATTAGGCAGGTCATTGTTAAGAGGACAAAGCGATAGTCCCAAAAATAACCTGCTGCAGCAACGCATAGGACTTTGAACAGAACAAGAATACCTCGCAATTCAAAAAGAATCGCGAAACTTGCGTATAGATCGGTGAGCAAGAGCACCGCACCGCTGGCTGCGCCAATGAGAAGCCACGGTAAGAGCACTTCTTTGGATTGTGTAAAGAAATGCCCTCCGAGTAAAATAGCGGTAGACCATATATGAACAGCGCGCAGGCAAACCCGCAACCCGCGACGCCATGGGAAGTCACGAGGTACTTCGGGCAAAAGAACTCTCTTGAACTTTTCTATTGGTTTTTTGTTCTTTGCCTGAGCAAATGTTTGGCGCTCAGGCATGACCGTTACCTGCCATGAGTGATGTGGGAAATGCATGAGCATCAAATATCTTGGCGATATTCATCAAGAAAGAGCGGCCAAGCTCGCTGACTTTAATGCTATGCTCAGAGAGCACAATAAGATTATGTTGCGCAAAAACTTTAAGCTCTTCGAGTTCCTGTTGAAAGTATTGCAGAGCATCTACTCTTTGGTGTTGCTCTAGTTGTTCGAAGGAAACATCTAAATGGCACATAAGCCGCTGAATAACTTCCCGCCGAATCAGATCATCAGGGGTTAAGGAATAGCCTCTTTGTGTGGCATTATTTTTTTCCTCAATCTGTTTGTTGTAATCGCCCAAGCGCTTTGCATTCTGGAAGTATTGCCCATGTATGTCACTGATTGCCGAAAGCCCAAGTCCGATCAGGGCCGTGGGTTCGAGAACAGTGTAGCCTTGAAAGTTCCGATTCAAGATGCCTTGCGTCAGGGCCTGCGAAAGCTCATCGGTCTCCAGGGCAAAGTGATCCATACCAATTTGGCAATATGATGATTCTTGCAGGATATTTCTGGCACTTTGAAATTGTTCATAGCGCTGGTAGGTTGATGGCAATGCATATTGTTCAAATGATTTTTGTTGAGGCTTTAACTTGGGCACATGGGCATAGGGGAAAATGGCCACGCGATCTGCACCCAGTGCCTTAACTTTATTTGCATTGTGTACAAGATGCTCAGGGGTTTGAGCAGGGAGTCCATACATGATGTCAATGTTGATGCTTTTAAAATCAAGATGCCGCGCTCTGGAAAAAAGGTCTTCAGTTTTATTCAGGCATTGATGTCGCCCGATGATTTCCTGGATCTCAGGAGAAAAATCCTGAACTCCCATGGATAAACGATTGAAGCCAATGTCTTTAAGGGCTTCGAGATGTTCATTGGTTGTTGCGCTGGGGTCGATTTCAGCACAGGCTTCAATGCTGGGATCGGGGTCAAAATATTTCCAAATAGTTCTGCCAAGACGTTCAAGCTGCTCAGGAGAAAGTCGTGTTGGTGTGCCGCCACCTAAATGGATTTGCAGGAGTCTTTTCCTGCCGGTGATTTGGGCAACATGCTCGAGTTCACGGAGAAGCAACGTCAAATAGTGTTCAACAATGGTATCATTTTTGTTTGCAATCGCAGTACACGCACAAAATGTGCACATGCGTTCACAAAAGGGCAAGTGTATATAAAGTGAAAGAGCTTGAGCTTCACTCTCGAGGCGATTTAGAGCCGCCTCATAATGACTGGCGCCCATGATGCCCCAAGCACCCACACTTGGGTAGCTTGTGTAGCGTGGTGCAGGATGCAAAAAACGCTTAACAAGAGCAATTTCATCCTTTTGATTTAACATACTCGAAATCAATGGGTTGATTGTTAATGCCTTGTGTTGGAGGAGCTATCCAGTTTGCTATTTCTCCTGGTTGTGTTGCCCGAACCATTAAGGAATCGACATAGGCACGGTCTTCTTTGCTGGGCAGGAAGGCTTTTCTTTGCGCACTATCTTCTTCCTGTGTTAAAAGCTCCCCGCTTGGGGTAAAAGACATATTAGCGAAAAAACCAATGCCCCTGTTAAAGTATCGAGAAGGCAAAGTGAGTTCAAAGTTTACACCGGCGCGCTTTATCAAGGCATTCCATTTGCGTAGTGCCCGCGCACAATCTTTTGTATAGGAATCCTGCAAACAACAGTTCATGGCTCGTCGAAGAGGAATTTCCTTGTTGTCAGGAGGACCATTTGGTGTCGGGCAGTTCATGGCGTAATAACCCTCAAGTGCCATATGGTCTTGAATATTGTCGTCTTTAGATTCACGAAAACGCCCCTTTAAAGATTGCGAAAAGTAAATGGCAGCATTCGAAGAGTCTTCGCTGCCAAAAAGGTCGAGACAAGCAGAATACCAGCGATTAATATATTTTTGCAGTAAATCAAGAGGAACGCCTCCCGCCTCTCGTATATCCTCGTTGGAATCTTCATGCATGAGTTCGAGTGTGCGTTTAATGATACGCGAGATGCCCGTTTCTCCGACAAAGAGGTGATGCGCCTCTTCTGTCAGCATAAACTGAGTTGAACGTGCTAAAGGGTCGAATGCACTTTCGGCTAAAGCCGCTAGCTGATATTTCCCATCCCGATCTGTGAACATGGTAAAACAGAAAAAATCGAGCCAGTTGTCTATGGGCTCATTAAAGGCCTCGAGAATACGTGGTGAATCCTGATGCCCACTGCGACGTGCGAGTAACTCATCGGCTTCATCGCGCCCATCCCGGCCAAAAAATGAATGAAGCAAGTAAACCATGGCCCAAAGATGCCTGCCTTCTTCAACATTGACTTGAAACAAATTACGCAAATCATAGAGGCTTGGCGCTGTTTTACCTAAATGGCGTTGTTGTTCTACCGATGCGGGTTCTGTGTCGGCCTGGGTGACAATTAACCGTCGTAAGTCCTTGCGAAATTCGCCGGGTACTTCGTTCCACACGTCTTTGCCAGCGTGGTCACCAAAGGTAATGGTTTTACGTTCGGGGGGAGTTAAGAAGATTCCCCAGCGATAGTCGGGCATTTTGACGTAATCGAAGTGTGCCCAGCCACTGGCTTCGACACTTACTGCTGTGCGCAAATAAATTTGATCTTCCTGAAAGCCATCAGGGCCCATTTCCTGCCACCAGGTCAAATAATCGGGTAGCCAGTGTTCAAGTGCCCGTTGAAGTTTGGGCGTGTCTGAAAGATTGACGTTGTTCGGGATGCGTTCGTATAGTTCACTCATTTTAATGTTCCAGGATAAGGTTTTAGGCCCCTTTAAGCATGATTGATGCCAATATTTCTTCTGTCATTTGAGATGCTGGCATACGTAAATGTAACTTAAGGGTAACCCCTTTGGCCATCTTTGTTACGATGTGGTGCCGTCTTCGTCTGGCTGCGGTTCGTTTGCTCTTCTGTTTTGGGGCAATGGCTTGCGTTATATGAGATAGGCTAAGGAGGTGGTTGGTATGACCTCCGTCATGTTTCCTGCGTGCGAGGGGTGTTATACTGTTACTCCTTCAAGATGCAAAGAGGGTTGTAAGTGTATGCGCTTTGATAAAATTCCAACATCAGGTAAAGCGATTGCGGCGGGTAAGGCCATAGAGTTCGCTGTCAATCAAGTTGTCAGGCAGTATGATAATATTGCAGCAAAACTACATTTAGGGGGGCGTGCGGCTGCCTACGATGATAGCAGATATGAATTTATTGGTGGCGCCCAGGATAATATTCGGAAAAAACATTATGATAAGAGCCTGCGCTTATTGTGGAAAGCTGAAGAAAAAGCCCCATGGCTTGGGTTCAAGGATTGTACTGCGGCTGAAAAGCATCTTAGCAACATGGCCATGCAATCGATGAGTCAAGATGAACGTGACGCTTGTCGGCAAATAACCCTGCCTGAATTTAAGAAAAAATTACGAAAGCATTATAGTCCCAAAGAGCGTAGCGCCATCGTAAATATTCTGGCAACAATCGGACATGGGGAGGCTTATGCCTGGCTTGTTTCTTCATCACTTCTAAGTGATGTCAAGAGTACAGGAGCTCGGACAGCACTTACCATGCAGGTTCTTGAGGAGGCTAAGCATTTTGTTGTTTTACGCGAATTGCTCTATGCGTTTGATGTGGATGTGCCGCGGCAAAGCGTTTGGGAATATATTCTTCTTGAAAATGTGCTCAAAGCTAAGGGGCTTGAGAAGTTTTTTGGTATGAATATCCTGGTTGAAGGCATCGCTCTGAGCTTCTTTGGCTTAATGAGTACTTTGCCTGGTCTGGAAATATTACAAAGCTTTCATTTAGACGAATCACGCCATACCGCACTCCCGGGGAATTATCTGCAAGAGTTTCCTTTGACGTCCTGGCAAAAGATAAGCCCGCGTGCGCAATGGAAGCGTCTTCGACTTATCTTACCAGCATTGGCGCTTATTCCGAATCTTGAAGAGCATATGGCAGAGCTGGGTTTTGATACCTTTGAGTTCGGTGGTTCAACGGTGCGTAAAATTTCGATACTGGCACAGCGTAATGGCTTCTTCATGCTTTTGCCTCCGTCTTTGCTTTTTGCCCTCCTGGATACGGTATTTAATGCCTATTGCCAGCTCTTTCGCCAGCAGCACCAATTTCAAAGATTTACCAGAGCAGAGTCAACCAGAGGGTCGCCAGAACTTGGTGTTGAAAAGAAAATATTTCTCACGCACTCTGCTTGAGCAAGAAAGATTGAGCAACAGAGCACATTGACGTGAGGAATTTAGGAAAACCCACATGACTGCAATTGACCGGCTGATATTCGTAAAGTGTCAGCAAAGAGGCGGAGTGCTTGTATGATTTTGGGTAAAGACCCAGGTTTTTGCATTGGTCAGGACGCTTACCGCTTCTTTTTCCCTTTGGGAATCGTTTTGGTTTGGGTTGGCCTTGGGCATTGGGTGGCGCACGCTTTGGGGTTTGTGGAGCATTACCGGTCAATTTTTCATTCGATGGTGCAGATTCAGGGATTTATGCTCGCTTTCGCGATTGGTTTTATTTTTACAGCTCTACCCCGACGCACTGCGAGCCCACAGCCAACGGGTGTGGAGATGCTCATTGGCTTGATCATGCCGCCGGCCATATGTGTTGCCGCATGGTATGAGCAGTGGCCTTTATCGCAGATCTTCTGGTGGATTGTTGGCGCGACATTATTACGCTTTTGTGCTTTGCGTATTTTTGGGGCACTTTCAAAACGCCGACCGCCCAACAGTTTTGTGTGGCTACCCATGGGGTTTGCTTGTGGACTCGCTGGGTCAGTGATGACCGCCATTGCGGGAATCATTGGTAAAGAAATTTGGTGGCTGCATGAAGTGGGACGCAATATTGTTTTGCAAGGTCTGTTTTTATCTTTTGTTATCGGATTGGGTGGGCTGGTGATTCCGCTGATGACCAGGGGTGAGCGCGCTCCCGATGGTCATCAAAGCAAAAGGGATAAGATAGAGTGTGCATTTCATTATGTGATGTGCCTTGTTTTGGTGGCAACGTTTTTTCTGGAAAATTTATATTCCTTGCGCGCAGGCTTGTTTTTGCGCGGGTTGATTTGCTTGTGCATGCTTTTATACAATGCCCAAATATGGCGCTTGCCAAGCAAACCAGGCCTACATCGCTACTTGATATGGCTAAGTGCTTGGTTGACTCCTTTGGGTCTCATTATGGCAGGGCTTTTTCCTGAATACAGGAAAGGTATGTTACATTTAACATTTATTACCGGTTTTAGCTTGTTCGCATTCGCCGTTTCCATTCAGGTTGTTTTCGGCCATGGGGGCCGCCTCAAGGATTTAGTGCGAATTGGCAGACTGGCCATGGTGATGGCGTTTTGTCTTGCAGCTGCGATGCTGATGCGACTTCTGGTTGATCTTGAACCGGCAAATTTCTTCTTTTGGCTTGGTGCTGGCTCAGCACTTTTTCTTCTTGGCACCTTGATTTGGATAGGCCTGGCGGGGCCAATTTTGCTGCGCTCTTTCTCCATAAAACCAGATTCAGAGCCGCAAACGTTACCTCTGCGGAGAAGAAAACAATAATGCCAACACAGCTCACATTTATTCGACAACAACGAGGACGGATTCTGGCTCTTTTGCTCATCGGTGTGAGTTATTACGCTACTTCAGTGCCCACAAAATCAGCTGAAGAAATGGCTCAATTGGCCAGGCCATTTGTTTTTGAAAGCACAGCACTGGAAAATAAGAGCGATGCTGTGCGTGCGAAGGTCTATCCGGTAAGCCCTCATTTGGCACATATCTCTGCCTGGATTTCTTCTCTGGGGGCTTCAGTTGCCTTTAATGATTTGGACAATGACGGGTTGGCCAATGATTTATGCTGGATTGATGTACGTACAAAACAGGTTATCATAGAGCCTGTCCCTGGGCGTCATTCCCCCTATCCGCCGCAAATCCTTACACCGACATCCCTATACTACGATGATGCCATTATGGCGCCGATGGGGTGTGTGCCTGGTGATATGAATGAAGATGGCTATATGGATATTCTGGTCTATTATTGGGGGCGCCCACCGATTGCTTTTTTAGCCCAGGCCAAGCCACTTGATTATAAACCTCAGGAAATCTATCCGAAAAATGAACGCTGGTTCACCAATGCTGCAACCTTCGCCGATGTCGATGGGGATGGACATGCAGATCTGATCATTGGCAATTATTTTCCTGATGGCTCGCGAATTCTTGATGCACATTCCAAGGAAAAAGAATCCATGCATCATTCTATGTCACGCGCCTATAATGCCGGCAGGAATCGATTATTGCTGTGGTCGCAAAACACACAAGATCCTTCCGCAGCATTTTTTAAAGAGGCAGTCGATGCCTTTGATGAACAAAGTACACTCAGTTGGACTCTTGCTGTTGGCGCGGCCGATCTTGATGGTGATCTTTTACCTGAAATTTATTTTGCCAATGACTTTGGTCCTGACCGCCTGATGCATAACGTCTCAACTCCAGGTAAGCCTCGTTTTCGCATTCTTGAGGGTGAAGGTGGATTTGCGACGCCGGCCTCACTTAGTTTGGGCAAAGATTCATTCAAAGGCATGGGGGTCGATTTTGGCGATATTAATGGCGATGGTCTATTGGATATCTACGTGAGTAATATTGCGGATAAATTTGCCCTACAGGAGAGCCATTTTTTGTGGCTGAGCACCGGCGATAAAATCTCCATGGAGAATAATCATGCGCCTTATGAGCATGGTAGCGAAAAACTTGGTTTGGCGCGCAGCGGTTGGGGATGGGGGACGCGGCTTGCTGATTTTAACAATGATGGTGTTTTAGAAGCAGTGCAGGCTACGGGCTTTATCGAAGGCGCTATTGACCGCTGGCCAGAATTACAATCGTTGGGCACCAGCAATGATGAAGTGCTTAAAGATCCAGATTTCTGGCCACGTTTTCAACCAGGCGATGAGCTCAGTGGTGATAATCCCAATGCCTTTTTTGTGCACGCCAAGGATGGTCGCTTTTATAACATTGCCGCACAAATAGGCATGGGTGAAGCGGTTGTTAGTCGTGGTATTGCTACTGCTGATGTGGATGGGGATGGAGATCTGGATATGGCCTTTGCCAATCAGTGGGTGGACTCTGTTTTCTACCGCAACCAATGTTCTGATTGTGGTCGTTTTCTGGCCTTACACCTGCTGTTGCCCATAGGCGCTGCGGAGCATAGAAAAAGTACACTCAGGGCAGGGCATCCAGATGGGAGTATTTTGACTAAAGCGGCAATTGGCGCCAGCGTCATCGTGACCAGACCGGATGGCGTTAAACTTGTGGCTCAGGTTGATGGTGGCAACGGACATTCAGGCCGGCGTTCATCGAACCTTCATTTTGGACTTGATTCGAGTACAGCAAAGGACACGATTCACGTGCAAGTGCGTTGGCGCACTTTGGATGGGCGTCCACAAAGTGAGTCCTTTGAAATGAACCCAGGTTGGCACACGATTTATTTGGGAGACGGCAGTACATGAACAGCAGTATCAAGAACAATACAACTCTTCTTTTTTATCCTAAAGGTGATCCACGTCTTCGCCTTTTTGCGCTTTGGTATTTTACGATTCTTATTAGCATCTGGTGGATAGCGGGCATCCTTGTTTTGGGTTTTGAGCAATCCTGGTTGCAGTTTATTGTGAGTGCGGTGATCGGTGTGAGTTTGCAATTTGTTTTTATGTGGGTACATATCAAAAGCCACAATCTCAGAGCACCCTGGGAAGGTGGATTCAAAAATCTCATCAACTTTCTAGTCCCGGCCTATCCTCCATCCATAGCAATTGTCATGTTGCTCTATCCCAATGAGCGAATCTGGCCGATAATTTTTGCCGTTGTTTTGGCAATTGGTTCGAAGGCACTTTTTCGTGCTCCCGTTGGCAATGGCACACAGCATTATTTTAATCCTTCAAATTTTGGCATTACGTTAACCCTCTTTCTTTTTCCTTCGGTGGGGTTGGCACCACCTTACCATTTTACCGAAAATGTTTCCGGTATATGGGATTGGGTGATTCCTATCGTACTTCTGATAGCTGGCATTATTGTGCATGAGATATCGACAGCACGATTCCCAATGATTGTCGCTTGGCTTGGTGGTTTTATTGCGCAGGCTGTATTGCGAAGTTTCTGGTTTGGCACGCCGCTTCTCGCCGCCCTTGCCCCCTTAACGAGTGTTGGCTTTGCTCTTTTTACACTCTATATGATTCCCGATCCTGGTACTTCACCGATAGACAAAAAGGCACAGATCTATTTTGGTCTGGGAGTCGCCTGCGTTTACGCTTTGGTACAAATAAACCACATTTTGTTCGGCTTGGTCCTCTCCCTTACCATTGTTTGTGGATTGCGAGGGCTTTGGATGCATGGACAGGCTTTTTACTTAAGACCAGGCAGAGCTAAATAAATACCGGCCGAAGAGGACACTAGACCAATTCATGGCTGCTGTGATTGAATTGTCGCGCTGCTTTTTTTTGGTGGTTCTTAAGAGCGCGGTGCGGCCGGACAACAACGTGAATGGCCTGGATGACCAGCACCTCACCGTCGATAAGGGACATCGCCTGTTGGATGGTCGTCCGGTTTATAAACCAGCGTTGGCTGCAGCATCGGCCGTCGGTTCATCTTGCAGCGTTTCTTCTTTGGTCAGCAGTTTTTTATGGCGAAAAGCACCCCAAAGAGCGGCACCCAAAGCGCCGGCGTAGATGGCGTCGGGATGGGTGGTCACCTCCAACTTAACCTTCGCCTTTTTCACAGCATCCTCAATAGCCGCCAATAAGCCCATGTCCATGGCTAAACCACCGGTGAGCACCACCGTCCCCACAGCCTTGCTGGTGCGCAGGAGCTTCACGAATCGCTTCGCCATGGACTCGTGGATCCCCCGCAGAATATCTGCCGTCTTGATGCCTCGACTTACCATGTTGATGACATCGGTCTCGGCCAACACGGCACAGATCCCAGAGATCTTTTCCGGATTCTCGGCGCTTTTGGAGAGTTCGCCCACCTCCTCCAGTGCCACCCCGAGGTAGCGACTGATATTCTCTAAGAACTGTCCCGAGCCCGACGCACATTGGCTGGTCATGCGATAGCTCAGCACGCGCCCCGTATCTTCCATTCGTATCGCCCGCGCGTGCAAGGCGCCGATATCCAACACAGCCGTCGCTTGGGGGCAAAGATACAACCCGCCCCGTGCGTGGGTGGTCATGCCGTAGAAATGGCCCCGCCGAAATTCCACCAATTCTCCTTCGCCGGTGGACGCCACGTAATGGATGGCGTCTTTTTCCACGCCCGCCTTACCCAACGCCTCTGCGAAAACCTCGTCGATCACCACCCGGGGATCTCGTCGCCGGATTCGATCGTAGGCCAACCCGAGGATCTCCTTTGCGCCGTCAGCCAACGTTCGGGTGATGGCCACTTTTACCGAGCTGGCACCGATATCGATGCCAGCGGCCAAGATTGCGTCGTCAGTATTTCGATTCGTCATGTCGCCATACCCTCCTGATGAACGGTTCGCCAAGCGAAGATGGCGGCGCCCAAAGCGCCCGTGCAGATGGAGTCTTCTGAGATATTGAGGGTGACGTCACCATAGTTTTCTTTCACCAACGCCCGCAATGCCTTCACCGCAGCCGAGTTACGCGCTACGCCGCCTGTGAAGGTCAGCTCATTCGCCACACCTCCCGATCGGGCCAAAAGCGACATGGCCCGCAAGATGATGGCGCGGTGGAGTCCGGCGAGGATATCTTCGCGTTTTTGTCCCATGGTGAGACGGTCGCGAAGTTCTGCGCCGGCGAAAACGGTGCAGGTGCTGTTGATCTTCACTGAACGTTGGGCCCGATCTGCCAACGGCCCCAACTCGTGAAGGCCGAGGTTCATTTCGTCAGCGATATAGCCGAGGTAACGCCCACAGCCCGCCGCGCAGCGATCATTCATCTGAAAGCTGGTGACGATGCCGTCGGCATCCACCTGAATCGCTTTGGTATCTTGACCGCCGATGTCCAACACGGTGCGCGTGGCTCCAAACATCGTATGGGCGCCGAGGCCATGGCAGAGGATCTCCGAGCGGATTTGCTTCTTGGGAAAAGGCAATCGCGCCCGCCCATAGCCGGTTCCAACGCTTGAGGCTACGTCCAGCTTGGTTTCGGAAATGTCCATCACCAAATCCCACACTGTCGATGCGCGTTCCCCCACCTTATCCGAAAACCGCTCCAAGCAGCGCTCAAGTGCCGGCGTGATATTGGCGCTGAAGGATAAATCCAAGCCGCGATTCTCCACCTTGAGGATGGCCTTATCGAAAACCCCTGCCATAGTGTCGAAATTGAAAGCACCGTTGCTGGCGTTGGCCTCGGCTTGAGCCAACTCCAAAAACTCGCCGGAGGCCAAATCGCGAAAGAACTCGGTGGGTGGGCGCGAAAAACGAAAGCGTTTTGGGGCGCCGGCCACCATGGTGTCAGTGATTCGGGCGATGGCGTCCACCATCAAGGATGCGCGCTCGCCATAACGACTGTCGGAGGCCGTCTCCACGAGAATCTTCCGGAGGTACGCCAGCTGTTGGAGGTGTTGCTCCATGCGAAATTCCCGCTTCAACGCCGCTCTGAGTCTCTCCTCGACGTCCGCCAACGCCGGCGTTTCCCGCAAGCGCCGAGCCAGAAGATTGAATAGGGTTTCGATAAATGCTTCCGCCCGAGCGATGGCCACCGCCACATTGTAGTTGCTGCGGCTGTTGGTGATACCGCGGCCGACAACCTCGCCCGCGTCGTCGAGAATCAACGCCTTGGTGGTGGTGGAACCAAGGTCCACGCCGATAAAAACCCTCATGGGCCCATCTCCACATCCACCTTGCTGTGGGGCATCCCCGGCGCAGCGGATACACCGACGCTTCGTTTTTGGTCAATCATTTGCAGATACGATTCCAAGCGATTTTTGATGTTGGCTCCCGAGAAATAGCGTGGGTCCACCAGATCTGATTCAACAAAGCCCCCCGGTCGACCGGTGCGCTTCTCTACCTCCCTTAGGATCAGCAGTTGGCCGGCGCTGAAGCTATTACAGCTCTTGACGGAGTTGATGAGCAGGCCGTCGGCGTCGAACTCCTCCACGTATTGGCAGAGCAAATCGATGCGTTGAGGAAGATTCAAATTGGTATAACAACCGGCGCAATAATCTGCCAAAGTCTCCAGCGGGTTTTCGGGGTCGTGACGAAAGCCGCGGTCGTAAAGGCCACCCACCTTCGTATAGCTGGAAGCCACCACCACGGCGCCTTCATCGTGGAACATCTTCCAAAACTCGCGGAAGCTGGTCCAATTGGGAGGGCCTTCTACCACCAGGCGGAACTTCTCCTCGCCCATGGGACCGTCGGGGGTGATGGGACCGACGCCCGCCGCCAAACGTTTCTCCACCTCCTGGCGAAGGGCGCGATAATACGTCACCCCCGCTTCCGAACCGCGGAAGGAGGTGAACATGGGGCCAATATAATAAACGCCGCCAAAATAGGAATCGATGGGAGATGGACGATGTTTGGCCGATTCCAACACGGCCACGAAATCATCCTCCGCCTGCACAGACAGCTTCAGGTGCTCGCGGAGTTTATCGATATCGAATTTTTTCCCCGTCACCTCCTCCAGCTTTGGAATTACCTCCGTGCGAAGCTGGTTGACGACGTATTCGCGATGCCCCGGCTCGATCTTCCCATCGGCTTGGTAGGGTACGTGCAGCATGGCGATGGGGCAATCGTACTCTTGTCGCAACAACTCGAACCATTTCAGGAAAGTGAAACAGCCGGTGTAGGAGAGCAGCAAGAGGTCGGGATCCGGCAATTTTTCACCGGTGGGCCCGATATTGCCGTTCTTCAACATGCCGATATCGCATTTCACATAGGTGCAGACATCCTCGGAGTGCCCCAATTTTTCGGCTTCGCCGATGAACATGCCGCTTTTTTTGCGCATCCCCGACTGTAGTGCGTTGATCTCGGGCAAGACCGGCAGCACTTCAAAAGCCGCCAAAAGCTCGGCAAGGTTACCGGGCACAAAGGTGTATACCACCTTCTTGCCGTTTTTCTTGGCGTTGGCCAAAGCCTGAAAATGGCCGCCAATCATATCTTTTTGGAGGCGCATGCTGGGTTCTTTATGCACGTCCTCGGTTTGGGCTCCACTCATGAATTACTCCAAAGGCGAATCGAGTCAGCAAAGGTCCCCGCTTGCTCGCGAATTACCTGAAACTGCCCCGTGTTTTCTGAATAAAGAAAGGAAGTGTACGGAATATCCGCCCGCTCCACCGCTGCCACCGCCATGGGTTGATCTAAAAGCGCAGGGTCGCAGAAGCTGGGCGCACAAAAGACGATGCCGTCGGCCTTCTTCTCTTTTGCGATGGCCACCAAAGCTTCGCCGTTTTTGCCATCTTCTTGGTATTTGGATGGTGCCGACGTGCTGTGATTCAAGAAGGCATCTGCCAACGCGAAGATGGGATCCCCCTCGGCGTTAACGTCCTGACGCAACCAACGGGAGCCCAGGAGGAAATCGTCGTCAACGATATAGCATCCCGCTCGCTCCAAGGTGCGGATCATCTCCACCGGCGGCTGTTCGCAGAACGCGCCAGTCACCACCACGCGGATATGGTCTTTCGATTTTTCGTCGCGCGCCATCGCCAAGGCCAAATACTCGTCGAGGAGGGCGTTATGTTCCTCCACGGGCAGCACAAAACCGGCCCGAACCATGAGATAAGATTCCCACGCCGGTACTTTCCACGGTTTGCGGGAGCGGGCATCGTAGAGGGCCTCGAGTTTTTGGCGGTTCTCGTTGTAGACGGCAATGCTCGCCCGCAGCGCGTCGTCCAGGATGGGCTTGCCCCCCAACTCCTCCAGATCGTGGCGGACGCTGTTGAGTTCAGCGCGATAGAATTTGCCGCCCACCTCCATGTCGAAGTTCTGCGGCACATCGAAATATTTCGTCCAGCGATCTGGGAACATCACCTTCCACATCCCCGAGAGGTTTCGTACCACATCGCAAATGGAGGGAAAGAGTATGCCATCGAGGCTGTCGAGACGCCCGCTCACCCCCAACTCCACGACGCTGCGGGGAAGATGACAGATGTAGGATTGAAAATAGGCGTCGCCGCGGATGATTTCGATATCTCCGTGGCCGGTCACCCCCACCGGCAACATTCCGGCGGCGTGAATCAGCTCCCGAGGCACGTATATCGGCAGATAACCCACCGCTTTGGCCCCCGGATTCGCCTCTTTCCATCGCTGAACCGCGGTGAAATCGGCATCCCGATAAAGCGCGTCGGCTCGCTCTACCAGCGCGTTCACTTGACTCATCTTAGACATCACTTCCCCTCTCCTAAAACGCTTTTGCGCCAGTGGTCCCATGGGAGCCTCGTCCCCGCCGAAACATCGATTGTCTTTTCCTCGGCCAGCGCGTCCCCCAAAGGCGACGCCCTAACTCTCTCTTGGCCATTCCACCTGCATCTGCACGAAAGGCCCCAACATCGTTGCTAAAAAAGCGAAGCCGTTCCACATTTAACTTCCCGCGGCTTCTCAATCTTCGGCTTTGGGTATCAACGCTTCGATCAGCGATTCGCCCCAACGCTCGTCTTGGGCGAGGCGACGCCGCAGCTCAAGATAATCGATCTCGCGATTGCCCCGCGGCCCTTCGTTAAACGCGCGAAAACCGAGTCGGGCCTCGTTCATCATATTCAGCCCCAACCAGGCGCGGCTGGACTCACGATTTTTATCCCAATGTTGGAGTTTATGTTTGCGTACCTCTTCCACCGTCTTGGTCAAACAGCCCGGCATGGTGAGGGCCAACGAGGTGATCAGCGCGTCCACTTTTTCATCCAAGAGGCTGAGGTCCACTTCCATAGTTTTCATTTTGGCCTTGGCTTCAGCGAATTCGGCGCCTTCTTTCGTCTTGCCGTAGACTTTCTGCCCCATATCGTCGATCAGCCGATCCGTGATCACCGTGGGGTTGGGAACGAATTTGCCGTTGTCTTTGAGCACCGGTACCACCTCGGCAATCAGGCCGTAATCCTTCGCCTCGTAAGCCGTCCACATTTGGCAAAGGGTGCAGCTCACCATGGCGCGCTCCACGCCCACGAAGACCGGCAAGAAATCCGTTGAGCCTCCCACAGGCGCCGAGCCGTGTTTGGGACCGGCTTGGCCAAAAACCGCCACATCCGACGCGACGGTAAAGTCACAAGCCATGCCGATTTCCTGGCCGCCGGCGACGCGCATGCCGTTCACTCGGCAAATAACGGGCTTGTCGCATTCCAGGATAGACGACACCATGTCGTTGAAGAGGCGCATATAGGCGCCGTACTCGTGGGGACGGCCTGCGTAATACTCGGCGTACTCTCTGGTGTTGCCGCCGGTGCAGAAGGAGCGATTCCCCACCGACGTAAAAACCACCGCAACGACATCGCGCGCCTCAGAGGCTCGGCGAAAAGCCAGGATCAACTCTTTGGTGATCTCGGTGGTGTAGGAGTTCAGTTGGCGTTCGTTGTCAATAATAATCCATGCCGACTTCAGGCCCTCGACGGGTTGTCCAGCGGCGTCATTGATGCCGCGCAACTCGTAGCGAATGCCACCTTGGGGTTTGTGTTCTGTTACCAGCTCATGGGAGATAAAATCAGCCATATCTTTATTCCTCTCTCTGCATTTTTTAGGCCTTCTTGCTTTTTCTTTGCGGGTTTGGTGCCGGAAAAAAATCGGGATAAAAGACGACGCGTTTGCGAATGTCGCCTTGATGGACGGCGTGGAGCACGGCGTTGATATCGCTCATGGGGTGATGCTCAACGTAGTCGTCCAATTTCACGTCGCCGTTTCGCACCAAGGCCAGCGCCTCGGGATAGAGGGCCGGCGGGCATCCCCAAACACCTTTGGCCTCCGCCTCGAAAGCCATGAGATGAGATAAACGAACGGTGGGCTTTTTCATGGTATAGCCCACCACCATCAGTGTGGCGCCAAAATTCAGCAGCTCAAAGGCCAACTCTTGGCCGGCAACGGTGCCCGATGTCTCGAAGAGCTTCCATTCGGCGCGTGGCCAACCTTCGGCTTTTGCTAAGGCGCGAATGGTTTTTTTCAACGTCTTGGCATCCATGTCTCCGGTGTTGAAGGTATGCTTGACGCCATGTTTCTGCAGGAGGGAAAGGCGCTCGGCGTTGATGTCGAGTGCCACCACCTGGGCACCGCGCGCCAAGGCGATTTGAGCGCCAAAGGCGCCGACGCCGCCGACGCCGACGAAGACCGCCACGTCTCCTTCCTTCAAGGCCGCTTTGCAGATGGCATGATAGGGCGTGGTGATGGCATCCGCCACCACGGCCAACGCGCGTAGGGTTTCGCTGGTGCGGCCATCGGCGTCGCTTGGGCCGGTGGCACCGCAAAACTCATCGGCTTGGAATTGGCAAAGGCCGTGGGCGGGTACCTGCACATGGGAGGCGAAACCGCCGTGGATATCGTTGCCGGGGAAGATCTGCTTGGCGCAGATGCCGCTTTTGCCACGAACGCAGGGATCGCAATCGCCGCAGGGAATCACCGCCGGTACCACCACATGGGCGCCCACCAAATCGCCGCAAATATCGGTGGCCACTTCCACCACCTTGCCGACGATCTCATGGCCGAGAGTCAGGGGATTGGGGCCGCGCGTCGGCACCCCGTCGAAGAGATAGCCAAGATCCGTATGGCAGACGCCACAACCCAGGACTTCCACCAAAACCTCACCGGCGGGCAGCTCGCCGACGGTCCATTCGGCTCGCTCAAGCTTTTTGCCCACAGCCTTCATTACCCATGCGTTGACTTGCATACCGCCCCCAAATTAGGTGTTTTGGTGCCTGATTACGTTTTGTCGGTCAAAAAAGAGAAACTTTCCAAGCTTGGCCAGCTCTCTTTTAGGCTCACCCAGTTTTGGCAGAGAGGGCAAAGGTAGGTATTTGAGATCCTCTGAAGCTGTGCGCCACTGTGCGCTCAGCTTGGTGTGTATGCAGCCAAGCATGATTATCGTCAGGGCGAGCATTGTCGCGAAACCTATAACCACTTCATCTTTCACTTCATCCCCCCAGAGACCTTTGTAAGCAGCGGCTAAAGGCCCAGCAATTTGCGGGCCAAATTAGAGGGGCTGCCTTTGTCGGAACTTTTGTATATACATTTGTATTGTAATGTTGTGGTTAGGGCGTATGAAGTGATTCTACTTCGGCATTTACAACATTCGCTGAGGGGTAAATAGGGTGGAATGTTTTTCATCAAGGAAGGTATTATATTTTTAGCGCTTGATGGATGTTACGGAATTGACACCTTGTAAAGCACCCTTGTTACTCAGTTGTAATCCTCAACCTGATTATTATTGCACAATATTGGTGGCACATAGTTTGCTGGGTTCCAGTTTTAGATTTCCCCAGCACCTATTGAAAGGTTTGGAGGTATTCGTATGCATACAGCAATTTTAAGCGGTTTGGTCCTTTCCTTTGCAGGGCATGGTCCATTGGTTAAGCGTCTGGCCCATTTTCTGCTTTCTACGCTCCGTTTTTTACGTGTTGTGGCGTTGTAGGCTCTCGGCGGGCGATGCTGGATTGCGGTCTGCCAAAGACCCCTGAGCCTTGGAGGAGAAGAAAAGATATGCCGATTCATCAAGAGCACGTGACGGTCGATGGTGTGCCTACCTGTAGTTTAACCATTGAGAATGGTCGAGCCAATATTCTTGATTTCAAACATTGCGAGGCCTTGACCAAGGCGCTCCGAGCCCTGGCTGAGGAGGATGTGGTACGCGTGGTGATCATCCGAGGCGCCGGGAAACTCTTTTCCGCTGGCGTTGATATCTCCCAGCATACCCCTGACTTCATGCCGAAGCTGCTGCCGGCTTTTCATGAGATCTTCGATGCTCTCTTGGGGCTTCGTGCCATCACCATCGCTGCTGTTCGGCGCCATTGTCTCGGGGGCGCCGCCGAGCTGGCCTTTGCTTGCGACCGCGTCGTCGCCGAGGAGTGTGCCCGCATTGGCTTTCCGGAAATCAAAGTGGGCTGCTATCCGCCCGTCGCCCTTGCGATTTTGCCATTCCGCGCCCATCATGGTGCCATGGTGGAGATGGTTTGCAGCGGTGATGAGGTGGCGCCTTCCCAGCTCCATGCTTGGGGCCTGGTGGACCGCCTGGCGCCAGAGGGCGGGATGGATACCGCTTTGGAGGCGGAGCTGGCGCTTTACGGCGGTAAAAGTCCGGCTGTCTTGGGCCTGGCGGCGGCTGAGATGCATGGCCGGGCTCGAAAGGCGTGGGGCGAGAGCATTCCCGCCTTGGAAAAGGTGTACTTGGAGAAGCTCCTCCCTCATCCCGATGCCACCGAGGGAATCAAAGCGTTTGAGGAGAAGCGACAGGCTCAATGGCAGGGTGTGAGACCGTGAGCGGCGAGGCGATGGCGACATTTGCCGGCGATGTGGTGGTGGTTACCGGTGCGGCCATGGGCATCGGTGAAGCGACGGCCATGGGTTTCGCAGCGCTTGGGGCCAAGGTGGCCTGTTTGGATCTGGACGAAGCGGCGGCGAGGCAGACGGCGGAACGGGCCATGGCGGTCCACGCGGGTTGTGTGGCCATGGGTTTGGCTTGTGATGTGGCTGATGAAGCCGCGGGCTGTGGCGCCCTGGAGCGGGTGGTCGAAGCGTTTGGCGGGCTCCATGTGCTGATCAACAACGCTGGCATTACCCGGGATCGAACGGCGTTGAAGTTGGCGTCCGGGGATTTTCGGGCGGTACTCGACGTCAACTTGACGGGCACCTTTCTGATGGCCCAGGCCGCCGCAACCTTCATGAAAACACAGCGTTATGGACGAATTATCAATACCTCCTCCATCAACGCCCGGGGGAAATTTGGACAGGCGAATTACGCGGCATCCAAGGCGGGCGTCATTGGTCTCACCCGCACCTTGGCCATCGAATGGGCCCGTTATGGCATCACGGTGAACGCGGTGGCGCCGGGTTTTGTGCGCACCGCCATGACGGCGGCCATACCAGAACCGGTCAAAGACGAGGCCATCACCAAGATCCCCGTGGGGCGTATCGCCGAAGCGGAGGAGATCGCCAGGGTACATCGCTTTTTCGCAGATCGTCACAGCGCCTACATCACCGGGCAAGTTTTGGTGGTGGACGGTGGACGCACCTTGGTCTGAGGTGGGTCTCTGCCCATTGCCGGCTGTACCGATGTGATGGTCGGCTTTTCGTACATGCAGGTATCGTATTGAAAAATAAGAGTCGCGTTGCAAAGTATTGGTAGCGCATCATGTCAGCAACACATTTTAAAAACGTGCCAACATGATTCTCAATTCCATCATCCTCCGATCAGTGCCATCGAGCTCCTTGTTCCTTTTCCTTTGTTTCCTGCTTGCCAGCCGTCGATATCTTTTTGCCACATGGCATCCTTTAGTCGAATCTTAACCTCTGCATCGCTTTCACCATTCTGCAACAATTTCAGCAGGTCGAATTCATCATGGGAGAAAAGACAATTACGAATTTTGCCATCAGCTGTTATCCTGATGCGATTGCATGTACGGCAAATGTTTCGTGTAAAAGCTGGAATGATGGCCACCTTCCCTCTGTATCCGGGTATTTTGTAGACATAATGCTCTGTATTCGTGCCATCGACAGAATCGATTGTGGGGAAGTGCATTCTTTTAGAATGCGCTTAATATGCTCGGCACTCATAAATTTTCCCGTATTCCAGATCTGCCGGGCATCAAATGGCATCAGTTCAATGTCTTCGACTTTGGTTCGTGCAGCGCAGGTTGCCTTAATTTTAAAATTATTTTCCGACATTGCTTTAGCCATGGCCAAGACATCGGCTTTAGCTCTTGAGCCTGCCCCTGGTAAACCAATATCTGCACAGGAGATCCCCAGTTGCTCCATCAGTTCGAGCAGCTCTAACTTCTTATCTACATCCGGGTCGGTTACCGAAGGCGATTGTAATCCATCGCGCAGTGTTTCATCA
>JASMKV010000192.1 GCA_030749035.1 Myxococcota bacterium | reverse complement strand
ATTGTGCAGATCATGATCGATCAAATCACCACCGAGAACATGGCGTTTGGCTTTGACCTCGATGATGTCGTTTCTGAACAAATTGGTGTTCCTGTGACCTTAAAAATCAATACTCTGCGTCGTGACTTAGGCACGATGCATGATTATCTTTCAGTGTATGCCACACTTTGTGACGCCGCCGCGCAAGAAGATCCGAGCAATATTCTTTGTGCGCAGACAGCTTCGCCAAGCGCAGGCAACGCCATGCCTTTTGCATTCCATATTCTCTCCCACGAGGATGATGCCGAAGCTCAGCAAAGGCTTAGACTCAAACTCAAGCATATCGATCCACAAGAATATTTTTATCAATACAGAATCGACCATGGCATTTGGAGCGGCTTTAAAACCAGCGACACCAATACGGTTCACATTGAGAATCCTCGTTTGCGTCTTGTGGGCGAACATACGGTTGAATTACGTGTCAGGACAAAACAATATCCATACCTCTGGCAAAGCGCCACAACAACACTTTACGTCGATAGAACTCCACCAACACTGCGTGTCCATCGTGGTGAAAAAGGACTTCACTTAAGCGCGCAAGATGCCGGTTCCTCCGCAGACGTCCAACTCTGGGGATCTTTTTTCGACAGCAAAGACAGTGCCTGGAGACGTGTTGCCCATTTTATCCCGTATACGAGAATCACCAGCGCTAAAGCTGATTTTTTTGCTCAGGATAAAGCCGGCAACCGGTCGGCGATGGTCACCCTCAACATGCCTGATAAAAGACACCCAGCGCACCAAAGTGTTCAAACCCAAGGCTGCCAAGCGAACCAGACCAACGTTTACGCTGCCCTTTTATGTTTTGTGTTCTTTATTTTCCGTCGTAGCTGGCGCCCAGGAGCAGTGCTCGCTGCGCATCCTCATTTAAAGGACCAGAACCATAAGTTTTGAGCAGATGCTCGGCCAAGCATTCACCTTTTTCAACCAAGGCTCGTATCGGGTCTAAGAAGAGGCACTCATTTTGGCCTTTTTCGTTCACCAGGTTTTGACGTTCTAAACCAGCATCCGCAATCTTAAGCAGTGTCTTGGCAAGTTCACCCATATGCCAATTTGCACCATAGCCCTCAAGACCTGACTGGGCTGCGGACAATTGCATCGCCAGTCGCTCTTCAAAACTCAGATCGGCCAAAAGTGAAATCGTCTCCTGCATGGCTTCATCGTCATAGAGCAATCCCTTCCACAAAGCGGCCATCGCCACATTCAACTCCGGCGGACAAGAATCTGCACAGCGGGTTTCAATGAACTGCTTGAGTCTGACTTCCGGAAAAGCGGTTGCCACATGATTTTCAAAATCGGCTTCGTTCGGCCACTCACCCTCAAATCCTTCATCGCAAAATTGTCTAAAGGTCTTATGATGCGCATCCAAATACTCACCGCGCCGACGTAAAAACATGATGGGCATATCCAGAATATAATCAAGATACTTTTTATAGCCAAAGTCATCAGCAAAAACGAATTCCAACAATCCACAACGCTGCGGATCAACATTACGCCACCAGGCATAACGCGTTGAACGGTAGCCTTGCCAAGTGCCTTCAAAATATGGAGAGTTTGCAAAGATGCCCGCAACAATGGCGGTCGCGCTCATACCACAACGCATCTTGGCAATCATATCGTCTTCAGAAGTATAATCGAAATTACTTTGCGCCGTCGCACTCAACACCATCATATCCACCGAGGACCGTCCACGGGTAGGCAAATAACGGCGCATCACACGATAACGCTCACGTGGCATCCATGGCATATCGTCCGACTTGATCAATGGATTGGAGCCAAAAGAGCTCATGGCGATACCATGCTGCGCGCAGAGTTCAACCAACTCATCCATATGCGCGTAGTACTCGTCGGCGACCTCGTGAATCGAAGCCAATGGACTTCCCGAAAACTCAAATTGTCCGCCAGGCTCAATGGTCACCGAAGCCATCCCCTTTTTCAAAGCGACAATCTGGTTATTTTCCAGAATAGGATTCCAGTCATTTTTCTCCAGACCCAAAAGCAATGCCTGAATGCCTGAATCGTAGGTTACCGGCGCCAACGTGTCGGCATGAAAGGGTATCTTTTCATGCTCCAGACCGATTTTCAGATTATCCTTAGATTTCTCACCCGCCTCGAAATATCCAAGAATATAGTCCAGGGACTCTATGGATGGGGCTTCCTTTTCGACATCTAGTGCCATCTACATTTCCCTCACGATTTCGGTACTGACCACTTTTCCGCGCGCGCCGCGGCAATTTCTGTGCGACTTACACGCACCTTCTTCAAACGTCCAGCCAAAAACTCGGGTAATTGGTCATCATAATGCTTTGAAAACCGATTCCCGCTCTGTCCTCCAGGAATTACTGAGGCATATTCAGCACTTGCCGGATTGATCACCATGCGCATCGCCGGCCCAACCTTGTAGGAAAAACGCCCAGAAGCGTCCACATCACCCCGATTGGCCGTATCTGGGCCGCCATCGACCGCCTCAGGCCCGATGGTAAACAACCAGCCCAGGGGCGAACCGCTTAAGGCATGTTTACCGCGTAACACATGTAACTTGCCCCACTGCCAGGCACTGGTATCGTCGCCCATTTCCTCAATGCACAAGGCCACAGCTTGCTGAAAAGCCATGCGGATAGCATCACACGCATCCACCCCATGCTCGGCCAACAAAGCTTGCGCGTCCTTGAGCCGTAACACCGGTTGTCCCATGAAACTGGCCAACTCCATAAAAGCACGCCCCGTCTCGGGCCCAGCAAGACGCTGCATCACTTCAGCGCCCGTGAGCATGGCCGTCGCATAACCTATCGCTGCACCAGCGGATTCCCGCGTCGCTTGACCATCCCAAGCCACCCAGAGATCGGCGGCGCGGCGCTCGATGGATTGGTGTTCGACGCCCAGGCCTTCAACCCCCCCCACCATCTCGAGGAAAAGTGCGCGCGTCTCCAGTCCCCAGGTCGCATGTAAATCGAGCATATTCTGCGCCATGTCGCTAAAAGTCACTTCCGTCCCTTGTGCCTTAAGCAGCTGGGTCAAGCGATTATAGCGATCAGGAGGCTCAAAGGTGTTGCCCAATTCATAAGGGTAATCGAAAGGCGCTGGGCGATTATTTGCCGTGACACAGAACCCGCATTCGGGATCAATAAGTCTGGGATTCTGGTTTGTGGGCACCACGCCATCCCAATCCCACTCCCCGGTCCAGCCCTCAAGCGGACGCAAAGGCGTATCCTTTTTGCGTTTTGGGATAACGCCTGCAAGAAAATAAGCGATACGGCCGTCTGCCCCGGCATAAGTGATATTGAAATTAGGGCACACATGATGATCCATGCACTGCATGGCTTCCTCCAGCGTTCGCCCCTTCCACATCGCCAGCAACGTATCTATTTCACATCCGGGCAAATGCCCTGTCCAGCAAATTGAGAAGCAATGGTCTTGCGGCGCCTGGCCGTAAATGGTTTCGAGAATTGGGCCATGCTGTGAAATTTTTATGTCGCGCGTATGCGTGCCCTCACCTTTAACCGTAAAGGTTTCTGCACGCTTTTCAAATGGTTTCCACCCTTCCGTGGTCAGATACTCGTCGTCATTCTCTGGGTTTATCTTTTCGACAAAAAGGTCCAGGTCCTGCACAAGCCCTGCAGTAATCCCCCAGGCATGATGCGGGTTGCGGCCAATGCCAATTCCTGGCGCACCTGCCAGCGCGAAACCTTGCAACTCCATTTCAGGACAAGACAGATGCACCTCATGCCAGGGCACAGGCGTCGTCAGCGTTAAATGGGTATCGTTGGCCAAAAGCGCCTGACCATCTTTGGTGTGGGTACCCGCCACCGCCATACAATTCGAACCCACGCCTGCAGCATTACCTGTGCCGACCGCAATTTCAGCAGCCTTACGCGTGGTCAGCAACTCCTCGGCAAGCTGTGCCATACCTTCTTGGCCAATAATCGAATTTCCATCTTGTGGGAAATGCGGCCAAAGCATGCGCGCAAGTTCTTCGGACACACCTGCACCGATGATCCAAGATCCCAAGAGAATCGAGCGCCAGGCAAAATTCAGCTCAAAGCCCATCGCCTTCACCAAAGTTAAAGAATCCACCGACTCCCAAGGTCTCGGCTCGACGCCAAGGATTTTATGCTCGAACGGTTTGTGTCCCTGCGCCAGATAGGCGTTCACACCCTGGGTATAACTTTCAAGAATGCCTTGTGACTCTTGTGAATGCAGCTCCAGGGCTTGCTTGGCACATTCACGCATGCCAAATGTTCGCACCATCACATCCACATCGTAGGTTGTTCGATCTTTGAGTTGAATGGTCAGATCCCGCCATGGAATCGTGCGCTTACCGACCAACTCGCAAATTCTCCCACTGGCGCCGTGTCGGCCAAAATCGATCTGAAAAAAGCGGTCTCGCGCCGTCATATAACCCTGTGCGAAAAACATATCCGCTTTGTTTTGGGCAAAGATATGCGGCACACCCCAGGCATCGGTGACAACCTCAACATCGGCCTTTAAACCAGGCATTTCCTGTTGATTGACCTCTTCACAGCAGCCTTCAACCGCCCGTGCTACAATATTGAATAAAAACCGTCCCGAACCTTCTAAACGCATTTATCTCTCCAATGTATGAAGAAGCGCTTTGCCTCTTTTGCGTTGCACTTATTGCATCCCGTCATATATGGCAAAGGCATGCGAAAGCAAGACAAGACAGGTCAGCGAGGGACGAAGTTGCGCAAGGGGAGCATCCAACCCAGCATCACCGCAATGCTCGAAGCGCTTGGCTATGAACTCAAAGGTGAGCTTAAAGACACCCCCGCAAGAGTGAGTGCTTTGTGGACCCAAACATTACTTGCCGGTGAAGGAAAAGACCCTGCGCAAATTCTACAACGACGCATGAAGACAAAGAAGAGTGACCCTGTCCTGGTCACCAACATCGGCATGCATTTGGTCTGCCCCCATCACCTCAGTGTGGCTTTTGGGCAAGCACATATCGCTTACCTCCCCGCTGATCACATCATCGGCTTTGGTGTTTTAAGTCACTTGGTTGAAGCTTGCTGCGCTAAACTCACACTCCAGGAAAACGCCGCCCAGGATATTTGCTCGGCGTTGGTGAACCTCTTACCCGCAAAAGCGGCAGTCTGCTCGATTAAGGCTGCGCATCCCTGCCATCGGCTCCTGCATCCACGAGCCCATCAAAGTCACGCGATCACTTGGGCGGAGGCCGGCACAAAAAGTGCGGCAAAGGAATTGCGCGCCCTGCTCAAATCGTCTCTATGACTTTAATCTCGTCGTGCCATACAGGCTTCGCCGCACAGGGCGCAAGACTATAGCTTGCGCACAAAGATGGCCTTTAAATATTCTGTCTCCGGCATACCCATAAGAACCGGATGGTCCACGCCCGCACCGCGTCGTTCAAGAATCTGAATAGAACACTTCAGATCGCGCGCCGCATGCTCCACCGCCTTCTCGAAATCGACTTGTGTCACACGCCCAGAACAAGAACATGTCAGCATGACACCACCAGGATTCAGTAAAGATAAACCTAAACGATTTAATTTGCGATAGGCTGCGATGGCTCTACCCATACTGTCCTT
>JASMKV010000191.1 GCA_030749035.1 Myxococcota bacterium | reverse complement strand
AAAATCTCCACCTATGCTGGTCGCCGTGTGGGCATGATGGAGAGCATCGGCCGCATCACAAATGATTTTTGCACTTACGCGATGAGGGATTTTTAAATGATTTTGGGCAGCATTTCGCAAAATGTTTTGCAGGCTTTCGCCTTCGATATACTCCATGGCGAGGAAATAGATGTCCTGCCACATTCCAACCTCATAAATACCGACAATATTGGGATGATTAAGGGTGGCGGCAATCTTTGCTTCGTCAAGAAACTGATTACGGAAATCCGGATCGTCAGCCAAATCTGGAAGAAGTGCCTTGAGAATAGCAAGGCGCTCAAATCCCATAACCCCGGTCTGGCGGGCTAAATAAATTTCGCCCATGCCGCCCACGGCCAAACGTTTTAGAAGCGCATACTTTCCAAAAATATATTTTTCAGTTCCGTCACCAGCTCGCTCATTCATCACAGTCTGTTACGAACCTACCTTAATCTTCCCTAAGTCACTATCGGGATGAGAGTAAAATTGTGTATAAACGAAGGAGCCCGTGCCGATCAAAGCCGCCCCCACACCAAGCCAGAACCAAGTCGATTTGTAAAAAGATTGGCCACGACTTGCACCTTTCACCACGGAGACCATCAAGGGATGTGTGGCACTCCCTTGAGCAAGTAACGCCTGGCCAGCCACATCATGCGTGAGCAAAAAATACTCAAGGCGGTAATCACGTTCTGCAGCACTCCACTCCCCAGGGATACTGCCAAGCCAAAATCCCTCCGAGCTCGGTTTTAACGGCAAGGAAAAATAGCTTGTTTCCCCGGCCTTGCGATAATGGACTTGAAAAGTTGTCATCAAGTTAAATGGGTCATTTAAACGATAACGAAAAGGAATCGGCTCACCCCGTATCTGTGGTTGCTCCAGCACACCGACGATTCCACTTTCCTTAAGTTGTTGTTCTCGTCTTCGCTGATCCTGTTGCTCTTGAAATTGCGTATACTCGCGTTTCACCTTCCCGAAAAACTTAACTTCCTTGGGCGCACTGCCCTTGGCCAGAACATAGTTTGGGTCAACCTTGAGAATTCGCAAATATGCCTGTTTAGCCGTCTCTGTCTTGCCAATGATAAAATAAGCACCGGCAAGACGCCCCAACGCAGCCAGAATATCTGCTTGAGACAAATCTCGACGTTCCAACAAATTCTGCATCAAAGGTATAATTTTGTCATATTCAATCTCTGTCCTCAACGCATCAGCCTGCCTAAAAACAACCTCGGTTGGCATAAGGGTCTTGGACGGCTCCTGTGTGCCCATATCGCCCCCCCCCACAAGCGCCAACATTAAACATATACCAACCAAAGACGTCATTTTCACTTAGCCATCAAAAAGAGATAAGCCTCTAACCTGTACATCAGTCTAACCAATTATGCACACAGACCCAAACCCTTAATTACCCCCCTAAAGCTTGAGCCAACATCGATTTGGGGCTATACTCAGCAGCACAATAATGGAACCACCAAAAAGCCACTCTCAAGGTACCGAACGTCTCGCTTCTCACCATCAAGAGGAGACACTTTCCGGCTGTATCATTTTTGTGGCAGAGGGTCCCAACGAGGATCAAGGGCACTACATTCGTCTCGAAAAAGGCGAAGCCGTCATCGGCTCACACGACTCGTGCGATCTCGTACTGCATGATGGGGCAGTCTCTGGCAAACATCTGCGTTTTACGGTTAAATCTAACGGCATCGCAGCACATGACCTGGAAAGCACCAATGGCACGCTTTATTTGGGTCAGCGCCTGGAAAAAGTGCTTTTACACAATGGTGCACGACTTGAATTGGGCCGCTGCAAAATAGATATCCTGCCCATTTGTGATTCGGATGCCATCGAACTTTCAACCAAAGAGAGTTATGGCCAGCTTTTGGGTGCAAGTGTACCCATGCGGCGCCTTTACGCCATGCTCGAAATGCTGGAGAAGAGCGATGCTTCAGTTCTCATTGAAGGTGAAACAGGCACCGGCAAGGAGCTTGTGGCCGCCGCGATCCATAACCACAGCAAGCGTAAAGACAAGCCCTTCATTATTCTGGATTGTGGAAATATCCCTCCAGAACTCATTGAAAGCGAACTTTTCGGGCACAAAAAGGGTTCTTTCACCGGCGCTATTAGCGACAGGGTCGGTGCCTTTGAAGCTGCGAACGGAGGCACTATTTTTCTCGATGAGCTCGGCGAACTTCCCCTTGCCATGCAATCAAAACTCTTGCGGGTTTTAGAAGCAGGGCAAATCAAGCGTATTGGTGAGGCTCAGCACATTCCCGTGAATGTGCGCGTGATTGCCGCAACATTGCAAAATCTACCGACATATATCGAAGAGGGTAAATTTCGCGAGGATTTATTTTATCGTGTTGCTGTGATTCGCCTACTCATTGCACCTTTACGAGAGCGGCGCGAGGACATCCGGCTTTTGGCAGGGCATCTGGCACAAAATATAGACCCCACAAATGAGAGCGAACTCCCGCCTGCAGCAATGGATTTTTTCCTGCGCTACGATTGGCCCGGAAATGTCAGGGAATTACGCAATGCAGTGCACCGTATTTTAACGCTTGGCATGGCAGGCCTTACCCAGCAACCTGTTTTAAATAAGAAAGCCCCGGCAACTTCGGCAGACGTCGCCAAGCAATCGGTTCATACCCAGGCTGAAAATGCCCACAGTGGCCTACGTTATAAAGAGGCCCGACAAATTGTCCTGGAAAAATTTGAAAAGGCTTATTTGGCTGACTTGCTTACACAGGGGCAAGGGAGTCTGTCCGCTGTCGCCAGACTGGCCGGCATTGATCGCAGAACCTTACGCTCCCTGCTGCAAAAACATGGTCTCTATAATACCGAAGATTAATTTTCTTCTTCGCTGGCTGGCGCTTCTTCAGCTGCTGCCTCTTCAGCTGGCGCTTCTTCAGCTGCTGCCTCTTCAGCTGGTGCCTCTTCAGCTGCATCATTTGCTGCTTCGACAACTTCTTCTACAGGCTTAGGTATGGCGCGAAGTTTGCGTTCCAAACGCTGCATCCCGCTCTTAAAACCTTGTGCTGCTGCTTTGTTGCCTTCTTTGCGCGCTGCTTTGGCTTTGCTTTTTAGTGATTTAATTTTGTCGACCGTTGCTTGATATTCCATGGTGTTCTCCTTCAAACTATAACTTCGCCAAGAGTTCCTCGACTCTTTTTAATATCGCCGGATCATCCATCGTGATTTTCACCGTATTTAAGCGCCCTTTTAAGGAGCGCGCCTTCTTTAAAGCGCCTTCGGCTTGTAAATGCAAGAGCGTATCCAGGGTTTCCTGAACAATGCGCTCGTTCGAAAGGTCGAGCAATTTCGCCAAAACCTCTTCATCTTCCGGGAAACCGTGCTCGTCCTTAAAGGCTTTCAAGGTGCTTTTTAATGTGCGTGGCGTTTTAGCCTCTAAGATGGCCTTGAGTCCCTCTTTTTTCTTCTGCGATTTTTTTCCGGCTTCGGTCTCACCTAATTTTTCCTTTAACGCATCTGGCAGGCCTGCCCCCGAAAAAACTTTGTCCAATTGTGATTTATATTGGCGGTAAGCCCCTGAGCGCTGACGTCGTTCATCTTTAAAATCAGCGGTTCTGTCGGTCTGATGGTGCTTGCTTGAATCCTTGGACTGATCAATTTCACGCCATGACTTCTTTGGTCGGTCATCATCCCGTTCGTAGCCCATCATATCACCCTCTTACGACTTAATTCAGCAATGCTTTCGCCGCCAGTGCCCCCGGCGCCAGGCTCACCCCACCACCAGGATGTGAACCACTGCCGCCCAAGAAGAGTCCCTTTATCGGAGTTTGATAACGGGAGCAATGGATCGTCGGGCGAAAACCCCAAACCTGGTCCAAAGCAGGCTCGACATGAAATAAATGACCACCACGCACACCATAAGTGGTTTCAATATCCTCGGGCGTAAAGAGCGCAGAAGCTTCCACCTGTTCAGAAAAACCTGGTGCATATGTGCTGATCCGCTCACTCACCCCTTGGATAAGTGATTCGCGATTGTCGCGACTCCAACCGCTGCGCAGTTCTTTTGCGGTCCCATGCGCCCAAACCATCACCACATGCTTTCCTTGCGGCGCTAATCCCGCATCACTATAGGACGGGACAGCACCTTCGAGGACATAGTGCTCAGGCAAGACACCATATTTGGGTGCATCAAAACATTTCTCAATGCTGGGCAAATCTTCAGCGACACAGAAACGTTCCACTTTATTCGGCGCACCTTGAAACTTTAGCTCGCCATCAAGTGCAAACATCAACACCGATGTAATACCTCTGCTGCGCACATTCGCCATACTTTCACGCATCTTAAAAGGCACATAGCCTGGCGCAAAACCATCAAGAATCGTTGTCTTCGGATCCAACGTGCTTAATACTTTTTCTGTCGAAAATTCTTCGCCCCCTTGCACACGAACGCCACAGACACAGCCATTCTCGAGCAAGATTTCCTCAAAAGCACAAGACGTCCGCACCTGCACACCACGCTCTGCACATTTTCGCTCTAAGCTGTCCAAAAGCGTACGCACAGAACCTTCCAGTTCACGTCCCTTTGCAGCCTCGTCAAAAAGCAAAAGTGAACTCGTGCTCGGTGCCCATGGTCCAACATAGGAGCCCAAAAGCGCAGGCAGAGCAATGCCGGCCTTTAACGCCGGCGTTTCAAACCAATCTCCTAAGAAATCCCGCAAACACATCGGAAATGTCCTAAGCAATGCAAACATGTCATCGTGTCCCATGCGCCTTAAGGAAAGTGCTGTTGAAAAAAGCGACCACAAATCTGAGACCCCCGCATCTTCGCCCAAAGAAGGTGGTGTCTCGTTAAAAATGCCGCTTAGGAATTGTTTTTGCCCTAACATAAATTCGCGATAGCGACCATAATGCCCCGCATCGGCTTTGCTGTATGCGGCTATCGACTCTTGGGTTTTCTTGACATCGTGCGCGAACGTGATGTGGCCTTCTGGCTGCGGACACACCAGCGATCTCGCCTCAGTGCGCATGGGGACTTCGCCGTCTAAACCCAAATGGTCTAAAACCCCAGGACG
>JASMKV010000190.1 GCA_030749035.1 Myxococcota bacterium | reverse complement strand
AGGTCAGCATTCCATAGATGAGGTAGACTTTTTTCTCACGGGCTGAAGGCATAAAGGGCGGTTCTTCCTCAATCCTTAAAAGTTTGGTCTTTAAGGTCCAGGACCAGAGCGCCAATGCATTCTGCCTTAAGTTGGGAACTTCAAGTAAATCGGTCAGAATATAATAACCATCAAAACGCAAAAGTGGGTTGAGATTGACAAAGAGTGATGATGCGGTGGAGATGGTCATTAAAATATAGGCTATGCGTCCAATGGGATTACCCACATCAAAAAAGAACCAGACAAAGGCCGCCAGTGCACCCACCAACATCTCGACCCAGACACCGGCTAAAGCCACATAGATTTTGTGTCGCTTACTTTCAAAAAGCCAGGCATCGTTGACATTACAATAGAGGCAGGGCTGAAAAGCGAGCAGCAAAAACCCCATCTCATGGACATCACCGCCATAGTTTTTACAGGTGAGTCCATGCCCGCATTCGTGCAGTGCGATGGCACCCAGGGCCACAAGCCAGATGCCAAGAAAGCCTAATACACCTTGTTGCGAGTGGAAGTAGACCCGTTCAAAGTCGGCCCCAAATCGGTCGAGTTGCAAGAGCACCGACATCACCGCCACAACCATAATGGCGATGCACGTTTTAACACCCGCAGGGGTCCAAAAAAACCGAAGACGATCAATGATTTTGTTAAAAAAGTCGTTGGGATTGACCAATTGATAGCGCATCCAAAGCAATGACCCCTTGCCTTGCAGCACCTTCTTTTTCCGCTCTTGCCTGAGTCGTTCAAGCAAGGCGGCATTCTCTTCCTTGCGGGTGCGCTTGAGAAGGTCGAAGTCCCTTGCGCTTTGCACTAAGTCATCAAGCGCTTCGAGGTCGTACTCGATGTCTTTGGACTGCGCATTAAAACGGTCGACCAGTTTTTGTAAATTATGGCGACCATCAAACAAGGTGAGCATTTTGTATTGATAGGGTTCAAAACGGTAGTATTCCTGTTTGTCGGGTTCTTTGACCACATAGAGTGTCTCGCCACCCTGAACCATCTTTTTGATTTTGAGTGCCGTACGCAATGGTGGAGGTACGTCATGGGCGTCCATGTTTATATGCCGAAAGTAAATGCAATAAAGTTCCTTAATGAGCGCCAGGTGAGCACGACAAAAGAGGAGTTGGGCGTATGGATGTTGGCTTTGCCCGTCATGCCCGGGCGTAAGGTGACATCACTTTCTCGAACTTCAATTTCGGCGATAAAGCCGGTGTCGAGTTCGGCTGCCGCAACCTGTTCCTGATCCAATGCTTCAGAAGGCACTTGATAGGAGCGCCCCACATGGCGCACCACACCGCGAAAGCCTTGTCCAGGAACGGCCCGCAGGGAGCCTTTCACATCCTGACCTTTTTTTATGTTGAGGACATGTTCTTCGGGCAGATGCACCACAACCGTATAGTCATTTGGGTCACTAAGACGCAGGACCTCTGCACCCAAAGGAAAAACCCGCCCATGAAGCTCGTGTGGTCTGGGGGTGAGCACCAGGCCCGCATTCTCCGAACGGATCTCAACCCGCGCCAAGTCGTCCCGGGCTTTTTTCACCTCGGCTTGGGCGGCAACACGTTCAATCACCGCACGACTCATCATCGCCGGATCATCGGCTGCCCTGGCTTCAACAATTTGTCGTTCCAAAAGAGATAAACGTGATTGAGCAGACATCAGGGCGAGGCGAATTGGGGCCTCATCCAGACGCGCCAGGACCTGCCCTGCTTCGACCATATCCCCTTCTTGCACCAGGACCTCCTGGACACGGCCGGCAACGGGCAAAAAGATGCCTTGGCCTAAACGCGCTTCGACAACACAGTGCCCCGAGACAGAACGAAAGATAGGTAAAAAATGCAGTGCCGAGAGTAAAACCAGGGCGGTGACACTTCCCCAAATCCATTTTTGTGCCGTTGTTTCGAAAAGCCCTTGAGTTTTCGCATTCAGTTGACCTAAAGCGGAACTTAAAGGAATGCTCTTAAAGACACTCGCATTACGCAAGGCGAGGGTGGCCTGGGAACCCAAAATATTCAGCATGTCCGCTTTATTACCACTGGCGCAGTCTGCTTTTTCACTTTCGTACCATAAGACGCCTAAGGTGCCTTCATCATCCTTTAAAGGCGCCGCCCATGCACCTCGAAGGTTCTTTTCTTTGAGGTAATCGACCCACTTTTGGGTTTGCTCATCCGCATCAAACTCGTCGACATCCGCAATATAGCCGGTCCGTCCTGATTGGTGAACATCGCGTAAAATATTCAAGAGCATTTTTTG
>JASMKV010000189.1 GCA_030749035.1 Myxococcota bacterium | reverse complement strand
TCGGCCAATGTGCGCACCACCAATGCGGCCCGTACGGGTTTGGTTAAAGCGCTGAATGTGGCGTTTTCCGGTGGCACAGTCATGGGCATGAGCGTTGTAGGCTTGGGCGTTGTGGGTGTGGGCGGCTTGGTCGCTTTCTATTACGAAACCGGCCTTCTTGGTAACGATTGGTCACGTATTCTTGCGGTGGTGAGTGGTTTTTCCTTAGGCGCTTCATCGATTGCTCTTTTTGCTCGCGTGGGCGGTGGTATTTATACCAAGGCTGCCGATGTGGGTGCTGACCTTGTAGGGAAAGTTGAAGCGGGTATTCCCGAAGACGATCCACGTAATCCAGCGGTGATTGCGGATAATGTGGGTGACAATGTTGGTGACGTGGCCGGTATGGGTGCTGACCTTTTCGAGTCCTATGTCGGTTCGATTGTCGGAGCGATGGTCCTGGCTGCTGCGGCAGAACAATTCGACGCGATGTTTTTCCCATTGGTTTTGGCTGCGGCAGGTATTTTAGCCAGTATGATAGGTACTTTTTTTGTGCGTACCAAAGAAGGTGGCGATCCACAAAAAGCACTTAATTTGGGGACATTCTCAGCGGCTGGATTAATGATTGTGGCAACTTTTGGTCTGGCTTACCAGCTTGTGCCTAACGGTATCACCATGGGTGGTATAACTTATGCCTGGACGGGGATCTGCTGGGCGGTTGTGGCTGGTTTAATTGCAGGAACTTTGGTGGGTGTGGTGACCGAATACTATACCGCTGAAAGCAAAGCGCCAGCGCGCAAAATTGCTGAAGAATCTGAAACAGGTCCGGCGACTTGTATTATTGCCGGCTTGGCATTGGGAATGAAGTCGACAGCCATGCCAGTCATTCTTATTTGCGGCGCGATTATCGCTTCCTATATGTCTGCAGGACTTTACGGCATCGCGATGGCCGCTTTGGGTATGCTCTCGACAACTGGCATTCAATTGGCGGTGGATGCTTATGGACCGATTGCAGATAATGCCGGTGGTATTGCTGAGATGAGCGGTCTTGAAAGTTCAGTTCGTGAGAAGACCGATAAGCTTGATGCGGTGGGTAATACCACAGCCGCTGTGGGTAAAGGCTTTGCGATTGGCTCAGCGGCTCTAACAGCGTTGGCACTTTTTAGTGCTTTTACGGCGACAGCAAAAATTGAAAGCATTGATGTTTCGCAGCCGACTGTTTTGGCCGGCTTGTTCATTGGCGCCATGTTGCCTTTCCTCTTTTCTTCGATGGCGATGACGGCAGTTGGCTCTGCGGCCCACGCGATGATCAAAGAGGTGCGCCGTCAATTTAAGGATATTCCTGGAATCATGGAAGGTACGACTCCCGCAGATCATAAGAGCTGTGTGGATATTGCAACGCAAGCCGCAATTGAAAAAATGGTTGCCCCTGGATTGCTTGCGGTTCTCGTGCCAGTGATTGTTGGGTTGTACGACAAAACAGCCTTGGCCGGCGTTTTGGTGGGTGTGACAGTGAGTGGCGTTCTTTTGGCCATCTTCATGTCGAACGCCGGCGGTGCCTGGGATAACGCCAAGAAATACGTTGAAACGGGTGCCCATGGTGGAAAAGGCTCAGATACCCATAAGGCGACGGTGGTTGGCGATACGGTAGGCGATCCTTTTAAGGACACTGCAGGGCCTGCTTTGAACATTTTGATTAAGTTAATGAGCGTTGTGGCCTTGGTTTTGGCCCCACTTTTAGTGTAAAGGGCACGTGCGTTTAGGAGTATGTGATGTTGATGACAGAATATGAAACAACTTTAATTTTTCGTCCCGATTTAAGTTCTCAGAATATTGATGATACTTTGGGGCACCTGCGTAATGTTGTAGGGCAAGAGGGTGGAAAATTTCTTGAAATAAACCATTGGGGCAAGCGCAAGTTGGCCTATGAAATTCAAAAATTCTCTCGTGGAATTTATGTGCACACCCTGTTTTTGGGAAAAAATGATTTGGTTGCCGAAGTGGAACGAAATCTACGTATTTCTGACAAGGTTTTGCGCTTTTTGACGATTAAAACAGCCATGGATGTCGATCCTACAAGTCGTCAGGAAAAAGCCTATGAGGGGCTTAAAGACGAATTGATTGAAGAAGTTGAGGAAAAGCCTGCGCCACGCGCGGAGGCTGCGCCACAAGCAGAAGTCCCTGTGAAGACAGAGGCTGCGCCGCAAGCAGAAGCCCCTGTTGAGGCAGAAGCTGCGCCGCAAGCAGAAGCCCCTGTGGAGGCAGAAGCTGAACCAGAAGCAGAACCGCAAGCAGAAGCTTCTGATACAGAAGAACCAGCAAGCTAAAGCTGGGAGAGGTTGGTTATATTATGAATATTATTTTATTAGAAGATGTTGCGAATGTTGGAGTGACGGGAGATTTGGTTTCCGTAAAGCCAGGTTACGCCAGAAACTACCTCATACCTCGCAATAAAGCTGCTGTTGCTTCGTCGCAAAATAAAAAACAATTAGAGCATGCACAGCGTTTGGCGAATCATCGTATGCTTAAGCAAAAAGCAGCTCACGAGATTCTGGCTGGAAAAATCGAGGGCTTGGAGATTTCACTTAGCCGTCGTGTTGGTGAAAATGACAAAATGTTTGGCTCTGTGACCGCCAACGATATTGTTGAAGCGCTACAAGCACAGGGACTTGATGTTGATCGACGAAAGATTGCGCTGCCACAGCCGATCAAAACTTTAGGCGAGTTTAGCCTTGTCGCCAAGTTGCATCCGGAAGTCAGTGCCGAGTTTAAGTTAACCGTTCAAGCTGAAGCTTAGACGCTTCTTAGAAACGCAGACCTTTTCAAGACGGTGGAAGCCCTAACACATATGGAGCGTCAAGGTCGTGTGCCGCCGCAGGACTTGGATGCGGAGCGCTCTGTGCTTGGTGCGATGCTTCTTGAAAAAGAAGCGCTCAACGAAGTTTTTCAAAGTTTACATCCTGACGATTTTTACCGCTCAGCCCACTCGCGTATTTTTGAAGCGATGATGGGACTCTATGACCGCTCTGAGCCGGTTGATGAAATTACGCTGACCGCTGAATTACGTCAGCTTGGCTTTTTAGAGAATGTGGGTGGTGCAGCTTATGTTGCCAGTTTAACTGAGCGTGTACCGACTGCGGCGAATGTGAGTCATTATTCACAAATTGTGCGCAATCATTCTATTTCCCGAAAGCTCATTCACGCGGCAACGACGATTGCGGGATCTGGCTACGAGCCAGGTGTGAATATTGATGCATTGCTCGATCAAGCCGAGAGCAAGATTTTTGAGATTACGAGTGCGCGTGCGCAGCAGGATTTTTTCCCACTTAAAAGTGTTGTTAAAGAAGCCTTTAAACGTATTGAAAAGCTTTATGAACAAAAATCTGCGGTCACAGGTGTGCCCACGGGTTTTGCCGATCTGGATAAATTGACCTCGGGATTACAGCCGGGTGATTTGATCATTGTGGCCGGTCGCCCATCGATGGGAAAAACCGCGCTGGCTTTAAATATGGCACAGTATGCGGCGCAAAGCGCCAAGATTCCATCGGCGCTTTTTTCTTTAGAAATGGGACGCGAGCAATTGGTGATGCGAATGTTGTGTTGTGAAGCACGCATTGATGCACAGCGCATGCGTGGGGGTTTCTTAAAAGATACGGATTGGCCGAAACTTGCGCAAGCCGCCGGTACCTTGGCAGAAGCGCCCCTCTATATCGACGACACGGGGGCTTTGGGCATTTTTGAAATGCGCGCCAAAGCCAGACGCCTCCAAGCTGAAAAAGGTCTTGGCCTTATCGTGATTGACTATTTGCAACTGATGCACGGGCCTGCGGCTAAAGAAGGACGAGAACGTGAAATTGCCGATATATCCCGTGGCTTAAAGGCCCTGGCCAAAGAGCTTTCGGTGCCGGTGATGGCCTTAAGTCAGCTTAATCGTTCTTTGGAAGCGCGCCAGGATAAGCGGCCGATGCTTAGTGATTTACGCGAATCGGGCGCCATCGAACAAGATGCGGACGTGATCGCTTTTGTTTACCGTGATGAATATTACAACGAAGAAAGCCCCGATAAAGGCATTGCTGAGGTGATTATCGGTAAGCAGCGTAATGGCCCGACAGGGACAGTGCGCCTGGCCTTTATCAACGAGCATACACGTTTTGCGAATCTTTCAAAAAATATGGAATCTGGCGGCGCGCCGGCTGTTTTCTAGAAGTCTTGACGGTTCATCGCCGCTTGCACAAATCCCCGATAAATATTTTTCTGTGCATCATCGCCTAAAGCTTCAGGGTGCCATTGCACACCAAGAACAAAAGATTTCCCGGGCATTTCAATGGCTTCAATAACACCATCAGGTGCAGAAGCGCTGGCACGAAGGTGTTTGCCTGGCTTATCGATAACCTGATGATGGGTGCTGTTGACTTCAAGGCTCTTGGTTTTGACCAGCGCATGCAAAAGGCTGTTTTCGTCAACGTTCAGCGCATGTGCGGTTTGGTTTTTAGGGGTGTCTTGTTGGTGGGATTCTGTATTTGGGCGTAAAGCGTTGTCTTGATAAAGGCTGCCGCCACAAATGACGTTTAAAAGCTGCATGCCACCACAGACGCCTAAGAGGGGTAAATCAAACTCAAGCGCGGCAATACAAAGTGCCCGCTCAAAAACAGACCGTTCTTCAACAATCTTACCGCATTCGGGGAGCGTCTCTTGCTTGTAAAAGCTTGGTGGCACATCAAAGTCACCACCACTGATGATGAGTCCATCGAGATTATCGACCACCGATTCGATATGTTCTGCTGGCATATAGGGTAATAAAAATGGTGTGGCGCCAAATTCAAGCAAGCGATTGGCATAATTGCGATTGAGCGTAAAATATTCCTCCTGCTCCTGACGGGAACTTGTCACGGTATCAAGATGGCAGGTGATGCCGATGCGGCAGGTGTTGTTATAGCTCATGATGGCTGCACTCTTTGGAATTTTGGACCCATTGTCAATGGGAAAGTGGGGTAGGCAAGCTTGGCTGTTTTAGCCCATATATTGCTTTCTGCTTATTCCCAGCTGCGCTGCATATTTTCCGCATTTTTTTTGCGAAAAGCAGCTTCAACATCGATGTCGAGGCGATTGGCGATGGCCAGAAGATAATTGAGCACATCGACGATTTCTTCGGCCACGTTGTCGACAGCTTGGGTGTCGGTGACGCCTTTATCATAGAATTTCTGCTGCTGGCGCACGGCTTTAAAAAGTTCACCGACCTCTTCACCCATAAGAAAGCAATTGTGGATAAGATCGACATCGAGCCAGTCGTGATGGGCTTCCAGGTCGTGCACCGCCTGCTGCAGGTCTTGCATGGTGGGTTTTTCTTTGAGTTCAAGCATGGGGTCTCCTAAAGGAAGCGTTTTTAAAGGTTGGGCTGACTAAGCTGTGACTCGTGTTCGAATCCCTCGCTGCAACAGATAAATACCAAGCGTCAGATTCTGGTCAAATATTTCGGCCTCATTCTTCTCCGCAGGAACTAAGCCCAAAGACTTCCGGCCTCACTGGGCTCCGTAGAACTATGCTCAGAGGCCTGTCGCTATCCGCTCGCCTTTGGCCTAAGTTCTGCGATAAAGCTTGGTTGCCGCTAGGTCTCTTGAGATAAGTTGAGTGAACGATGGCGGGCTTTCAGGTCTTTGTTGATTCGTCCCAGGTGCGTTCACATGACTATCGTGGTCTGCATGCAATTAATCGCAATTATATGCAAAACGCGTTTATGGCTGGGGAGTTTTCTTTCTGGAGTCCATATTTGGCATTGGGGAAACCTTTTGCAACAGATATTGAATCGGGCATTTTCTACCCCTTTAATTGGCTTTTTCTTGTGTTTCTCGAATTGGTCAGTTTATTTCTTTGTCTGGCGCTCTTGTTTGCCACTTCTTGGAATGCGTTCGTCAAAAAATCTGTGGTTTAAAGCTTGGGTTAGCTCTTAAATAATTTTAATTTGCCTCGATTTTACTGGGCTACTCATGGTTTATGGGAAGGGAATCGAATATGGACAAGGTGATTTAAAGTCCGCGGTGTAGGTGGTGATAGGAATGCACGAAAAAAAAACATCGAATATCGTTAATGTCATTATTGCCGTGATTCTTTCTGCAGGGATTCTTGAAACACTCTATCTCTTATTCTTGATTCCTGAAGGTATTTTCTATTCAGGCGATGGCGGGCTCAAGGCGCTTTTAACGCACCAATTTAGCAGCGGAAACTTTAATGCGAATTTAGTACTCAGTCATGATTCTTGGATTAATGCGCTTTGGAACAAGGGATATTTTCCTTTTCATGAACCCTACACTTATCAAATTGGCCATAAATTCTATATGCATTACCCGATTTGGTTTTCGCTTATCACGGCCCCATTTTATCATGTTTTTGGGTATTATGGATTGTACGTTGTTCCACTTGTTTCTGTTTGGATTTTGTGGATTTGTTTTGCCTTGCTCTGCAAGCGATACAAGCTCACCACGTCAGCGGTTTGTCTTGCTTTGTCTGCTCTCATTTTCGGCTCGCCATTTACACTCTATGGACTTCAATATTGGGAGCATGCCCCCGCCATCGCACTGGCGTTTATGGGGTTTTCAGGGATTTTGTTGCACTTTGAAGAGAGGCCTGCTCCGCGAAGAATCTTCTTGAGCGGAATCTTCTTAGGGCTCTCTGGCCTATTAAGGCCTGAACTATTTTGTTTCTGTGCTGTTGTTTTGTTTGTTTGTTTGTTTGTTTATTGCGCTCCGTCGAGCCTTGATCAAAAATTGGAGTATGTTGGCTGCGCCGATTGCCTTGTGTCTAGCGTTTTTCGTTGTTTCAAATAAAATGATTTATGGAAAATTTATGGGGCTGCACGCAAGGGAGGTTCTCGATATATTCGATATGACGCAACATTTTGCACGAGGGGCAGAGTTTTTTAGCGTCTTAAATCAGAGTCAGATTGAATTTTTGCCACTCATGGTCCTTTTGCTTGTTTTTTGCGTTGTGGTGTTCTTTGCGCGCGTAAAGACTCCATCTAGACTTGTGCTGATGTCTTGTCTTGTTTTGCTTCTGACATCTCTTGCGATTCCTTTTGTTGTTCCAACAACGGGCGGCAATGCTTGGGGGCCCCGTTTTCTCCTTATTAATGTTCCTATTGCTTGTCTGGCATTTGGCTTAAGCGTTTCAACAATACTTCAAGCGTTAAATCGTTGGTTTCTAAAAGTCCTCATGCTTTGTGTGTGTGGTGGGTTTGTTCTTCAAGGAATTTTTTTAAATACATTTGAAGGCAACAACCATATTATTAAGGCGTATCATTATCGGGTTTTGCCACTGATGGAATTTGTGAGGAACGATCCTTATAGAGTGATTGTTGTCTCTGACACCTTTATCGCGCAAGAATTAAGCACCCAATTTAGGTCGAAAGTATTTTTTCGTTCCTCACAGATGCAGGGCTTAAAGGAGATTGCTGATGCAACACGAGATGTTCACGAAAAAGGGTTTTTGTATATTAGAACGAATTATTCGGGTTTCGGAATAAGAGATCAATTTAAGATAGAAGCTAAGCGGCAAGGTGAGGATACGCACTGTCTTTCAAAAGGCCAGTACGGTGTGTATTACACCGTTTTTCAGTGTGATTTATTGTAGGTGTAAAGAGTTGTTTGGGATCGTGTTCGAATCCCTTGCTGCAACAGATAAAGACCAAGCGTCAGATTCTGGTCGAATATTCCGGCCTCATTCTTCTCCGCAGGAACTAAGCCCAAAGGCTTCCGGCCTCACTGGGCTCCGTAGAACTATGCTCAGAGGCCTGTCGCTATCCGCTCGCCTCTGAGACAAGTTCTACGTTTAAGCTGAGTTGCCGTTAGGAAAATTGCGTTCGGATGATTAAGCTACCGCTACTCGCTCGCCTTTGGTCTAAGTTCTGCGATAAAGCTTGGTTGCCGCTAGGTCTCTTGAGATAAGTTGAGTGAACTATGGCGGAGCGTGCGAAGCGTTGTGAGACCGTTTAAGGGGCGCCACAAAGGCGCGCCGCAAACGAGTCGATACAGCTGAGCGTGCCCACGTGACATGAGCAAAAAAGCGTATGGCGAGTGTCACGCGTGTTCGAATCCCTCGCTGCAACAGATAAATACCAAGCGTCAGATTCTGGTCGAATATTTCGGCCTCATTCTTCTCCGCAGGAACTAAGCCCAAAGGCCTGTCGCTACTCGCTCGCCTTTGGTCTAAGTTCTGCGATAAAGCTTGGTTGCCGCTAGGTCTCTTGAGATAAGTTGAGTGAACTATGGCGGAGCGAGAGGGATTCGAACCCTCGGTACGTTGCCGCACACACGCTTTCCAGGCGTGCACCTTCAACCACTCGGTCACCGCTCCGCAGGTGATAGCCCGGCACCCTGGTACCCCAAAAACAACGCTACCGTTGCTTCCTTCCGGACCTGGCGGAGTTCACGCGCATTGGTCACCAGGACCGAGCTATCAAAAGTGCGGTATGGTGGCCGCACGGGCAAGTGGTATGCACGAGGAGGCTGGAAAAAGCAATCCCTCTGATATGGTGGCTTGGGAGAAATGGTGGTCGCTAAGGGCAATTGAGATAGGTTGAGTGCACTATAACCGTGCGAGCCAATACGGAGACTTGCTGCGATTGGCCGATATCCGATATCCGATATCCGATATCCGATACCCGAAAACCGATGGCCGAAAACCGATAACCGACGTCCGATAACCGATAACCGATGACCGAAGCCCGATAACCGAATCCCTCGCTGCAACAGATAAATACCAAGCGTCAGATTCTGGTCGAATATTTCGGCCTCATTCTTCTCCGCAGGAACTAAGCCCAAAGGCCTATCGCTATCCGC
>JASMKV010000188.1 GCA_030749035.1 Myxococcota bacterium | reverse complement strand
GTGAATATCTTTTTTGGCTTAAGTTCGAGCTTGCTCTTCTTTGGTATATTTTGGCTCTTTAACGCTTTCTTTCAGTCCATGGGTTGGCCCCCCTGTGCTCGCCTTTTGACCTATTGGTTCAGCCGTAAGGAGCGGGGTCTTTGGTTTGGCGTTTGGAATGCGTCTCATTCTATTGGTGGTGCCGGTATACTTATTCTCTGCGGCTACCTTATTCCCATATACGGCTGGCGCTCGGCCTTTTATATTCCGGCATTTCTGGCGGTCATCACCTCTGTGTTTTTGGTCTTTGCCTTAAGGGATACTCCAGCGTCCTTAGGCCTGCCGCCGGCGGACAAAAAAGAGCCCATCCTCACCGAAGAGGATACGCAAACCGGCGCTGCCCCGACCTATAAGGATATTTTCTTAAAACATGTGCTCTACAACCCACAGGTTTGGTTGATGAGCTTTGCCAATTTCTTTGTCTACATCGTTCGTATCGGCATTCTAGATTGGGCCCCGACCTTTCTCATGGAGGCCAAGGGCAGCTCTTTGGCGGAAGCGGGCTGGCAAGTCGCCGCCTTTGAAATTGCCGGCATTGGTGGCGGTGTGGCGGCTGGCGCCTGGTCCGATAGAATTAGCGGTGGCAAACGCGGGCCCATCAACATCATTTTTTCTTTAGGACTTTTGTGCTGCATTCTAGGACTCTGGCTGGTGCCACCAGGGGGCAAATGGCTCGATGGCATGATGCTCATGGGGGCTGGCTTTTTGGTCTATGGACCGCAACTCCTTGCTGGGGTTGCAGCTGTCGATAGCTCGTCTGCGGATGCGGCGGGAACCGCCACCGGCATGGTCGGGCTCTTTGGCTATTTAGGTAGCGCTGCCTGTGCTTTGGGTACCGGATTCGCGGTCGACCGCTGGGGTTGGGATGGTGGCTTTCTTTTTTATGGTGCTGCTGCCCTTATTGCGACGCTTATCTTTGTGGTGTCTCTAACCATTGAGGGCAAACGTAACCCCAGATAATATTATTAATATACTAACTCTTTTCGTGAGGTCGATATGGAAGAACTCTTTACTTTAGACAATTTTTTTACGCTTTGCATGCTCATCTTACTGCAGGCCGTACTGGGCTTTGACAATCTGCTTTACGTTTCCTTAGAGTCCAAACGGGCACCTCCGGACAAACAAGCGATGGTGCGTCAATGGGGTATTGGTATCGCCATCTTCTTGCGCATTGCACTGCTTTTCATCTTGGTCAATGTCATTGAATACTTTCAAGATCCTATTTTTGGAATTCATCTTAGCGGCATCATTGAAGGTGAATACAATATTCACAGTCTGATTGTTTTACTCGGCGGAATCTTTCTTATTTACACCGCCACCAAAGAAATCTTTCATATGATCAGCCTTGATGATCTTGGGAAGGACGATCGAGAACCCCAATCGGTGAAATCGTTAATCACCTGGATTGTGGTGGTGAATTTGGTTTTTTCTTTTGATTCGATTCTTAGCGCCATGGCTTTAAGTGATGTTTTTGCCGTGATGGCCACTGCCATTATCATTGGCGGCATCCTTATGGTTAAACTTGCCGATCAGGTATCCAGTTTCTTAGAAAAGAATCGTATGTTCGAAGTCTTGGGTCTCTTTATTCTTTTTGTGGTTGGCATCATGCTTTTGGGCGAAGGCGGGCATCTTGCCCATCTACACCTCTTTGGTCATGCCATCACCCCGATGAGCAAGGCGACTTTCTATTTTGTGATTGGCGTTTTGGTTCTTACCGATGTGGTGCAAAGCCGATACCAAAAGAGACTTTTAAAGATGCGAGCGTTAAAAGCATAAGCTCAAAACCTTTTTCCTCCGATTGCCGGACACCATGAACACAACCTTTTTATTTCACTTTGTCAAAAGGTTCTTAAAAACACGCACACTTTTATACTCATAAAGTAATTTCAGAAAGTCCGGCCTGCTCTTGTTGATCGCATTAGAGGTTGCTCGTTCCACAAAAATATGTGTGACACCATATTTTGTTGCAAGAAGTTCAAAGCTCTTCTTATCATTATCCACAATCGCCTTAAAGATAGACTCCGCATCTCCTGTCCGTCCCTCATGCGCAACATATGGATTTGAAAATGTGGCATCAAATAAAACCATCACTTTTCTTCCTGCTGGGGCGATCACATAAAGTCCCATCCCCACTGTTGTTAGAAAGACATCGTCTGGATCTGTATTCTGGCGTAACCAATCGTAAATGTTCTTACCTTCTATGCGATTGCCAATCTCTTGCGCCCTGTCAACAAAGCGGTTGTAGTCCTCTTTTTCGTTAAAGTGTCGCATTGTGGCGCTGCACAGAATTAGCCCAAGAAACAGATACACCCACAAAACACGCCTCTCGCCACCAAGCCTCTTAGGGTAGATCTTAACGAAATGCTCTACGCAAACGACAATCCCGTAGCCAAAGAATATATTCGCAAGGGCATGAAGATAAAAATAGAAGTGATGTTCCGGTAAAACCGTAAAAGATGCAATGCCGCCTTGTTCTAAAACTTGTCGGAAATATCCCATCCCAAAAAGAGCAAAGCCGCTTATGCACCATGACAAAACAATAAAGCTGCTTGCACTGTTTTCCTGCGTCCTCCTTCTAAAAAACAAGAGCATCCCTATAAATGCGACACCCATTTTAAACGTTAGATGTTGAAGCAATAATCCCGAAAAGTTATTCAATAGAAATAAGTCATCAATCCAAGCGGTTGGTTGTGGATTCTTTATGACAAGGCCATAATTCCAAAGAATGGAGATGTGATAAGGGGTACTCAAAATGAATGCTGTGCTTAGAATAACCGCATAATAACCCAATGCCTCTAAAGGATTCAGAAGGTCTGCCCCACTTTTCTGCGCCTTGAAGACAGAGATAAGCCAAATTGTGAGTATACTGCCCACTAATATTGCCGGCGCGCTGTGCCCAAGAAACGTAAGTCCGAGCAGCACACCCAGTCCACATGCTTTTTTCCATGTTGGTTTTTCCAAAAAATATATGAGAAAAAGAAGTCCAAGATAAAATAGTGACTGAGTCACATTACTGGCAAAGGCCCAGGGTGAATAACTTGCAACAATCCATGAAGGCTGATGAGGGGGCGCCATGAACAAAAATGCACAACAAGCAAATGCCCCTGCCCGAGAGCCGAAGAGTTTTTTCACCAACCAATAAAATGAAAGAGGGCCCAGAAGATTAAGCCATGGACCGGCCTGGGTGTATACAAAAGGTATGGCCAAATCACTCAACTCCGCAAACCATGCAACAATGGCGGGCACGAGCGGGTTATACCAAAATGTTTCCCCCAGGTAGTTTGGATCGGCAAAGAAGTTGCCATCGGCTATCGTTTGAGCATGGGCGATATCCCTAAAAAGGTCATGGTCGTAAGGCCATTTTAGAGATGTAAGAGAAAAAACATTCTTTAAGAAAACAAAAGCGATAAGGATATAGGAAAAAATTTCAAAGAAAAGGTCGTAGCGCTCGTGTCCTTTTATTTTCATGGACTCATTTCATACTCTAAATAAGTCGCTAAATCTAAGAAATTAAACTCTCTCTCAACATTTATAAATGCTCGGAGAGAAACCAAAAGAAACTTTTAAAGATGTGGGCGTTAAAAGCAAAAGCTCAGTAGGTTCTTGTCCCTGTTACCGTGGGCATTTTTTCTGCACACGCAAGCATATCCTCGGCCATCGTATCGTCTTCTAAATCAACCTCGTCCGAATCTTCTTCAATATCATCCGGACACTCGTAAGCATCCTCGATGCATTGATAATAGGCCGTATAGTCTCCTTCAATTTCATCGAATTGGGCCGGACAGGTCGCAGCCGCATTTAAAGCCGGCTGGTCATCAACACACTCAAAACTGTTAATTTTAGCAACCAAATCCTTACAGGCCTCCACATTAGACGTGCTCCCTCCTCCGCACGCTAAAATTCCGACCGATAAAATAAAGCTTAAAAAGACATATGCTTGCATGGGGGCTTTCTCCGTCTTGGCTATTATAGATACATCCTTAACTCCGAGCAATCTGAATGCCAAAATGAAAGCTGCTGCCACAAACTCAAATCACATCTGAAGTTTTGCACCAAAAGACTCCTTCAAAGCTATATTCGACCGCCGCTCGAAACACGACAAATTGTTTCGAAGCGAAACTTCAAGTACACCCGATTAAACGCAAAAACACCTAAGATGTTGTCTTTATTTGGTTTATTTATTGGCATCCTCCTTGCTTTATAGACAAGTGTTCTGCCCAAACCCCAAGGAGTATCCCATGTTCAAAAATCGTCTGGCCCATATTCACTTTATGATTTTAATGCTCTGCACAGCCTGCTTTCACGAAGATGGCCCCCCACAAAATGACTTTCCTCCAGGGGTGGAAGACACAGACCCGATGTCTATTTTAAGCCATCACCAGGATTTCCCCGGCAACGCAGAATGCCCTTATGGTGGCATCATTTTAAATTATGGCGCTGATAGCAACAACAATGCGCGCCTTGATGAAGATGAAATCACCGCCAGCGAAACCATTTGCTTTGCTGATGCCCGTACAGATTCTGAATCAGAAGAAAACGATGAAGCGCAAATTGAGGAACAGGAGTTTGTGGTGTGTGAAGGGGATTTTGAAATCACGAATACGAGCGAACTTTTGGCCCTAAGCCTGTGTCACGAAATTACGGGCAACCTTTATATTCGCGCAACACCAATGACGACACTTCATGGCTTGGAAAATCTACAAAACCTCCATGCACTGCATCTTAGCGCCAATCCAAACCTTCACTCGCTCGCAGCCCTTGAGCATCTGGAAAAAATCAGCATGCTTCATATCACCAACAATCCAAAACTTGAGTCGCTGCACGGACTGGAAAACATAGCCAGAGTAACCACAGTGCATATCGCCCAAAATGCGCTTTTAAGCTCACTTGAAGGACTTGAAAGCCTCACCCATGCAGTCACAGCACATGTGGCCTACAACCCGGCACTTGTTTCACTCGCCGGACTTGAAAACCTTCAGGAAACATCAGTCCTCAACCTTATTCATAATGAAAGCTTAAGTTCCTTATCCAAACTCGAAAGTATCCAAACCATCGACACCAGGCTAACGATCATAAACAACAGCACCCTGCCCACCTGTGAGGCCGAAACACTACGTGACCACATTGGCGCAGAGAATATTCTGCGTGGCACATTTATCTCTGGAAATGACGATCTGGCGGTTTGCGAATAGGCACTACAAGCCCCTCAAAACGGGCCCCAAAACTCCCCTACCCAAATGTGACATCTACCTGAAAAAAGAAGCATTTCTCCCCTTCCCAGGTGCAGCGAAAGGGCGTATAGGCCCCAGCCAGAGGTCGCAACCGATCGCCATATCGGCAGCATCACGCGCAACCTCAGAAGGGTAAACAAGGCCATGAGTCCAGCACAGGTCCATGAAGATGATACACGCGGATGGATCGTTCCGGTCGGTGGCGCTGAAGACAAACTGCGTGAACCCACGATTCTTAAACGCTTTTTAGCCCTTTCGGGGGAAGGCAAAGCGCGCATCGCGGTCATCCCCACCGCCTCTCAGCTCGACGATACGCCTGGACGCTATGAGCGGATCTTCAAAGACTTGGGTGCCGAAAAATGCAAGGCCCTACCCTATCTTGAGCGTAACGATACCGACCGCGACGACTGGCACGAGCTCTTAGAAGATGCCACGGGGATCTTTTTTACCGGTGGTAATCAGCTGCGACTCTCGACCATTTTGGGCGGAACCCGGGTGGCCAAAACCATTCGTCGTCGCAACGCCCAAGGCATCACAGTCGGCGGAACCTCGGCGGGCGCGGCCATTTTACCCGAACATATGATCGCCTACGGCTCGGTTGGTGGCACCCCCACCGCCGGTATGGTTTCCCTGGCCCCTGGGCTGGGCCTGACCAATCGCTTTGTCATCGATCAACATTTTCGCGAGCGCGATCGCTTAGGCCGATTGCTCTCAGCATTGAGCTACAACCCTTTTGCCGTCGGTATTGGCATCGATGAAAATACGGCTGCCTTTATTTCTCCCAACAACGTCATTCATGTTGAGGGTGCCGGTGCCATCACGGTGGTCGATGTGTCCTCCCTTGAGCACAGCTCCATCGCTGCTGCCAATGAGGGCGAGGCGCTATGTCTAACAAACGTTAAGCTGCATATTTTACCGCAAGGCGCGACTTTTAACTTACAAAATCAGGAAGCACTGCCCCCGGCTAAAAATGGCGATTAATTTTTTGTGCGCCTTTAAAAGCGTAGAGGATAAGAGCAATGAAAATTATTGAAAAACGTATTTACCGAGGACCTAATCTCTACGCCCATTTTCCTGTGATTCGATTGACGCTTAATTTGGGTGAACTCGAAAAATGGCCCAGCGCTAAAGTGCCCGGCTTCAATGACAAGCTCATCGCCGCCCTGCCCTCCTTAAAGGAACACACCTGCTCCTACGGAACTCCCGGTGGTTTTATTCGTCGCCTCACAGAAAATGATGGCACATGGATGGGACACATTCTCGAACATATCGCCATCGAAGTTCAACAACTTGCTGGCGCCAAGGTGACCTTCGGCAAAACCCGATCCACCGGCGAGACGGGTATTTATCACGTCGTTTATGCTTATGAAGAAGAACGTGTGGGCATGGCTGCCATGGAACTGGCGATGCGCCTAATCGGTCACCTTTTACGTGAAGGCCTTGAGCTTCCAGAATTCAAAAAAGACGAGGATTTTAATTTTGGCGAAGAACTCGATGAACTTATCGGCTTTGCTCAGCGTCGTCAGCTTGGTCCGTCTACCGCATCTTTGGTTAAAGCCGCTGAAGAACGTGACATTCCCTGGCTGCGTCTTAACGATTATTCTCTGGTCCAATTTGGTCACGGCAAACACCAACAGCGGGTACAGGCCACCATCACCTCACAAACCAGGCACATCGCCGTAGAAATCTCTTCCGACAAAGAAGAGACCCATAAAATTCTGGCAGATTTAGGCCTGCCAGTACCACACCAGGAATTGGTGCGTAACTCCAAAGCCGCCATCAAAGTTGCCAAGCGCATTGGCTTTCCCCTGGTGATCAAACCCTATAACGGCAATCACGGTCGTGGGGTGACTTTGAATATTGAAAACGAAGAACAAGTCATTGCTGCACTCGAAAACGCCCAAAAGCATGCCCGCACCGCTGTCATGGAAACCATGATCGCTGGCTTTGACCATCGCATGCTGGTTGTCGACGGTAAGCTTGTGGCGGTCTCCAAACGTGTCCCCGGCCATGTGGTCGGCGATGGTAAAAAGACCATTGCCGAGCTTATCGATATCGTCAACAGCGATCCACGACGCGGTATTGGTCATGAAAAAGTATTGACCCGTATTGAGCTCGACTATCAAGCCCAGCGTCTGCTTGAGGCTGCAGAATACAATGCCGAGACCGTGCTTAAAGAAGGTGAAATATTCTACCTGCGCTCTACCGGCAATCTCTCCACCGGTGGTACGGCCATCGACATGACCGACGAAGTCCATCCCGACAATCAGGAAATGGCCATGCGTGCCGCCAAAGCGGTCGGTCTCGACGTGGCCGGTGTGGATTTTATTACCCCCGATGTCACCCGATCTTATAAAGATCTTGGTGGGGCCATCTGTGAAATCAATGCGGCGCCTGGCTTTCGTATGCACGTTGCACCCACCGAGGGAAAGCCCCGCGATGTCGCAGGCCCTGTCATGGACATGCTCTTTCCACCAAACACGCCTGCCCGCATACCGATGGCCTCTGTCACCGGTACCAACGGCAAAACCACCACCGCCCGCATGCTCGCCCATATGCATAAAATGTCCGGCTGTACTGTTGGCCTTGCCACCACCGATGGCGTCTACATTGATGGTGTGCGCACGGTCGAAGGCGATATGACCGGACCCAAAGCAGCACAAATGATTTTGCGCGATCCAGATGTCGATATGGCCGTCTTAGAAACCGCACGCGGCGGACTCGTTCGATCTGGCTTAGGCTTTCGCACCTGTAATGTAGGGGCCGTCCTTAATGTCGCCAGCGACCACTTAGGTCTGCGGGGCATCGATACCCTTGAAGACTTAGCTGCAGTCAAACGGATTGTGCCCGAAGTTGCCCGTGACTGCGCGGTCCTTAATGCCGACGATATGCACTGCCTAAAAATGGCCGACCATACCAAAGCCAAACGCATTGCCTATTTCACCATGAACCCGCGCAACGATTTGGTTCGCCAACATATTCAGGCCGGTGGCTTAGCCGCTGTTTTAGAAGAAGGCATCAACGGCCATATGATTACGCTTTATGATGATGGTGCACATATGCCACTGCTTTGGACGCATCTGATTCCTGCCACCATGGAAGGTAAAGCACTGCACAATGTGGCCAATGCGATGGCTGCTGCCGTCATGGCCTATGCCATGGATGTCAAAATGGAAAATATACGTCAGGGTCTGCGCACCTTTGACACATCCTATTTCCAGGTCCCTGGCCGCTTAAATATTTTTAACGAGCTGCCTTTTAAGGTTATTCTTGATTACGGGCACAACGCTTCAGCCATCAAATGCATGGTGGATTTGGTCGAAAGACTGGATGCCGAAGGCAAAAAGATCTGTGTGCTGGCAGCGCCTGGTGACCGACGTAATGAAGACATCCTGGAGATTGCGAAAGTTGCTGCGCAAGGCAATTTCGACAAAATCATTGTGCGCCGGGATGATAATCCCCGGGGACGCGATGAAGCCGAAGTCCCACAGCTTTTGCACAAAGGGCTTAAAGAAGCCGGTTATCCTGAATCACAAATTGAACTTATCGTCGATGAACAAGAGGCGGTGAATCGCGCCCTACAACTTGGAGAGCATGGCGATCTGATCCTTATCTTTGGAGACAAAATTTCACGCTGCTGGAAGCAAATCACGAAATTTAAAGATCAAAGTGAAAACTTAGAGCAGACAGAATCTTCTGAAAGCATGTCCAATGTGATCCCCTTGACCATCAACGTCAACACCGACAACCTGCACTTGGACGCTGAAGTCATTTCCGATGCCCGCGGCGTACGCATCGCCCGCGAACTTTCAGACTGATGCTTGTCACAGACACACGCCGCCTCACCGGGCCCAACCTACAAACTCGGCTTGCTGCCGCGACTGCGCAAGTGCAATTTGAAAATGGTGAATCGCCTGAAGAGGTTGTCGACATCTGGCAGCAGGAATTAAAAAAAGTTTGTGCACATTTACCCTTCGACGCAAATCAAACCACACAGCGAGTTTTTAAAGATGGCGCCGCCTTAACCATGGAAGCACCCATCGATGTTCTTTATGCTGCGGTGGCCGCCATGGAAAAATCTCTGCAAAGAACCCAAGCCGCCCTCAAAGAACAAGAGCCAGAAAACATCGACACGATCACAGCCGAACTTGAAAAGGCCTTAGAGGAAGAACAAAACCCGGCACTTCTGGCACTCCAGGAAGAAGCACAAAAACGAAATGTGCCTTTTTTGTGGGATGATGACTTCGTCTCTCTGGGCTACGGACGCTATTCGCAAACCTGGCCTGCCCGCGAATGTCCAAGCCCGGCAGATTTATCCTGGGAAAAGTTTAAATCTATTCCCATCGCCATCATCACCGGCACCAACGGCAAGACCACCAGCGCCAGATTACTGGCGCGTATGGTGCGTGAGTCCGGACTGACCATCGGCAACTCATCCACCGATGGCATCCACATCAATGGCCAAAGTGTTGAAGAAGGTGACTGGACAGGACCTGGCGCCGCCCGCATGATTCTACGCCACCGGGAAGTTGAATGCGCCATTCTTGAAACCGCGCGAGGTGGCATTTTGCGTCGCGGCCTAGGCGTCGATTTATGCGATGCATCGCTCGTGACCAATGTCGACAACGACCACTTGGGCGACTACGGCATCAACAGCATCCAAGACATGGCGAAAGTAAAAGGTGTTGTCTACTCGGTGGTCAAAGAACACGGGCAAAGGGTGTATAATGTTGACGACCCTTATGTTCAAAACCTGGCAGAGAAAGCCACTGGTCCAGGCACTCTAACCTCCGTTAACGGACAAAGCCCGCAACTTAAAACCCATTTAGAAAATGGCGGTGCCATCGCCTATCTTGAAAATGGTGAACTCATTTATCAAAACAATGCACAACGCACGGTGCTCACCCATGTCAAGCAGATGCCTTTGGCACAAAACGGTACCGCGCTTTATAATATTTCGAATGCCTTAGGCTGTACTGCCTTGGCTGTTGCGCTGGGTATCGATATGGATGCCATCAAACGGGCCCTTAAAAGCTTTGGTGCGCAAGCAAGCGACAACCCCGGCCGCGGCAATATGTTGAACGTAAACAAGATCAGAGTCTTGCTCGACTTTGGCCATAACCCGCATGGCGTTCGTGCGGTCATGAATATGGGTAATGCTGCCTTAAAGTCTAAAGAGCGCATGAGCGTCTGCATTGGGCAAGCTGGCGATCGATCCAATGAAGATATTCAAGAACTCGCTGGCGTTATTGCGCAAGCCAAACCTGCACACATTTTCCTACGAGAAATGCCCGAGCAATATCTGCGTGGGCGCAAAAAAGGTGAAGTCATCGAGGTTTTTCGTGCTTGCTTTATTGAGCAAGGTCTTAGCCCAGAACAAATCACCGCTGCATCCAGCGAGCTTGAAGCACTCAAGCTTGGATTAGCATGGGCCGAGCCAGGGGACTTTGTCATCCATCTGGTGCATATGGAACGTCAAGCCATTCAAGACTACTTGGGCACGCTCAATATCGAATATTAATTTGCCCTAAAGCGTGACCGCCATCACAATCTCTTTGTCTGCTTTGTGATCCATATCACAAAACCCAACAAAAACAGTGCCTTATGTGCTTTTTTCCAGCCAGAATTTCACCTGACGCGTAAGACTGATCAACAACACAACCATACTTATCAAGGAAGCCCCCATGCAAAAAATGATTAACAGCCCCATCATGATTGTCCTCATCATCTCTCAATTCTTTTTAAGTGCCTGTGGCAGCGAACAAGATCTCTATTTTGAAAATGCCCAAATTGGTGGCAATGAAACCACCGATGGTCTTGAGGCAACCTATGGTGGCACGGTTCAAAACGGTTTGCGTCTCAACAACCTGCGTGTTCTTGAAAAAATTATTGTGCCTTATGTCGCCAAAGAATTCGGTGTTGAAGAAATTGAAGCAGGGGAAAGTTCATTCTTCTCTTATGCAGGCACCCGTTTTATTCCCAGCGTAAACATTGGCATGAAGTCTTTCGACATGGACATCAACATTGACGATGATACGGCCAGCTTTGATATTATCCATGGTGGCTTGCTTGAAAGTGTTTTCGACCTTGATAGCTGGGATCCAACGCTCATTACTTATATTCGTGTCGGCAAATTTATTGAAATCAATCCTGAATTCTCGCTCAAAGATCTTAAAGCCACATTGGTGTCTTCTCTTAAAGCAGACACCACAGAACATCGCGTGCAAATTGGCCATATCGAATCGATTGAAGTCGAACTCACAGATGCGGTTATCATTTCAGGTGGACTGACCTGGGCCTATGACCTGGCTTGTAGAATCGTCAACTGGGTTGCACCTGCGATGTGTGATGATGGTGATGATTGCATTTCTTCGATTCTTAACAAAGCCATGCGCGCCTATCCGATTGCACAAAAAACAATCAAATCGCTTATCAACGATAGCCTGGATACGGCTTTACAAATCAGCGACGATGTCAGCATTTCTGAACATCCTTTCACTTACGACATTGGCTTGTCGAAACTTAAGCCCACCAATCATCCCGATATCATCTTTACACAGTGGTCAACCGTACTTAAAGGCACCTACAGCTCTGCTGATGCCAGCTGTGAGCCTGCACTTTATCATAACGAATCAACCGCCTATTATGATGAAACCCGACGTATTCCAGACGATGTTCCCTCCTTGGGCGCCATTGATTTGGTCGTGCCTTATGGGTTGCTTGCCGACGCCATCGTTTTATTGGCCAAATCCGGAAAATTTTGTGAGAGTCACAATATCCCCTGTGGCGTCAAAGGCATCGATTTTCAGGTTGTGCCTGCGGGTCAGGTAAGAATTCTTCCTGGCGAAACTTTTGAGCGTGCTGATTTAGAAATGCCCTTTCGTATCGATCTCTTTGATGGTGATGAAAGATTATCAAGCTCTTTAGAAGGCACGTTCGCCTACGAACTTCGAGGTGCCATCAACACAGCAAAACAAGAATTTCATATCCGCTTTGGACATCCCCGCATCACCAGCTTAGAAGGCAGTGTCAGCACCTCATGCGGAACCATTGATGGCCCTGGCATGGCCGCTTTCTTAAATCCAATATTGGGTTTTCTTAAAATTGAGCCCATCATTCTCCCTAAGACCATGGGCCTGACTGGCAACCCTGAAGAAGCCAACACCATGTATCTTGATCTTGTGGATGTGCAGTTTCAAAACACGGTTGTGCGCTTTGCCAGTGATGTCTGTCTTACACCAAGCGGCTTTTCCTGGAGTGGCAGCAAAGAAGACCGCTGCGTGAGTGCCCCCAGAGTCATGCTGGGAGCATTCTCGGATGCATCTTCCACCACGAAACCTGGGCTCTCTCTCAAATAGTATGGCCCCCACCATGTCGCCGCCCTGAAAGGGGCGGCGGCGAATTCACACCCGATAGAGCAACATCAAAACCCTATCCCTCAGCCAAGAAGGCATAAGCCAACGCAACCCAATCGCCACACGCTGACTCAAAGGCCCAATGGAGTAACGATGCTGCGGTGACTTGGTCTTGATAATCTGTCCCAAAAGTTCTGCCAAAAGCCTCGGGTCGTAACCTTCGCTTTCATCCTTAGCCATGACCGCAATCGCCCGATCACAACGCTGCTTATAGAGTGAATTATCGTTGCTTTCAGCTGAAACCACTCTGCTCTCGGAAAAATTGGTGCGGAAATCACCTGGCTCAACAACAACAACCTTAATGCCATAAGGCTGCACTTCCATCCGCAGTGCATCGGAGATGGACTCGAGGGCATATTTAGAGGCGGAATACAGCCCCTGAAAAGGCAGAGTCACCAAACCACCAAGAGAAGATATATTTATCATGAGGCCGAATTCTTGTGCTCGAAAGGTTGGTAAAACTGTTCGGCAAACGCGCAACACACCAAAGAAATTCGTCTCAAAAAGAGCTCTGGCTTCCTCTACAGAAGTCTCTTCCACCGCCCCCGCAACCCCCATACCCGCATTATTTACAACCACATCAATACGCTTTTCCCGTTCCAGAATAAAATGAACCGCCTTTTCTACAGACTCCTGAGAACAAACATCCATCGGAATAAGAAGGGGTTGGGAATAGTCTATCGCTTCTTGTGGAAATTGTGCTCGACGACTGGTGCCGTAAACACGATGTCCCTGCTCTGCCAAGTGTTCGGCGCATGCTTTGCCGAAACCGGCTGAAGCACCGGTTATGAGAATAACCTTAGACATGTTTTCGTTGAGATCTTGTAAAAGAATTGATGGACAAAAGCGAGGGTTCTTTACTTAAGAGGCGAGGAAAAGCATGCTTCTTCAAGTTGCATGCAAGCTTACTCAGGTATAGATATCCTACAACAAGGACAAACAGAATATGCAAGCAAGCAACGAACATGTACTCAAGAAGGTTGGTGCCGAAATGGTGGGAACCTTTGCCCTCGTCTTTGCCGGCTGTGGCGCCATCATGGTTGATGCCATCACCAACGGCGCGCTTGGGCATGTGGGCATTGGGTTGGTTTTTGGCTTGGTGATCACGGTGATGATCTATGCCACCGGGCATATCTCCGGAGCGCATTTCAACCCTGCCGTGACCCTGGCCTTTGCATCCGTCGGCCGTTTTCCCTGGCGACAAGTGCCTGCCTATGTGCTTGGGCAAAGTACTGCAGCGCTCATAGCCTCCACCATGCTTTATGTGCTCTTAGACCCCGTTGCGCATATGGGCGCGACCACACCTTCAGGATCGGCGACACAAGCACTCGTTCTTGAAGCCATTCTTACTTTCTTTCTTATGTTTGTGATTACCGCCGTGGCCACCGATGGCAGGGCCGTTGGTGAAATGGCTGGCTTGGCCATTGGTGGCACTGTCGCCTTGGCCGCCATTTTTGCCGGCCCCATTTGTGGCGCCTCCATGAATCCCGCCCGTTCTCTTGCTCCAGCTTTAGTCGACGGCAACCTAAACCATCTATGGATCTATATCGTTGGGCCTGTCGTCGGTGCGCTGCTCGGCGCCTGGACCTATCGCTTGGTGCGTTGCACAGATGAGAATCCAAGCGCCGCGGATGGTTGCTGCTGATGGCGAAAAAAAACGGCGTACTCTTTTTATGTGTGGCAAACTCTTCGCGCAGTCAAATGGCTGAAGGTCTGGCCCGAGAAATGGCCCCGGGAGAAATAGAGATCTTCAGCGCAGGCTCGAATCCAACCTCGCTTAACCCAGCAGCCATAGACGTCATGAAAGAGATTGGCATTGATATCGCTAAGCAGCATTCAAAATCGATACAAGAGATCCCACAAGAACGCATTGGTACGGTCATCACACTCTGCGCCGAAGAAGTGTGTCCTGCTTTCCCGGCCGATGTCCAAAAACAGCATTGGCCCTTTGACGATCCTGCCGCTGCACCGGGCACGCAAGAAGATGTGCTGGCTGCCTTCCGGCAAGTCAGAGATCAAATCCACGAGACCCTTGAGCAATATTTTAAACACGAACCGGTATAATATTGCACACAAGCCATTGAGAAGGCGCGGCACAGATGTTATGCGCTAAGTATGGCTGTACCAGATTTTTTCAATAAATTGCGTCCTTATAAAACGGTTCTTAAACGCACCAAGCCACCAGCGACACTCCCTGGTGAGTTGCTCTATGTGCATGGCTTGGTTGGTGAGCGAAAGCGTCGTCTTATCGACGCCAGCGGCAAAGAGCACCTCCTCACCGATAAAATTCTCCAAAGCACCTACAAAATGACCAACGCCAAAACAGCCAAAACGCTTATCGAAGAACACTGGGCAAACGCCAAACCCAAACAAGCGCCAAAGTCATAATCGATGTCCGAACACGATTTCGCTGCACTTGTCGGCTTGGAGATCAACGAGCGCATTCAACAAGAATTTAACATCGACGGTATTGCAGAGCCCACTGCCGTTCAAGAGTTAGCCATTCCTGCGATTTTAGCCGGCAAACATACCGTCTTGCATTCTGGGACCGGAACCGGCAAAACACTGGGCTACCTTCTGCCCATTTTACAGCGCCTGCAAAACCCTGAACAGGGTCGCTGCGTCGTCATGACCCCAAACCCGGAATTGGCCATGCAATCCTATCGCGTCGCCAATCGCTATAAAGATGAAAGCATCACCACCGCCTCCATCACCCCCAATGTCACTGCGCAGCGACAAAAAGAACGGCTCAACAAAAGCACGCGCATCGTCATAGGAACATCCGGACGTATTTTAGAACTCTATGCCAACAAAAAGATGAAAAATGTGACCACCATCGTCTTGGATGAACCGGACCCTATCTTGACCTCTAAAGGCGGAGATTTTCTACGTGAAATCCTTTCCAGACCAGAGCCCAAGGTGCAACTTGTCATCGCCACCGCCACCTTAGGACCACAAACAATATTGCTTATCGAAGAAATCATGAAAAATGATTATGTTTTGGTGAAGCCGGAAATAGATCCAATCAATACGCAAATTAAGCATCGTTTCATCAGTGTTAAAGGTGAAACAGGCAAAGATGTATCCTTGGCGCGCTTCATCGAAGAAAACCGCTGCGAGCGATGCATTGTTTTTGCCAATCAACCCCAAGCGATCAGACACCTCTACCGTTATCTTAACGAACATAAACTTAAAGCCGTAAGCATCAGCCGTGAACGCAACCGCGATCAATGTAAACAGGCCATTGAAGAGATTAAAAGCGCCAAGGCGCGGGTCATCATCACCACCGATGCGGCCGCACGCGGCATGGATCTTCCACAAATTGACTGGGTTTTGCATTATGATCTACCCAACACAGCGCAAGGTTATGTGCATCGCGCCGGGCGCACGGGCAGAGCTGGCAATACGGGAACGTCCTTAACCATCCTCGCGGATAAAGAGCGGGCGAAGTTTAAGAAATTCTGCAAAGCATTGGCCATTGAAGCTAAGCCTTTTCGCAGACAGCGTTAATTTACCCACCTCGATTCTCTTTTCCCCACTCTTTGACACGGCATACAGACTTTTCCCCTTTAATATTAGCTACTTATATATGCGCGATCCTGGCTTGGGTTTTGCTTACAGATAGAGAGTAAAGATGCACATCACAGTGCATCTCAAACATGGGCACCCTGAGTATAATATGAAACATCACGATATTTGTCCGCACTCATTTTATCTCAACCCAAGCCTTAACATTTTTTTCGTTTTTAGCCTTACGATACTATCAACGGCCTGTGGAAGCGAAACGGATTTCAACACCACATATGTTCAGAGTCATTCTTTGAATCAATTCGCCCCAGAAAACCTTCAAAACAGACTCCGGACTAAAGAAGACAACCCTGAGAACGAAGATGCCACACGTCACACTTCAGACTCCCGCCCTGAACGGGGATGCGGCTCTGAGGGGCAACCCGTCCCAGAGGATTCTACAGAAGGTAGAGATGACACAAATTCAAGAAACTCCTTTACCGCATGCGGAAATTATGGCGGTGGTACCTGCACCAACAATGGGACCGAATACGCCGCTTCAAATTCCTGTCAGCCCAATTGCCCACCAAGGGTTTGTGGAGAAATGTATGACACAGGGGTCCCTGGCTTATTCTACTCCTGCTATTGCTGGTGTCCCGATGGTATCCATGAAAATGTCAATATTGGCGATTGGTACAGCGGCAATGCCTCATGTAATGACGATTGCGACAGCTATTGCTCCCAATCAAATTGGATGGGCCCCGGCAACGAATGTTATGGAGACGATGACTCCTGCACCCTCACCCTTCTGACCGGCGGACAGAAACCATGTACAAGCGGGGATGTCAGCTACGCCCAATGCATGACCTCCTACAACACAACCGGGAGCTGTTTCTGGTGTGCCACCGAAGACCGGTGTGTCTGCAATTATGATGATTGCGACAAACCCGAAGATATCTGTCCTGAGTTTTATGGCACCATCAACGCGATGTTTAATGACTCCAGTTTTTTAAATTATGGAAATCTGCCTTACAACAGCTGCACATTTATGGAAAATCTACTGGATTGCACCTTCAAAGAAGCCGTCTATGGTTGTACCGACTATAATTGCGACGGCAAGCAGCTCATCAGAACCCTGGGCACTGCCGCTGGGCAGTGGGGCACCATGCATATGGAAGGTTTTTCCGGTGATGCCTGGATACTGCATGATGATGGCACGGTACAATTTGGATTGCATAAATTATCGATAGGTGATGTTCGCCCCACCACCGATTGTCATGCGCAAAACAATTCTCTCGATATTGGCTTGTCCATGCGAGGCATAAAAGCGAGCTTCTGGCTCAAAGTAAATATTCCTGTCATCGGCTGGGTCTACTCTTATCATATGTGGGCTGGCTCCTGGAGCGACAGTGATCTTACATTTGGTATAAGACTTGAGCCCGTCTTTGGTAATAGATCATCGAGGATTCCAGAACAACTATCCAAAGTTAACGTCAAGATCCCTGTTCAGAATGGCCTGTTACCGCAGGTCAGTTTGGGTTTTGAAAATTTTTATATCAACTGGAGCAACTTCTATAGCCTCAATCCATTCAGCTGGATTCTTGAGGCTGTTGAAGCATTGATTAACGCAGGACTGAATATTGCCTATGATGTTCTTATTTATAATACGTTAACGGAGGTTTTTGGAGAACCTGTAGGCAGTGGCTTTACCATTGCTTCCCTGGATTTTGAATGGATGTCGCAGCAGTATCAATATATACTCGGCGCAATCTTACAGGCAGAGAACGTGATCAGCGCCTCAGAATTACCTTCGTATGCCAGTTTTAGCAGCAGTAGCAGCAGCAGCAGCAGTAGCAGCAGCAGCAGCAGCAGCAGCAGCAGCAGCAGTAGCAGCAGCAGCAGCAGCAGCAGTAGCAGCAGCAGCAGCAGCAGCAGCAGCAGCAGCAGCAGCGGCGGCAGCGGCGGCAGCGGCAGTTGAAACGCCAGTCAATCCCCGGAGCTTGCTCTGCTCATATTCATCGGATTTCTCGCCACATTAAGGCGACAAAAAATACGGAACTTGAACCCAGAATGTGTGGATTAAGGCGGAACGATGCGCCCTTTAAAGATAAGAGCGCATCGACATTTTTCTTACTTTAGATACTCAGAAATCTCGACAGAAACCGGGCTTCCGTCATTCAACTCACCCCGCCATGTCTGATCGTTTTTAGACCACATAGCCCATCCCCCACAAACCATGGTCATTTGTTTCTGGGTTAGCGCTTGTGCATAACGTTTTTTAATCTTGGTCATTTTCATAATCTTCTCCATTTTTTCTTAACTTTTGCTTTGTTTGTAGAATTGAAAACCAGTCGATAAACTGATCTGTCCAGAGCAATCTAAGCTTCGTCGATCAAATTATCAGGCAAGGGTCTTGTCATTTACTCCGCACTAGCCCAACCCGTACCGTCATTCTCACTCCACCCACCATCCTTAAAGTTTCTGACCCGACAAACGCCCCCAAAAACCATACTCATTTGCTTCTGAGTCAATGTTTGCAGGTCATGCTTTCCTTTTTGATCCGAAATTTTCTTGATTGTCTTCATTGTCTTTCCTCTGTTGTTGTTTGCCTTGTTCAGACTTTAAAATGACTTCG
>JASMKV010000187.1 GCA_030749035.1 Myxococcota bacterium | reverse complement strand
TCGAATCCTGCATTTCATCGACGATGGTCGCCTGCGCGTCAAGAATGCGGGCATTGTCCTGAAAGTAATTGCCAATCACGATATCAAGATGACCATCGCCATCCAAATCCGCAAAAGTCGCCGCCATGGTAAACCAACGTTCATCGCTCTGCAGCAGCTCCGTTTCGACAAACCGTGCGCGGGCAAAGTCACCCGCCTTTTCCTGCACAAAAATAATCGGTGTGCGTCCCCAGTAATAAACCAGGATATCCTGATACCCATCTTCATTCACATCCGCGGGCACACAGCCCATCGGCGCCATCGTCGAGCGCGCATAGGGCAATGCTTTGACGTCAAGCCTGAAAAGCGCATAACGGTCTCCCGTCCCTGGAAGCGGCGACAGGGTCACTTCATCACTACGGGGGTCCACAAGGCAAATATCATTGGGCAAGCCATCGCCATCTAAATCAGCCAAAGCTGCCGCGGCACCAACAGCGGAAATCCAGCCCGCATGCCGCTCGAGACTCGGATTCACGGGTCGACGGGTCGCAAAAGGTTGCCCTTCCCAGGTCGATAACGCAAAAGGTGAAAACTTGAAACGCTGCGCCATTTGCTTACGCTCATCCTCAGGCAGCTCCGGCAAGCGGGTCAAGTCGTAAGCTGCCAGTAGGACCAGCAGCGCCACAATACGGGCTGCGTGCCGACGCAGAAAGCTATGGTTTTGACTTATCATGCATGCTCCACACCGGCAAAAGCCTGCTCAAATCTTTGCCGGATACGCGAACGCCATACTTCAAAAGTCGGCTCTTGCGCAAGCTCGATGGACGTCGATCTGCACTCGGATTCGGCTTCATCACAAATACGAACCGCTTGTTCAAAAGACATCCCGGTCAGTTCCTGCACCGCGAAGGCGCTTGGCGCACTTGGCAGACCCGCCCGTTGTCTGGCCTTGGCCGCAAATGCCGCGCCTTGGGCCAAATATCCCCGATAATCACCAGCCCGCTGCCTCATATCTTTAACCATCGAATCGTCGACGCCACCGGCATAAGCACAGGCTAAACCCGCACCTGCCCAGAGATCGGCTTGCCGCTCCGAGCTAAATGCCGCAATGGTTGTGGCCAGCACAGCGGCCTGGCCACCACAAACAAACCATAAAGAACGCCCCAGTCCTGCATCAAAGACACGCCCCGCATAGCCCTGCATGCCACGTGGTCGACACTGCTGTGTCACACTGCGCTCAGAATGAAAGTAACCTTCGTGAAAACCGTAACCATCAAAGGCCAACCAGCCAAGCAGCGGATCTATTTTTGCCGCCAGCCGGGCAATGGGTGAGCCGAGCCTGGCGAAGGCCCAACCTGCCCCAATAATGACCATATAGGTATGTGGTTCCCCGGGGCCTTGCAGGAATTCCCCGAAACGCGAGCGCTTCCAAGGTGTTAAGCGATCGAGCAAGGTAAGTGCCATACCGGCACCCTCGTAGGCAAAACCACGATGTGCTGCATTCACTTCGCTCAGCGCCTCGGCCAATGCCCGTGGTTCACTTTGCGACAAAGCGGCGTGATAACCGGCCACAAAAGCCACACCGACCTTTTCAAGAGCGGCCACCACAGCAGGATCAGTGGCCAAAAAACCACGGCGGGCAAAAGTCACCTCGCTGGCATCAATACCGAAAAGTTGTTTTTTTAACTTTGTGCCGGCGTTGCGCATGCGTCTGCTCCTTTCTTACCCTGATCGCACAAAAAGATATGGACATCGAAAAGTGGCATTCACCGGGATCTAATAGGTGTAAAAACCGGCCCCACTCTTGCGACCAAACTTACCCGCTTCGACGTATTTTTTTAAGAGCGGACAGGGACGATATTTTGCATCGCCTAAGCCCTCATGCAGGACCTGCATAATGGAAAGGCACGTATCCAAACCAATCAAGTCCGCCAGCGTCAGCGGTCCCATGGGTTGATTGCAGCCAAGTTTCATGGCCGCATCAATGTCTTCGACACTGGCCACCCCTTCCATGAGTGCGAAACAAGCTTCGTTGATCATCGGCATCAAAATGCGATTGACGATAAAACCTGGATAGTCTTCGGAGAGCACCACGGTCTTACCCATGTCTTCGGCTAAGGACCGGGTCGCTTGGGTCGTTGCATCGTTGGTTGAAAAACCTTTGATGACTTCGACCAATTTCATCAAGGGCACCGGGTTCATAAAATGCATACCAATGATCTGCTCTGGCCGCTTGGTCACCGCGGCAATGCGGGTAATGGAAATGGACGAGGTATTGGTGGCTAAAATGGTTTTGGGCTGACATGCTGCATCGAGTTTTTGGAAAATGGTTTTCTTGAGTTCCTCATTTTCCGTCGCCGCCTCAATGACCAACTCCACATCGCTAAGCTCCGCATAGTCCCCTGTCGGAATGAGATTAGCGAGCGCCGCATCCGCATCTTGCGAACTTATCTTTTCTTTCTGCACCAGCTTATCAAGTATCGTGGCAATTTTATCTTTGCCCGCTTTAGCCACTTCAAGATTCATGTCGGTCATATAGACCTTGATGCCACTTTGCGCGGCAACCTGGGCGATACCGCCCCCCATTTGACCTGTCCCGATAACGGCAATTGTTTTCATCGTGATACTCCTGGTGCGAAACTGTGCCGCACGGAGTTATGCATAAAGGCCGCTCGGGTCAAGCTGAGGAGAAACAAAAAATAGCCTCTTAGGGGGAGTCCGTAGTTTGCTGATGCTGATGCTGATTGCTCGGATTGCTCTGAACAAAGTTACCTTTAGGAACTTTCCCTTGCTGACCACCCCCCTGAGAACCCCACGGACCACAACCAATCGTCTCTCCGAGGCACTCGTTCTTCCACTTAACCAACGTATTTTCAAAAAGCTGGCTGCCAGCCGCCCTATGACATGTGGCATAGTTCCCGCTGGCTAGAGGACGACAAACCTGCTCATCAGGGCATGGCGATGGCGTATTAGGATCGCAAGAAGTACAGGTATTGTCCGACGTTATGCACGAACTATAATCAACCGCATCGGGGTCACAGCATACCCTGACACAGTAGTCATCATCCTGAACAATGCCTTCGCACTCACTGGCGGGCAGGATTTGCATACCTAAGTCTGTGCGGCAGCAAACTGATTCGTCGTCGTCGTCGTCGTCGTCGTCGTCGTCGTCGGATTCACCACCCCCTGCCCCTGCCGCTCCCGCGGGTGGAAAACTCATGTCGTCCACAGAGAACGCAGCACCATGACCGGCCAGCAACAAAAAGCCCGCCAAATGGCCCTTTTGCCACTTACAGTCTACGTCTGGATCGTCTGTACAATCCAGGGGATACTCTTTGACAAAATGCACCGGCGCCGGGCTGGCCCCACCATGCTGGTAGATAATCCGAACCGGCAAATCGATGATACCTGTGGGGGAACCACTACAACAAATCTCTTCATTACAAACATCCGCATCCGGTATGGGCGATGTAAGCACCAGTGGACCACAATGTGCGCTATAGGCATACGTATTTTCCGGGTCGCACCCATCGGAGCGGTTATAAAGAATGGTCTCCTCCTCCAGCTCTCCAAAGGGTGGAATCACCACTTCGGCAAAGACATTGAAAAAACTCGACGCTGGACACCGGAGTTCACAATCGGCGGTATTCTCGGACTGAATCTGACCAAAGCTGCGCGGTTGGCCGGTGTAATGGGGATGTTCTACCGGAAGATAAGCATATTCTCTGGCCACACCGATGCTCACCTCAGCACCCACCGGTTTATCGGGTGCCGCCACCAATTTGACCGCAACGAGTTCGGTATGGACCTCGATGGAGCCTTCGGGGCCATCGTCATCAGGATCAGGATAGGGGACCTCTGCATCCGTCACCGTCTCCGGTTCCCAGTCAGCCAGGCGATCACAGAAGTCCCCTCCTGTGATGGTGCATGATGCGGTCACATGTTCGCAAACACTGTCAATATTACATACATAACCGGGATAGTTCTCCTGACAATCATCGTTGGATCCGCATGCAAGCGTTGTAGTCGCCGGACCGACCAGCACCCCCTCGTCCGTATCGGGCAGTGTGCCATCGCGGAAGGTCGCACTCATCGCGACGATAGTCCCCATGCCACCATCCGAACCATCCTCATCGGGATGTTGATCTGAAGCGGGTGCATCGAGAAGATGGACACTCTCGATAACACCGACTTCGTTGGCCCAATTCGGGTCGTTAGAACACTCTGCACAATTCACAGTCGAATACCCCGGAGGAGGATTAAGATCAGCGGCGGCTTTGAACTCGGAGTTATAAATCAGAAAGAAAAATTGGGCGCGTGAAAACATTTCTTCCAGGTCGGGCGAAGCATTTTCATAACATGCATCACCGCATACCGACGTGCACCAGAGTTCCTCTTCGTCACCAGGATCATCGCAATATTCGACACCATCATTAGGACCGCTGCTGCACTCAGCATCGTCGCAGGTAAATCCATCGCCGCAAGAGGCCACCACACAGGCATCAGACTCGTCCACGTCCGCGCTCAGACAGGCATCGTTGTTGCTCTGGTTACCATCATCGCAGGCTTCCTGACCCGTCCAAATAAAACCGTCACCACAAGAAGCCTCTACACAGGTATTGCCGAAATCGTCCTCGCTCAGACAGGCATCGTTGTTATCGGCGTTGCCGTCATCGCATTCTTCATAACCATAGAGCGGCTCGTCGCATTCTCCGAGATCCGTATTATTGCAGGTATGACCGTCGCCACAGACCGCAGGCTCACAGGTACCACCAATCCCATCTGGACAGATATCGTTGTTATCACCGTCCCCATCATCGCATGATTCACTGCCACCCTCTAGATCCCAAACAAAACCATCACCACAAGAGGCATCTTGACAACCCTCGACACAGGCATCGTTGTTGCTGTCGTTGGCATCGTCACAGTCTTCCTGACCGCTCCAAACAAAACCGTCGCCACAGCTGGCGTTCTGGCAGTTGCCACCCTCCCCATCGGGGCAGGCATCGCTATTAACGCTATTGCCATCATCGCATTCTTCGGTGCCACATCGATAGCCATCACCACAAGTGTTCACATGGTTCGTGCAATCATCCAGACAACCATCGCAATCATTACCATTACGACCGTCGTCACACTCCTCCGCACCACATTGGTACTCGTCACCACAGCTGTTTTCATGGGTTGTGCAATCATCAAGACAACCATTACAGTTGTCACCATCGGCGCCATCGTCACACTCCTCCAGACCACATTGGTACTCGTCACCACAGCTGTTTTCATGGGTTGTGCAATCAGCCAGACAACCATCGCAATTGTCATCGTTAGCGCCGTCATCACATTGCTCGCCCGCATCCACATTTCCATCGCCACAGAAAGGCGCGACATAACAGGCCTGGCCTTCTTCAGTCGCTGCGAAGTTTGAGTCTCCTGCATAATCATCGCCATCATAATCGTAGTCATCGTCCTCGTCAGGAGGCATTTTGCATTCGGCAAACTTTTGCGCGTGACATTCCGGGATGCCGCCGTTCCCGTCGTCGTTGATGTTCTCCATGATAATCAAAGTTCCAACAG
>JASMKV010000186.1 GCA_030749035.1 Myxococcota bacterium | reverse complement strand
CGTGGAGTCACGACGACCTTGAGATTCAGATGCCTTTGCGACCTGATCATAACTCACAAAGTCAGCCATGCCTAAGTCCGAAGAAATCTTCGTTAAAGCTGCTGTACAAGTTGTCTTACCGTGGTCAACGTGACCAATCGTGCCCACATTCACGTGAGGTTTTGATCTATCAAATTTTTCTTTTGCCATGATGTTTCTCCTAGCTTTCCCTTTATTCAAACCCAATGCTGCATCAGCAGTGGAGCCCATGACCGGATTTGAACCGGTGACCTCTTCCTTACCAAGGAAGTGCTCTACCTACTGAGCTACATGGGCAACTCTCTAACTTGCCTCCATGGAGCGGGCGACGAGGTTCGAACTCGCGACATTCAGCTTGGAAGGCTGATGCTCTACCAACTGAGCTACACCCGCCCAAAACTCCATCTTCCCCAACCAACCCATGAGCACGACAAGGTACTGGTGGTGGAGGGAGAAGGATTCGAACCTTCGTAGCGAAATCGCGGCAGAGTTACAGTCTGCTCCCTTTAACCACTCGGGCATCCCTCCATAACCCCCAACCAATTCTCGCCCACGCTCATTCTGGAGCTGGCGATGGGACTCGAACCCGCAACCTGCTGATTACAAATCAGCTGCTCTACCAATTGAGCTACGCCAGCTCGATACCCACACCTGAGTCCAAGCAAAAGTTTCTCATCTAAACTCAGCCTATTGGCTGGAAATTAAACGAAAATAGCCAATGCCTACACTACTCCAGGGTATAAACCGCGCGACATATAGGTTTCCGATTGCAGCAAGTCAAGCCCTAATAAGCCTATTTTTGTTAATATTTTAGACACCCTGCGGATGCTTTTGAGGTGAAGGATCGCAACAGCAATTTTAGGGCAAAGTCGCCCTTTGCCGTCTGAGTTCGTAAAAACACAAAGCCCCCGCCACCGCCGCATTGAGGGACTCCATACCGCTGGCCAGGTCAATGGTGGCCAAAGAATCGCAGGTTTTGGCACTCAAATCCCTTAACCCCTTGTTTTCCGAGCCAATCACCAAGAGCGTTGGCCGACAGAAATCCACCTCACAAAGTCGCACACCACCCTCCACAACGGTCCCAACCACCCAGAATCCTTCTTCTTTTGCCGTTTCAAGCGCTTGTCGGAAATTCTTCACCCGGGCCACCGGTACACGCCCGGCCGCCCCCGCCGATGTCTTAAAAACCGTCGACGTGACTTGCGCCGCACGACGATCGGGCAAAATCATCCCGTGAACGCCAAAAGCTGCCGCAGAACGCATCATAGAACCAAGATTCTGTGGATCCTGTATCTCATCCAAGGCCACAAGACATGGCAATGGCTGCTGTTTTTTGACCTGCTGCAAAAGATCGGAAAAGTCCGTATAAGAAAATTCTCCTAATTTTAGGAGCACGCCCTGGTGATTGGCCCCTTGGCTCAGCTGATCGAGTTTTTTCTTTGAGCAGCGCTCAATTTGAAGCCCGGCTGATTTCGCAGCGCTCACCATATCGTGTAAAGATTTTTCAACCGAATCCTGAACCACGAGAGCCTTTGCATCTTGACCAAGCGTCAGAAATTCTGCCACCGGATGGCGACCAAAGATCATCATTTGCTCAGCCATCACGGCACATCCGTTGAATGTTCAATATAAAGTGATTCGGGTTTTCGAAGTCCACCAACAACCGCCTGCGGAACATCGGTGATAATGCCGTGTACACCAAGATTACGTAACTCAACCGCCTCCGCCAACGAATAGACTGTCCAAACCCATACCGCCACACCAGCTGGTGCATGCTTTAAAGCTTCCTTGGCCTGAGCTTTGTGCACAGCCCAAACATTTAAAGGCAACGATAATAGTTTTTCAATTTTGACATCCTCTGCAATACCAATAAGTGGAATACTTGGATCAGTGTTATAGGCCTTTTCAAGAATCTCAAAATCAAAACTTCCAATGGCGCAATGGTCTTCCATTTTCGCACTGTAGATTTCAGCAATCACCGCATCGACAACCTTTTGCTGCTTGTTCTTGGGCAGCCTTTTGATCTCAATCATCAAACGCGCATCGGGTAGAACTAAAGCTTGAGCCAAAGACGGAACCCGCTCCGACTTGTATTTATCTTTAAATGCAAGTTCTGACTGACCTGCACTCTTTAAGTATTCGCCCATGCTCGTCGAAGGCTGCGGGGTTCCAACATGGAATGTTGCGAGCTTCGCTGCTGAATGCGTGTTCACGCCACCTTGCCCATCACTTGTTCTTTCAAGCGTGTCGTCATGCATAAGCACAACAATATCATCGGCTGAAAATTGGACATCAATCTCCTGCCAATCAGAACCAACATCAATCCCATGCTTAAGCGCTGCAAGTGTATTTTCAGGGGCCTCTAAAGAACCGCCACGATGCGCAATAATTGCTGGGCCGACAACAGCAGCAAATGGCGGATTAGGTCGCATGCTTTGAAGACTACTCGTACATCCACAGAAGAGAAACAAAAAACTTAAGATTAAAAAATGCACCTAACAAAACTCAACATTTCGTTTCATCAATAACCACCGGCGACTGCCTTTGACTTGGTCTTACCCTGCATTTTCCCCATCACAATTTCTATCGAAGCGCTTGCGCCAATACGTGTCGCACCTGCATCCAACATTTTGAGCGCATCAGCTTCGGAGCGCACCCCGCCAGATGCCTTCACACCCATTTCCGGACCAACAATATCACGCATCAAAGTGATGTCTTCAACCGTTGCACCGCCATGACCAAATCCTGTTGACGTTTTCACAAAAGCTGCATTTGCGATTTTAGAAAGCGTACAAGCAATAACTTTTTGCTCATAATTTAATAAACCGTTTTCTAAGATAACTTTAACTGGAGTTGGCGCGGAAGCCTGGACCACCGAAATAATATCATTAAGCACTGTCGTATAATCTTTATCTTTTAATGCGCCAATATTGATCACCATATCAATCTCTGCTGCACCATTGCGCACCGCTTCACGCGCTTCGAAAGCTTTTGCTGCCGGCGTTTCCGCACCTAAGGGAAATCCGACCACCGCAATCGCTTTTGTCGAAGAACCTTCAAGCTGTGCTGCGCAATAGCGCACATTGCATGCATTCACACAAACTGTCGCAAATTGATATTTACGGGCTTCATCACAAAGCGTCTTCAATTCGTCCCGCGTTGTATCCCCTTTAAGCAAGGTATGGTCGATGTATTGGGCCAGGTCACTGGCGGGACGGTCATGCCCTGTTCCCGCTGCTATTCGGGAGACCCCTAACTTCACAAAGTTGCGCACATCATCAGGCCTATTCACATGACAACCCTTACATTCCTCACAACTCAAAGCTTTTACACCAACGTCCTGGCAGGACTTAGGAATATCGCTCGATGATTCAACACCCCTACCCACTTCTCCCATCCGTGCCTGAACCCGCTTGGTGATCTCGTCAACTAAATGTTCAACCTGTGCGTTTTGTTCCATAAAAAACCTCTGTGTTAAGCCATCTTGTCTTATACTTCAGCCTTCACCTCTTGCAAGTCTATTATCTTGCTATTACACCTCTTAAGGTTTGCTCGATGGTTGCCTTAAGATCTTGGCTAACCTTGGCCTGTGTCCGCGCTGCAGCACCTAAGCCCGCCTTGGTTCTGGCCGCAAGTAACTTTTCAACATCCTCTTGCGGTACCGTCCGAACTTCTCCGGCCTGCTTGGCGATACATTGAATACGCGCCAAGTGCTCGACCAATTCCATGCGCAGATAAGCGGTCTCCAAATCAGGACCAAAACTGAGCACCCCATGATTTTCAAGCGTGCAGGCATCTGCATCATCCATATATGGCCCTAGATTCATCGTCCATTCAGGCGTCTTTGGTGCCGCGTAGGGAATCAGCGGAATACGTTCTCCTAAAGAGACAATTGCTTCGGGTAACATCGTTGGCAGCACTTCCTGGCCGCTTACCGCCAGTCCCGTCGCATAAGGTGCATGAGAATGCATAACAACTCGAACATCCTCGCGATTTCTATAAACATATAAATGCAAAGCCAGCTCACTAAATGGTTTATGGCGCCCACTGATAACCTGTGATTGTGCGTTGACAACAATCAGCTGGCTACGCGTTATTGTTGCCTTTGAAAGCGCTGTCGGTGTAATTAAAAAACGATCTTCAGACAAACACACCGACACATTGCCGTCGTGATTCGCAACCCAACCCATGCGATGCATTTGGTGACTATAATGCACCAATTGGTCTTCAAGTTCTTTGCGCGTCATCGTACTCAATATGATCAATAATACCGACAATAAGCGAACGTATAGGCCCTGCATCGGCACCTAAAATTTGCCGCACGCCAGTGCCTTCGACCAAAACCAAAACCCTATCACCCATACCTGCTTGCACCTGATCAACCGCAACAAAAGCATTGCCTGCAGAACCACCGTCAGGCTGCTCGGGCTTAAGCAACAACACTTTACGACCATCGTAGGTTGGGTGATGGGCTGCCCCGACCACTGTACCAATCACGCGCGCAATCCGCATCTTAAACCTGCACCTCTAAATCATCAACAATCCCAACAATCGCAGCATCCACGGGTACAAAAGTCTGCTGCAGAGCCAACGCCGCCTCACGAGAACCGACCAGATAGACCAAGTTTCCAGGCCCCGCTTTCACCGTATCGACGGCGACCTCTTTAGGGCCACAAGGCTTCTGATGCTCATCCAAAGGCTGCACAAGAAGCAATATCTGCCCCTCCAACCCAGCCATCTTCTGAGAAGCAACAACATTTCCTATAACTCTTCCAAGATACATGATTGCTGACGTTCGTAACACGCAAGGCTCTAAAGAACAATAGAACGCAATGGCTTAAGGTAGAGCAGCCTGGCTAAGAACGCCCTGCCAACACCACCGTCACATTGTCAATGCCACCCGCATCCAATGCAGCCTGTACGAGCGCCTGTGAAGCCTCTTCGTAATTCGAACAGGTTTCAGTAATAATATGGGCTATCGTTTCATCATTGACCATGTCACTGAGGCCATCCGAACAAAGTAAAAAGATATCACCGGGGCGATAATTCAGACGTAAAACTTCGGGCTCCAGAACATGCTCCAAACCAATGGCCTGCGTTAAGATATGACCCACCTGCTTCGCCTCGGGAGAACCTGGCTCAACCTCACCCTCTTCGAGCAAATAACGCAAAACCGTATGGTCGCTGGTCACTTGTTCTAAAGCACCTGCACGAAAACGGTATGCACGCGAATCACCCACATGCACCAAATCGACTTGACGTGCCCCAACCCATAAACAGACTAAAGTCGTCCCCATACCTTGCTGGCCACTATAGTGCCCGGCAAGTTGCACCGCTTGATTCGCCGCCGCGACAGCGCGTAAAAGCTTCTCTTTGCGTGCTCTTGGGCGTCCTGGAATCTTAGGTTCGGTCAGATAGGCTAAAACGGTCTCAATGGCGACACGTGAAGCCAAATCACCTGCCGCATGCCCACCCATACCATCGGCCAATAAAAAGATACCCTTTTCGGGAATCGCTGCCGCCATGTCCTCATTGCGCTGGCGAACCAACCCAACATCGGATTTGATATCAAATGTGCAATCCATATTCTTTAACTATATTTGATAGCCTTCTTGGTCCAAGATATACTCAGCGACCTGGTCTTGCAAGGTCGTATAATCGACACGATAGCGCTTATCGAGCTTGGCCAAGTTATCATAAAGGTCATCGAGCTCTTGACCCTCTGCCATGATCATTGCCACACGACGTAAGCGTTGAAAAATATCCGCACGCGCCTCAAAACAATAAAGCTGGGCCATCGCCACCGCTTGTTCTGCTTTCACCCCGCCAGCGGCTTCGACCATTTGTTGGGCTCGACATACACTCGAATCCATACCGTAGAGGTCGGTAATGCAATCGGCGATATCACCTAAAAGGCGCTGCTTGTTTTTGAGATCTTCCATATATTTCTGCGCCGCATAGGACGCTGCGTAGAGCACAGCGCGCTTCGTTAACTCTGTTGCCCAGATTTCATTGGCAAGCGGCCCCTCGCCTCGCTCCGGTAAATCACTTGTACCTTGCAATTCGCCTAAAATATTTCCAACAACTTGCATCAAAGGCACACGTCCTTGCAGAACGCGCTTGAAAAGCGTCGCCGGAATAATCAAACGATTGATCTCATTGGTCCCTTCAAAAATGCGATTGATACGTGCATCACGATAAATACGCTCGAGTGGATAATCTTCGACAAAACCATTGCCGCCATAGATTTGCAGCATCTCATCGGCCACATAGCCAAGAACCTCTGAACCAAAGACTTTAAGAATCGAAGCCTCAACCGTGAACTCCTCAACAGCCTCAATCGCCTTTTGTCCATAGCCAGGATCTTCTTTGGACGCCTGTGACGCCATGCCATCAATTAAACCCGCTGTGCGATAGGCCATCGATTCACCAGCAAAAATAAGTGTGGCCGAACGTGCCAACTTTTGCCGAATGAGTCCAAAGCTGCCAATCGGTTTCTTAAATTGTTTTCGTTCATTGGCATACTTGGCCCCCAGGGCCAGGGCGTTTTTCGCTCCTCCCATAGAGGAAATCCCCAGCTTCCAGCGCCCAATATTCAAAATATTAAAAGCTATCTTGTGACCACGCCCAACCTCACCCAATAAATTTTCAATGGGAATCTTGGCATCTTCAAGAATAACAGGACAAGTTGAACTCCCACGAATACCCATCTTGCGTTCTTCGCGACCAATGGTGACACCATCGGTGTTGGTCTCCACCAGAAAAGCAGAAAACTTTTCCCCATCCACTTGCGCAAAAACGGTGATCAAATCTGCCCATGCTGCATTGGTGATCCATTGCTTCGTGCCATTAAGCACGTAATGCTTGCCATCCTCACTTAAAACGGCAGTGGTCTTCGCCGCCAAAGCATCCGAGCCGCTGTTGGGCTCGCTTAAGGCATAAGCCGCCAAAACTTCCCCTGTCGCCAGCTTAGGCAAATAACGGGCCTTTTGTTCTTGTGTACCGTAATACACAATCGGCAATGTACCGATCCCTGTATGCGCCCCATAAGTGACTGCAAACGAACCATTGATGGCCAAAGCTTCCGAAATAATCATGGCGGTGGTCTTATCAATATCCAAACCGCCGAATTCTTCTGGCACCTCAACGGTAAAAAGCCCTATCTCGGCGGCCTTCTTCATAAGCTCGCTCATCACACCCGGCTTTTTAATCTCAATATTCTCAGACTGGGGTAAGACTTCTTGATGCGCAAACTCGATGGCTGTGCGCTGAAATTCAATTTGCTCATCGGAAAAATTTTCCGGCGTGAAAATGGCCTCTTCGGCCGCCGGTGAAAAAAGAAAACCTGCACCAAAAACCGCTTTATTCTCAGAATCAACTTTTGCTGTACTTGCCATACTCTATAGCCTCCCCAAATTTGTCTTTATACCCGCCACGTAAATCAGACCACACATTTCCCTGATCCCACATGGCACAAGGCCGCATCTCCTAGAATACGCACCTGTGAATGAACCGCCAAGTGGATTCGCCGGACGAGAAAAAACATAATGTTTTCAAACTCTTCAAGGGGTCGTGTTTTGTACCGCCAAGCCCTCCAAGGGCCTCACCCTGCAAAACGACGCCTTACCAGCTTATCCGCATCTTCGTGTAGCTAAAATCACGGGTAAAACGCAATCAAATTTTCTGATATCTGCTTTTTCAATATGCATCGAAAACTGGCTTCCTGTGACAAAACATTATATGAGTGGGCCTAAGTGGAAAACCAAGGGAGAATGTTATGGCTTCAACAAAAGCCCTTCTGAAAATTCAAGCAGGAACAAGCAGCGGTGATACCTTGAGTATCGATCAGGGCATTTGTCGATTGGTCGGCCGACATCTCTCCGAAGGTGAAACCGCCATGATTGACCGGGACGGTAATCGAGCCCTGGGCGGCGCCGCAAAGAATATTATAAAACAACATCTCGAAAAGCCTGAAGAAAACTCTGCTGAGCCTGCCATCGATGATGCTGAGCCCACCAGTACCTTCGAACGCGGTGCAGATATTATTTTGGGCGATACGGCCATCTCTCGGGTACACGCGATGATCTTTTTTGACTCAACGGGGATCGGCGTAATTGATCTGGCCAGCACCAACGGCACCTTCGTCAACGACAAACAGGTTAACTCGACGAGAGTTCAAGAAGCCGGTGTGATTCGTATTGGCAACAGCGAACTCGTTGTGCATTTTCAGTAGAGCGCCTAAGCCTCAAACCATCGAGCTTTGCCCCGTAAAACTTAAGTGCGCCTCACCCTGCATCGTGACTTCGTCATGATCATCGAGTTTGATTTCCAAAATTCCACCGGGTAATGCGACATGAATATTCTGATTTCTTTGACGATGTCCGGCCAACACAAGCGCCGTTGCCGTCGCACACGCACCGCTTCCACATGCCATCGTGATGCCCACACCTCGCTCATAAACAACCAAGTCAGCTCTCTGCGTGCCCACCTTACAGAAATTCACATTCACGCGGTTGGGAAAAAGCTGATGATGGCTTAAAAGTTCACCATACTTTTGGGCTTGTGCATGTGGATCTGCACAAAACAACACCGCGTGAGGGTTGCCAAAGTGCACGGGAAAACAAGAAAAGTCATTCCCTCCCGCACGCAAACTTAAACTTGCGCCACCGGCGCTCTGTGCTGGTAAATCCACATGTTCAAAACTGGGCTTTCCCATCGCCACGCGAAATATATCCGCCGCCACGCGCGTACAACGATAGGGATTTTCACCCGCCCAGAGCACAAGCTCTGAAGCATCAGTGCTCACGCGCTGCGTGTCATAAAGGTAGCGGGCCATACATCTTAGGCCGTTGCCACACATATCCGACTTCGTGCCATCGGCATTCCAAACCACCATGCGCCCATCAGCATTGTCCTCCGGCAACCAAATCAACACTCCGTCGGCGCCAACACCCTGATTTCGGTCACAAATTTCCTTTACTCGGGAAGCAGACATGCCAGTCCCCTCGGCGGTGCCATCGACAATGACAAAATCATTACCAAGGCCTTGGTATTTATGAAATTCAAGCATCGGCAATATCGAAACATGGCTCCAGTCAAAGCGCAATGGCAATCCACATCGTGCCATTTTTTTTTACCCCCAAACAATCCATGCTAGGGTTCGAAACCATGAAAAAGACAATACTCTTTGTTTGTGCGCTCGCCTTGAGCAGCTGCCTACATTACAATCACCTTTCCTTGCCGCTGCAAAAAAGCCTGGCATCACAATACACCTCCCAAATTGTTGCACTTAAACAATCGTGTTATTTTGGCGCGCTCTACGATGAAAATGAAAAAGTTTTGCTTTCCGCCAGACCCTTCGAAGAAATCTCACACATTGTGGGTCTTGATGGTGCGCCCATTCACCCAGAAAGCCAAACAGGCATCATTCCAGCCGGTACACTCTTTGAAATCAAACGTGTCGCCTTTCCCGGGTTTCTGACATCTTTTGAACGGATGCTGACCACACCACGTTATAATCCCTGGATCTATTTAGAACCCTTACAACGCGAGAACCCACATATCCCCACAAAATATCCCTACATTGTGCTCTTGCCCCTCGACATCAATACTGAAGCCGATTTTCATGCCCGTCTGTTTGAGATGCTTGGGCCTAAAGATGAAGTTCTCTCCTGGCTCACCCAACGCAAACCCAGCATACGCAGCGCCATTGAATTCAAAGAAGTGGTTCGTGGCATGCAACGTAAAGAATTAATCGCATCGCTCGGCGAACCCCTGCATTGGTTGAGTTCAACAAGTGAGGGCGGAGAAGCCCAAATCGCTTGGTACCCAGACCAGGAGGTCTGGTTGTTGCATGAGCAAGTCCTGGAGATCCGAAAACCGCGCTCCCTTTATGGCGCTCCACGCGTCTCCATTGATGACATCGAGGCACAAAAACAAATCAATTAGTTCTGCGCCGCAAACAAGCTTTCAACAAAATTCTCTGGCACAAAAGGTCGTAAATCATCGGCCTGCTCCCCCACGCCCACAAAAAGAATCGGTAATTTTAACGTATGTGCTATAGAGACCACAATACCCCCACGTGCAGTACCGTCCAACTTGGTCAGCACCACACCCGTTAAGCCAAGTGCATCATGAAACTCTTTGGCTTGCTGTAGTGCATTTTGTCCCATCGTTGCATCCACAACCAACCAAACGTCATGTGGCGCGCCCTCACAGGCCTTGCCTGCAACACGTCGAATCTTTTGTAACTCATCCATGAGCTCGCTCTTGGTGTGCAAACGCCCGGCAGTGTCCGCCAAAACATAGTCAACACCACTTTCTTTTGCATGGCTGAGCGCGTTAAAAATAACACTGGCCGGATCGACACCCGCCTCCCCACGAATAAGCTTTGCATTGGTTCTCTGCGACCAAATTTCCAATTGTTCTGCGGCAGCAGCCCTAAACGTATCACCCGCAGCCAAAACGATGTTTTTGTTTTCTGCGGCAAGTTGAGAAGCAATTTTACCTATGGTGGTGGTTTTGCCGGCCCCATTAACCCCGACAAAAAGCACAACATGCGGCTTCTCAGAAGTATGTGGAAAACCATTTTTTGCTGCCCCATTAAAACAAGTCGATAAATACGCACGCAGAGCTTGCTGAATATCACCACTGTCTTTGACCCTCTTTTGCTTGATGTCTTCGCGCACTCGGTCACAAAACTCCATCGCCATACGCACACCCACATCCGCACTCAAAAGAGCTTCCTCAAGCTCATCGACCATTTCATCTTTGAGTGATGCGCCGGAGGTAAAAATTTCACTCAAGCGACCAAGCAAAAAGCCACGGCTGCGCGCTAAACCATCATGTATTTTTGGGTCTGCTTCTGGCTTTTCAGCCGATTGCTCAACTTTGACTTCAACTTCATCAACTTCCAGAGTCGACACCGCTTCAGCCACAGGCTCAGCAGGCTCAGCAGGCAGGGGGCTCTCTTTTATCGGCAACGCCTCAGGTTCACTTTCAAACGTGTCGAGGCGACGCTTGCGCGCACGCACAAGCGCATAACCTAAAAGACCGGCCCCTAAACCGAAGCCAACAAGGATAACAAAAGCCGCATTCATCTCTGAAGGTGTTAAGGGCTTAAGCCCTTGATGTCAAATCCAAAGAAAGACGTGCTGGCCCGAAGCATACCTTTGTGCTACGTGCTGCATGCATGACCAGCCAAAGCAACAAAAGTCTCTTGGTTGTTGGCGGAGAAGCATCTGCCGACATGCATGCGGCTCGCGTTATCGCTGCGCTCAAAGAGAACAACCCACAGCTGCATATTTTTGGTATCGGTGGCGAACAAATGCGCGCACAAGGTATGGAGGTCGTGGCCCCTGCAGAAGATTTGGCAACCGCTGGACTCACCGAAGTCATTTTTGCTTTACCTCGCATCTTCGGAATCATGCGGCGCATGGAGAAAAAAGCAAAAGCGCATCAACCCGCTGCCGCACTGCTCTTGGACTTGCCAGATTTTAACCTGCGCTTGGCCAAAAGACTTAAACGCTTAGGCATACCCGTTATTTATTACATCAGCCCACAGCTTTGGGCGTGGCGACCAAAACGGGTCGAAACGGTTCGGCAATTGGTCGACCATATGCTGGTGATCCTGCCCTTCGAAGAAGAATTCTATACACAACACCAAGTACCGGTCGAATTTGTCGGACACCCACTTTGTGAGATCTTACCCGAAAACCCCGATACAGAAGTGGCCAAAAATCAATTAGAACTGGATGCAAGCGCACATCCAATCGTCGCTCTTTTACCTGGTTCCCGTCGCAAAGAGGTGCTGCGACATTTACCGCGTATGCTCGATGCCATGAAATTACTTAGCCAAGACAAACCCAACATGCAGATTCTGATTCCCGTGGCCAGCACGATACCCAAGCCCTTGATTGAAGAACTGGTTGAGCAAAGCGCATTAAAAGCCAATATCATTGAAGGAAAGGCAACCGAAGTCATCAACGCATCAGACCTGGCCGTGGTTTGCTCAGGGACGGCCACACTGCAAACGGCCCTGCTTCTCAAACCCATGGTGGTCGTGTATCGGGTTTCCTGGTTGAGCTATCAAATCCTGCGAAGGCTGGTCCGTATCGCCAATATCGGACTCGTCAATCTGGTTGCCGGTAAGACTTTGGCCACTGAATTGGTGCAAAATGCCTTTTCAGCCACAAACTTAAAACAAGAATGCCTCAAGCTTATCGAAGATGTTGAACATCGAAACTTTGTCGTTCAAGAATTATCTCAACTGCGTTCAAAGTTAACCAAACCCAATACGGCCAAACGTGTTGGCGAAATAATTCAAAAGTATTTACCAAGCAAACCTTGAAAGATTGGCGTAAAAAAGCGAAAAGCCTTCTTTAAAAGATGGAAACACTCGAACCAAATATGTCTAAGGAAATTGCACGCAGACGCTCTGTGGTCCTCTTACCCACGTATAACGAGAAAGAAAACGTTGAAAACATTGTCGCGGCCATTCTTGAAGCCGCGCCCGTTGATATTTGGATTCTCGATGACAACTCGCCCGATGGCACCGGGGCGATTGCTGATCAGCTCGTTGAAAAACATGCACCAAGGGTGAGGGTGGAGCATCGAGCAAAAAAGGAAGGGCTGGGCCCCGCCTACATTGCCGGTTTCAAGCTCGCGCTTGCTGCTGGCTATGAACGTATTTTAGAAATGGATGCAGATTTCTCACACCCGCCAGAAGAAATCCAAAGCCTCTTGGAAAAAGCAGAAGTTTACGACCTTGTCTTGGGTTCCCGCTGGGTTCCAGGCGGTGGCACCGAAAACTGGCCAGCACATCGGCAATTTATTTCACAAGCAGGCTCTTTTTATGCACGCACCATCCTTGGTGTGGGCATCAAAGACATCACTGGCGGATTTAAATGTTTTCGTCGTGAAGTACTCGAAACCCTCGACTTAGACGGGATTGTTTCCGCCGGCTATATGTTTCAAATCGAAGTCACATACCAAGCGCTGCAAAAAGGCTTTAAAGTGCACGAAAGCCCCATTACTTTTGTCGAAAGACGCATTGGAAAGTCCAAAATGTCGCGCTCGATCGTCCTTGAGGCTATACTCAAAGTGCCACTTTTACGTTTAAAAGGAAAAAGATGAAAGCTCTTCGGCGACTCTGGCAATACGTCAAACCCGAATGGCTTGCTTTAAGCTTTGCGCTTTTATGTATGCTCGTCTTGGCCTTCACCACCGCCTTCTATGCTTTCCTGGCAGGCCCGGCGCTTAAGTTTATCTTCAGCGGTGACTTTGCCGCCGTGCTGCGCGATACCAACGGAGAATTACGCTCTATCTGGCAGGGACTCCCAGACCATTGGCTTAAAAGCATTGAGCAATTTGCGCTGGAACAAGCGATCCTCTTCCTGCCGGCGCTTATTGTCATCACCGCCACTCTTAAAGGCCTCGCGCAGACAGGGCAATTCTTTATTTTAGGACGAACAGCGCAACGCGTCTTGTTGTCTCTACGACAACATGCGTTCAAATCAATGCTTAAATTATCCCCTGGTTTTTTTGTCAAACATCCGCATGGTGATCTCTTAAGTCGACTTACACACGATGCCAATTTGGTTGAACAATCATTTTTTTATGGATGGGCCCCCATCATTCGCGAGCCGCTTTCTGTCCTCTTTTTGCTTGGCTTTTGCTTTTATACAGATCCCACTTTAGCCCTTTACACTTTTATCACGATTCCACTCGCCCTTTTCCCGCTTTCTCGATTTGCCCGCTGGATTAAACGTGTCGCCAAACGCTCGCAGAGTGCTCAAGGTGAGATCAACACAGTTTGCGACGAATCACTCTCAGGCATCAGGGTTGTGCAGGCATTTAACGCGCAAGAACGTGAGGCCAATCGACTCAAAGATGCAGGCCTGCGTTATTATCAACAACTTCTTAAAAGCTATTTCATCCGCGCTGCCCGCACACCAACCATGGAGATTTTGGGATCTCTGGCCTTGGCTTTCCTGCTCGCCTTTTTAGGAAAACAAATTAAAGATGAAGGCGCTGACCCTGCACATTTGATGAGCTTTTTTGTCGCGGTCGTCATGATGTACGACCCTTTGAAAAAACTAGGTAACGTCAGTGACTATCTCGCCAATGGAGCTGCCGCCAGCGAGCGCATCTTTGAGATTATTGATCTTGAACCGGAAATCAAAGACGCTGAAAATGCCATCGCACTACAACCCTTTTCGCATTCGGTCATTTTTCAAGATGTCGGCTTTAAATATGACGACGAACCCGTCCTCAGCAATGTCAATCTGGAGCTCAAACGTGGTCAAGTTGTTGCCTTGGTGGGTTCAAGCGGTTCCGGCAAAACAACCATGGCACACCTTTTACCACGCTTTTTCGACTGTGGGGCAGGACAAATCCTTATCGATGGACATCCTTTGCCACAACTCCAGCTTGCTTCTTTGCGTGAGCAAATTTCCGTTGTCGGCCAAGACACATTTTTATTTAACACAAGTGTTTATCATAACATTGCTTATGGTGCCCCACATGCATCTAAGGATGAAGTGATAAGCGCAGCAAAAAATGCATTCGCCCATGAGTTTATCGAACAATTCCCTGAGGGCTATGCACATATCGTGGGTGAACGGGGCATCAAACTTTCTGGCGGTCAGCGACAACGAATCGCCATTGCCCGAGCTCTTCTGCGCAACACACCTTTGCTTATCCTTGACGAAGCCACAAGTGCGCTGGATATTGAAAGCGAACGGTTTGTACAAAAAGCGATTGAAAAACTGATGGAGAACAGAACTTGCTTGGTCATCGCCCACCGTTTAACCACCATTCAACGCGCAAATACAATTGCAGTTCTCAAGGAAGGACGCATCGTAGAGCAAGGCTCTCATGAAACGCTTATGTCAAATAGTGGAGAATATGCCCGACTCTATGATATGCAATTTGAAACACTCGATGAAAATACTTTAACGATCAATTAACAATGCGTCGCCTTGCTCTTCTCAGCACTCTTGCTTGCTTTCTGGTGGGCACCTTAAGTCTTGGTGCTGTCTGCCTGCGAGTCAAAAGCCGCATCGTACCTTCTTTTGCAGGTGTTAAGACAGACTCCATTCGAGGCGCCTTTCATGTCCATTCCAAAACAAGTCACGACAGCAAATTAAGCATCGACCAAATTGCGATTGCTGCCCGCCAAGCGGATATCGACTTTGTCATCCTGACCGACCATAATGTCAGCCCTGCACCGCCAGTGATCCAACGCGGGGTGCTTTTTCTTAAATTTACTGAATGGAGCACCGCTTTTGGTCATGTGATTCAGCTCGCCGGGAGTCCTCTTGCGAAGGCAGACAAAAATTCCCTCGAAGTGCTAAATACGATCCACAACAACAACGGACTTGCCATCATTGCCCATCCTTTCGACATGAAACGCCCATGGGTCGGTCCATGGGAAGGACTTGTTGGCCTTGAAATCGCCAACAGCGCAAGCGCCTTGCGTCAATTGCTCAGAGACAATCTTTTTAGAATCGTGCCCATGCTTGCGGGATTTTTTATTCATCAAGACCTCACTTGGGGACAACTTTACGCCCCAAACACAAGAGCATTAAAAAGATGGCAAAGCGAAGCGCAAAGTCTTCCCATCGGCATGTGTGGTGTTGATTTGCACGGCTGGATCGAAACCAAAAAGAACCTGAATCTCTGGAATCTGATTTTGCCAGGTCCCTTGCCGGAACAAATCGATGACCAAGCGAAGTATGTTCTTGAAAAAATAACCCACGGTTCTTTCTACTGCTCGAGTGCGCAAAACAACCAACCGATTCAAATGCGCACTGAGATTATCGATGCCCAAGGGCAACCTCTTCTCTACAATTCGACGACCCTTCCTGAAAGCCCACAAGCCCTGAACATTTATCTTCAGAATAAAAATGCCGAAACGTTACGCATTGTCCTATATCGAAATGGGCAGCGCTTGATGACCCAACCGGGCCCAACGCTGAGCTACCAACGCCCTGGCCCTGGCATTTATCGCGTCGAAATCGAAACCGATTATCCCAAATTGCTTGAAGGCCACTATCGAGCAACCCTGGCTTACTCTAATCTCTTGAAAATTGCGTCTCCACCGAAAACCAATAATCAAGATCCAACCGAATGAAAAACTTTTTTTACACTTGTTTGGCTTGGCTCGCGGCACTCCTCATGATGATAGTGCGGAGCACCTGTCGCTTGCGCACCATCAATGATTGTCGTCCTGATATTGTGGCTGCGAAAAAAAATTACATCTATGCAGCCATGCACGGTAAAATTATGCACGCTATGTTTACCGTCCAGGAGAAGAAACTTTGTGTCATGGTTTCCCACAGTACCGATGGTGCTTTAGTCGTACCGTTCCTAAAGTGCCTGGGCTTTTTTACGGTGAGGGGTTCTTCACGCAAAGGCAACCAGGACAAAGGTGGCGCATCCGCCTTGGCGCAACTGATCACCTGGTGTCAAAACGGCGGTACCGCTGGCTTGACCATTGATGGCCCCAGAGGCCCCAGGGGTGTTGTACAGCCAGGTATCGTCAAACTTGCACAAGCCACGAATACGCTGATTGTACCCATCAGCGGCCAGGCATCCAGGGCCTGGATCTTTCACCGAAGCTGGGATCGCTTCGAACTTCCAAAGCCTTTCTCCAGCGTAGAGCTCACCTATGGGCAGCCCTTCGATGTAAGCGCCTATCCCGATACGAAAAGTGCTTGCGCCGCACTCTCAAAAATTCTGTTGGACATGGCCGAGTAAAACTCTAAGCGCCTAATTTTACAAGTATATCAAAAGAAAAACCGCTTTCCCCTACAGCTGCCCCGACCTTCATGCTAGGCTTGTCCAATGGCTGAATCCCACTGTCTCTTCGCCGTATCACCAGAAACAGGCTTAAGCGTTGTCTGGCTTGACAGCACGCGTTTATGCCGTGAAGCCCAATTCTTGCACCGATTGGGACGGACTTCATGTATCGCCCTGAGCCGTCAACTGACCTCCACCGCACTTGTGGCGCTAAGCCAAAAAAAACCACGTCATATGAGTATTCAAGTCGTCTGCAATGGTAAATTAGGACAAATCTTTTGCGATATTAACGAAGACTGCCATCTTAGAGGTTATGTCAAAGAACCCAAAATTGATTTACCTCTCGCCAACGATGCCAGTCCACGTGCCCAGGAAATATCTCCTGTCGTCGGCGACGGCAAACTTTCAGTCATTCGATCCTTGGAAAATGGAGAATTCAATCAGGGCACCATCGAACTCGAAAGTGGTGAAATCGATGGCGATGTTGAAAATTTCCTTTCGCGTTCGGAACAAATCCCATCCGTTCTTCGTTGTGAAAACTTTTTTGATGGCGACGATACGTTAAAACGCTCCGTCGGCGTTCTTTTTCAGGGTTTGCCCGAAAAGAGAGAAAGCCTCCTGAACGAAATCAGGCAGCGTGTTCATCAAGGAGAGTTGCGACAACTTATCGAGAATTCATCTATGTTTGATCTAGAAGCCCTCAAACAATTTGTGCCCGATTTAAAACCGACCCATGAAAGCATTCCTGTGCAATGGAAATGCCGGTGCTCCTATGCGGGCGTTTTATCCGCGCTACAAATGCTTGGCAGCGTTGACCTCGCTGAGATGATTGATGAGAAGAAACCTGCGACTGTCGATTGTGAATTCTGTGGTAAATCATGGATGGTTGAGCCATCAGAAATTGAACGCGTCTTTTTATCGACCATCAAGGATGCAAATTAAATCTCACTCAGTGGAGAGTTTCCCCACGGTCTCTTTGCTTTTGTAAACGCTTAATCTCATCGAGTGCTTGGCGAGCCCTGGACTCTATACCCGGTTCAGGATCTAAATCTAGCACTGTAAGCAAATGTTGATTGGCTGTGACAAAACGCTTGCGCTGCTCAAACTGCAAAAGCCCCAAACGCAAATGTGCTTCGGCCAGACCTTCACCTTGTGGGTGTGTGCCGACATAGCGCTGCAACATCACAATCGCTAAGGGGAAATGCGCGCCTTCACTTAGCGCATCAACCGTGCTGAAAAAGACCTCTTCATCTAAGCGCATCAAATCACCTAAACGCATTTGAGAAAACATCTCCGCAGCACCTAAGTGGTCACCCGTTTGCGCGGCTTGTAAAAAAAGCGCCTTGTAGTCGACGTTCTTGGGACGCACGGGTGTCGGCTCAGGCATCTCCTCTGGTGTTTCTGCTGCCTTTACCGGTCTAGATTTCGCCCCCTCAAGTGGTTTTTCAGACAGCCAATAGGCCACCGCTAAACCCACCAAAAATCCACCGATATGCGCGCCGTGCGCTACGCCACCTGAATCTCCCGAAAAAAGCCA
>JASMKV010000185.1 GCA_030749035.1 Myxococcota bacterium | reverse complement strand
TATCTTTACCCTCATTCTTTCTGGTCACCTGCAACCAGCTTCAAATTTAGCTCAGGCGATCCGTTTCTTTGGCATATTGATGTTTTGTTCTGTGCTCTTGGCCTGTGGAGAAGAACATCGTGGGCCACTCAAGCCGGATCTTGAGACCATTCAGACAGAGATTTTCGATGTGGCCTGTATCGAGTGTCATAATAGCAGCTACGCAGCTGGAGACCTCGATCTCTCCAGTATGCAGAGTAGCTACGCTGCTCTTGTCGGCAAGCGGACAAATAATTCGGTGGCCTTCGAGAACGGTTGGATGCTGGTGAAACCAGGTAATCCTGACTTGAGCTTTTTGCTGCGAAAAATTGGCCTGCCAGGTGTTGGGGAAGGAACTCCGATGCCACCCGGTAATCAGGAACTGACCGACGAATATGCCGACCTCATAAGCACTTGGATCGAGCAGATGGGTACGTCAGGGGAAACGCCATGAAAATTTATTCATTTTCTCTGCTGGCTATTTTGCTGGTTGTCGGCTGTAAGGTTGGTGAGTCCGGCAATACCGAGATATTGCAAAATCGCAGCACACAGTCGGTTTCTTTTAGTCACCCACAGGCCGAATGTTCAGAATGTCATGAGCAGCATGTGCAAGAGTGGGAAATATCAAATCATGCCTATGCCGCAAAGGATCCCGTTTTTCACGCCATGGTGCGGGCAGGTCAGGCACAGACCAAAGGCAAGGTTGGCCAGTTCTGTGTGCAGTGTCATAGCCCGGTGGGTTTGGCGACCGAACAGACACCAGTATTTTTTGACGAGGATTCAGGCCTTTTTAAGCAAGAGCTCGAAGAGCTCGATGTGGTGGCCCAACAAGGTGTTTCCTGCGATGTCTGCCACAGTATTACCGATGTCATTGAGCCGGAAAATGCCAGAATGGTGCTTACGCCTGATGGTACCAAGCGTGGCACGATTAAAGATCCAGTGGCGACCGAGGCCCATCAATCGAGCTATAGCGAGCTGCACGGAAAATCAGAAGTTTGCGGCTCGTGCCATGCGGTGACCACGCCCCGTGGTGCTTTGGCCGAGGAAACATTTTCAGAATGGGCCGGCAGTGATGCGGCCAGGCAGGGGAAGACCTGTCAAAGTTGCCATATGTCCGAATATATAGGTCAGGCAGCTCCGGACTCACCTGAGCGCACCTTGCATCGGCACACTTTTGTCGGTGTGGATGTGTCACTTTTAGCGCCAGAGGAGTTTCCTGGTTACGAATCTATGCGCGAGCTGGTACGCGCGATGTTAGAGAGTTCGGCCAAACTGGATACGCGTATGGTCGCGGTCAAGGAGTCAGGGAAGCGCCAAAAACGAGCACTGGAAGTTACCATAAGTAATTTGACCGGGCATGCATTGCCTACGGGTGCGACCGCTGAGCGTCAGCTCTGGTTAGAGTTCATTATCGAAAATGGGGCTGGCGATATTGTTTTCGAATCCGGAACGCTTGATGCGCATGGTGATATTCGCGATGGTATTGCCTCCCATTCAACCATGCCTGGAAGTGATCCGCAATTGGCCTATTACGGTCAGTATTTGATTGAAGATCAGATATTGAAAGGCTTGACCGAAGCGGACGAGATTGACCAGCGCAAAAAGGAGCTCGACCAGGCTTGTGATGCTATCGTCGAAGGTGGCGGTGCTGCACCTGCGGGTGTCAAAGTGGTCACTTTTCCCTGGCAAGCCAATTGGCAGTGCAATCGCATGATTGATCCGGATACAAGTTCCAGGCATCTCTTTTCCCTGCAGGAATTGCCGGCAGCAAAGTACAGTGCGCGTCTGCGGCTTCTTTTTCGTACTTTCCCTCCCTATTTCTTGCGCGAGCTTGAAGAAGTTGGGGCACTGGACGTTGCGGTCAAAGATCGGGTTCCCTTGGTCACCGTGGCGCAAAAAAAGTGGAAATTTGAAATTGATGGTGATGGTTTTTCTCAAATAAGACGTTAGGCTCATCGGCTTTCATCCCCGAACTCTTTGCTTGATCTTTGCCGTCATATGTTTTGTATTTTGCTCTATGGGTGTTTTTTGAGTTTCGTACCCGCAACTTTGATTGTGTCGGCTTAACGGGGTAACGCGTGTTGGAATTTGCATTTGCGGCGGCAGCGGTCTTTCTTGCAGCCTTTACCCAAGGGCTGATCGGTTTTGGTTCGGGCATTATTGCTTTAGCGCTCCTGGCCATGATTTGGGAGATTCAACAGGTTGTCGCCGTCACCTCCGTGTTCTCTATTCTGATCTGTATTGTTCTGGTTTGGCGATTGCGTCGTCATATTGTTGTCGCAGAGATTCGGCCGCTTTTGTTTGGTGCGGCCTTTGGCATACCGCTCGGCGTGATAGCGCTCCTGAAAGTCGATGCGGGTCTGATTAAGGGAATCTTAGGACTACTCTTGGTTGTCTATGTGCTCTGGTCCCTGCGTGGCAGGCAGGCAGGTGGGGATAAATTAAGTCGCAAGTGGGCCTTTCCCGCAGGATTCTTTTCCGGTGTCCTCACCGGTGCCTTTAATACGGGGGGCCCGCCGGCGGTTATCTATGGGGCGGAGCGGGATTGGGGGACCCATGGGTTTCGCGCCAATATTCAGAGTTTTTTTACCCCCTGTGCGGCCTTGGCTCTGTATTTTTATATCGACAATGGGATCATTACGTCCGCCACATTGAATCTCAATCTGCAGCTCTTTGCGTTTTTACTTCTCGGTATGTTTCTTGGGGATCGGCTCGCCGACCACGTCCAGCCGGAACTCTTTCGGCGGATAATTTTGGGCGCGCTTTTTCTGATAGGGGTGTTTTATATGCGTGATTTTTTTGCATGGGTTGTATGAGAGGGTCTTTT
>JASMKV010000184.1 GCA_030749035.1 Myxococcota bacterium | reverse complement strand
TATGGCTCTTTAGAGCTTTTTAGAGCAAATGAAAAGGGCCCTTGCATGATTGGATCTTTTTTCATTATAGAGCAGGCTATGCACGAACGTTTCAAACCGCAAGCCGGGCTTTGTCAGGACTGTCAATTTGTCAAAGTGGCGGGCAATAAAAAAGGCAGCACCTTTTATCTCTGCCGGCGCAGCGAAAATGAATCGCAATACAGCCGCTATCCGGCTTTACCTGTCCTGAATTGCTCTGGCTATATGAATCGTGGGCAGAAAAGCGCTTAGCTGATGTTAGAGCGTCATGTATGGAACAACATTGCAGCCACTTTGGGATTGGCTTTTCTGATCATTTGGTTTCGTAACCCGTCGGCTTTTATGAATCCGCAATTCATGGTTGATGATGGGCCGGCATTCTTTTTGGCCAATTTTGAACATGGCATAAGTGCTCTTTTGTTACCGCATAATGGCTATTTGCATGTGATGCCTCGTCTGATGGCTTGGTTTGCGGGCTTTTTTACGCTGGAGATGCAACCCGCAGCCTTTGTTGGAATGTCGTCAGTGCTCATGGCAGCCCTGGTTGTTTATTTGCTGACCAGTTCTTTAGGGTGGAAGCATAAGGAGCTCTATGCTCTGGCCATTTTCCTTATTCCTTGTCGTCCCTTTGTCTATTTACATCTCACCAACACGCAGTGGTTTGCAGCGCTCTTTCTTTTGGTCGCAATTTTACAGCCCGTTCCTAAAAGTGGTCAGCGTCGATTTTGGGATTATACCTTTGTTCTTTTAACCAGTTTATCCGGCCCCTTTTGTTTGATTTTCTTACCCTTGGCTCTCTACCGCATATTTAGACAGGGCTTTAATCGCTATCGGAGCATGATAACCGGCTTGTTAAGTTTAGGAGCGGGCCTGCAAGTTTTGACTTTTACGATTCATAGCACTATTCCCTCCGAATCCGGTTTTGTTCATTTTTCCTTAAGTCAGATATCGCGTTTTGCTTCGCTCTTGCTTTTTGGCCGCTATGCGATGCCTTGGCTCGGCTTGGTAGCGCTCTTAATTTTAGCTGTCGCCGCGTTTTTTGCCTTTCAGGGAGCATTGTCTGAGACCCGTAAAGATCTTATCGGGATTGTTTTGGTTGGGGGTGTGCTCGCTCTTGTAACCTTTTACCGTATGGATGCCATCATTCGTAATGTGCATCCTTTTTTGATGGATACACGCTATTTTCTTTTGCCTCATATTCTGACGGCATTTTTCTTTCTTTTGGCACGTGAAGGTGATCGCCTGGCACGGATAAGTGCGACGCTCGTGTTGGCTTTAATGCTTTTGTCGTCGGCAAGTCATTTTGTTGAGAAACCAGTTCGAGATTATGGCTGGGCTAGCTATTGTGACGATATGCGTGCGGGCAAAGCGGTATTGGTACCGATCCCTTGGGATGGTTGGCAGATTGCTGTAAATCAGAAGTAAGCGAGATTGTTTTGTTGGAATCGATATCCGACGATCGTGAGAGCCGTTAGGAGACTTGCTGCGAGTGCGCGAAGCGATAGTCGCAGCTTAGTCGAATAGGCGAGCTCCGAAAACTCTTTTGGCACGGGATCTGAAATAGACCTCATACATCAACACAACAACCAGGAGGTTTTAAAATGAAAACAGAAGCACAAAACACATTAACGAGAATTCTTTTTATGGCAATAAAAACTTCAAAGCCCAAACAAAAACTTTTCTTATCCCACTTTAAGCCTTGGCGTGTATGCTTAAGGGCTTTTCAGGAAATCCCTTCGTCTTGGGATGGGTGATACGAGAAAAACATTTCAAGTTTTCCTCGTTTTACATTTCTCCAAACATTGAAGACACAAACAAGAGGTGCAAAGCCTATCGCTTTGCTGCCGGATTTATTCAGGGGATTTAAAAAAATGTGCAATATCTATCGCGGTGCTTGTTACCGTTTTTTTCTTATATTTGGTGTATTTCTTGTGGGTTCTTGTGGTCATGAACTCGAGCTGATTGACAATGCAGAGAAGAGTAAAACAGAAGAAGCCTTGTGGCAACGTTTAGGTGCTGCGCAAAGAGGTGAGGGCGCTGAACAAGAAGGCCAGGAGAGGGGCGAAGAAAAATCCAAAGCGAAAGCCAAAGCCAAAGCCAAAGGGAAGGACAAAGCCAAAGATAAGGCCAGGGAACTGACGATTTCGACCAGCCCAGACGCCCAGGATTCAGTGGCTGAAGATTGTCCCGAAGGGCAAAAGAAATGCAGCAGCGATAATGGCGATAACTTTGTTTGCTGTGCGCTTTCGGATTCCTGTGGCTCGACGCCTTACGATGGCGGTAATAATGGGGAGAGTGTTGCTTGGTGTGTGCCTAATCCGCAAACCCCATGTCCGGCAAACACCACCCTTTGTCAAGCGGCTGGAGCGGGCTCTGGAAGGGCCTGCTGTCCGGAAAATTATACATGCAATAAAAAGGATAATAATGCTTGGTGTTCGCCAAACACGCAAAATGAATGCCCTGCGGGCTGGGGTTGGAAAAGTTGTGATTTGGAATCCATTTGTTGCCCGGCCAATGCGACGCCTGTTTGCTGGGCAGATTATGCCTGGTGTGACGATGCGAGCAATGGTTGCGCGCCGGGACAAAGTGTTTGCGGCGACTATTATTGTTGCAACGCCAATGAAGTATGCAACACCTCAATGCCTTTTGGTTTAGACTACTGCTCTGCGACCTCCTGTCCAGCAGGAGAAATCATGTGTTCAGGTATCGTGAATGATTACGTCAAGACCATCTGCTGTCCTGAAGGGACTTGTGTTGCAAGCACGACGGGGGGAGCAACTTGCACCAACACATACCCCTATTCGGTTCCAGTGATTGAGCCGGATAATCCGGTTGAAGAAGAAGAAGATGATGATGA
>JASMKV010000183.1 GCA_030749035.1 Myxococcota bacterium | reverse complement strand
TCGTCGGGGTCAAGCGTACCGTTAGCGTTTTCGTCGATACCAAATTCGATCAAAATCCCACCATTTGGACAGCCCTCCAGGGTATCAAGGGAGGTCGCGCTGGTGACAATCCCGGCATGAACAGTGTCGCCCGTATCACCGGGGTCGGTGTTATTCTTTTCATTGTCTTGGCCCGAATCACCGCAACCAGCAAGAAGCAGCGCAATACCAAGGATAAACGATAGGGAATCGAGTTTTCTGAAAAGGGATTTGAACAGTGTCATAGGGGACCTCCAGACCAATAGGCATAGCCTAGCCGATCTTGGGCTTAAGTCAATAGGTTCTCAAGGAGGGCAAAAGCCTTTGAGATTTGCGGCAAAAGAGGGTACACCTAAGCCCATGCGAAGACTATTTTTGGCTCTTTTTTGTGTTTCATTTTCAGCTTGTACCGCCAGTCATGTGGCGACGGGAAAAGACTATTTGGGACAAGGTAAGTTGGCGATGGCCATCGAATATTTTGATGCGGGTTTGGTGGACGAGCCCGACGATGCGGCGTTGCGCGATGCGATGATTATGGCGCAGCAGCAGCGCCAGTTTGAGCTGCGTCGGGAGATCAATCAGCTTAAAGATTCCAAACACAATTATATGGCCATTCCAGCCATCACTTTGCTCACAGACAGTGCTTTGCGGGCCAAGCAACTCAAACTGACTGGTGAGGAGCCAGCCGATCTTAAAAAAGAGACGAAGAAAATTTTTGCCAATGCCCGCGATGAGCTCATTGCCGACTTGGATTCGCGCTCGAACAGGGCCAATGCCCGACCCAACGATCTACGTCGCTGCCGGCAACTCCAGGCCATTGGTGGCGATGACGATTATATTGCCCGAACCTGCGATAATCTGCTGCAAAAGTTCAAGCACTACGCGGAATTACGGGCCGGCACCCATTCTTATGTGGGCACGCAGGATGTCTTGGGCGATTTGCGTGAGACCATAACCGCCTACCATCCAGAGCTCTTAGAAATCGTTGATAAGGGCCACGAGCGCCACAGCGCCATGCTCTATGTCTTTTTGGCTGAGCCCAAACACCACGACAGTGGTTGGGTGCTTTATAAGCGCGATGCGTTTCATGACTGGGTGCCCAGAAAAGATCGGAGCGGCAAGCAAATTGTCGATGAAATTAAGGTCAAGCCAAGTAAAAGCGAAATCAAGAAGGCGCGCAAGGCGGGTAAAAAAGTACCCAAGACCAAAGTGATTAAGAAAAAAGTGTGGGACCAGGTTCAGGGTGATTTCCGTTATTATAAACGCATCAAAAAAGCGTCTATCCCCTATGTCTTGGTTTTAAGTGATTTGCGTCAACAAAAATACGTGGCGGCTTTTGCTGGCGAAGTCGAGAAAAAATCCGAAGCCAAATATTACGAGTACACCGGCAATCAGGAGATTAAATCCAAGCGCAAAATTCAGAACTCAGGCGGTGAAGGACGACCTCGTCGAAATGCTTTGGCCAGGAAGGATACACTTTTGCGTGAGGTGTATAAAGAGTTGCCGAAGGTGATGAGTCAACAAACGATTAAACGTGTGGAGTAGGAGAAGCACCATGTTGTGGAAAAAATTAAGTGTTGGGTTTTTAGTATGCGGCGCCTTGAGTCTCGGGGCGGGCTGTTCTTCTTTGCGCTTAGGCGCAAAGTTTAAGGTCGATCCCATGAGCGCGATCAAAATTGGTCACGATACCAAAAAAGATGTGCTGCATAAAATGGGGCAGCCCAAGCGGCGTTCGATCGACAGTGAAGGGCGTACCATTTTTACCTATATGTGGGCCAATGGTGATGGGGCGGGACAGCTTTGTACGGTGGCTTTTAATAAAAACGATGTGGTCTACGTGGTGGAGAGTTCGCAGTGAAAAAATGTGTTGTATACCCTCTGATTCTTCTTCTGGGTGGGTGCGCTTCTTTAGCCGCCACCGGTGAAAAGTATACGGAGCTTGGGCATTATCAGGTTGCCGCGTATTATTACGGTTATCATTATTTGCAAAACCGGGATGATGAAGAAGCACAGAAAACTTTAGAGCGTAGTCTGGATGTGGCATTTCGCAATCTGGATGCGGATATCGCTAAGGCCGAAGAGAAAAAGAACTTCGAGCGGGCTTTGGGTTTGGCCATTCATAAAGAGCATTTGATCCGCGAATCCCAGCGCTGGAATGTGGGCTCCTGGGGGACGACGGGTGCGGCAAAGAGCGTTTCTAAGCTGCGCAAAAAAGCCGGCGACGCCGCGCTTTTGCAGGTCGACGAGGCCGAAGCGGCGGGCAAGCGGGGCATCAAGAAGCTTGAACTCTTGCGTCGGGCTTTAAGTTTAGATCCAGATAATGGGGAACTCGATAAGCGTTATGAGCAGGAGCGGCAGGGCTTACAGGAAAATATTGTTGTCGGTTTAAACTGTACCGGCGTCGGCCACGATTATTGTCAGCGTTTTAGCGCCGAATTGGTTGAGAAGATCAACGCGGCGGATAGAGAACTCATTCGTTTGGTGCCGGGCTCTTCGGAGGTGAAGAATGCAAGATTGATTGTCGATCTACGGATTAAAAAACATGACAGCCAATGGCAGCCCCTGCAAAGTGGCATTGCTTCGCGTCCCATCCCGCGGCAAAACAAATACAAAGAAACCTTGAAGAACGCTCTTGGTGGCGTGCAAAATCAAATTGTTTCGGCCCGCTATCGTCTTTTGCGCAGGACCACAAAGGCCAGTGTGAGTGCGGCGTTGCGGATTGTGGATTTGAGCGGCAAGGCAGATCTCTATTCGGGCAAAACCGTTGAAAACGAATCGCGCGAAGCAACCTATTACGAATTTGAAGGGGATGCACGGGCAGTGAATAATGATCCAGTGACCAGCGCTTATGGCACCGATCAAAGTCCACCGCCAACCCCAACCCAATTGTTGGCGATTGTCACCGAGCGGGCGGTGAATAAATTATCGAAAGAAATTCTTATGGCTCTGGAGAAAACCACACGATGAAACAACGTATTTTACTTTTAAGTTTGAGTGCACTTTTGGCTTCCGTGGTGTCTTGTGGTCCCAACTATCACTGGGACGAGGGGCCATCGCCTGATTGGACTCGGGAAATCAAAGGCATTCGGGCCAGACAGATTTCGATGGTGGGCATGGCACCGGCAACGCCGGATGTGCAGCGTGATGTGGAACTTGCAACCCGTGATGCACAAGCGCGCATTGCCAAGCTTTTTTATTCGGAGATTTCATCCCGTTCTGTCGATTGGCAAGTGGCCAGTGTGGGCGGTTTGGCCGACGAAGAACGCAATGTAGCGCAGCAAACCATTGAGGTCTATTCGGAAGTCAAAGTCGATGACATCAATGTTCAGGTGAGTTTTCGTGACGAAGAAACCAAGAGTCAGTATGTCGGGGTGACGGTGAATCGTGTGGCCTGGGCGAATAAGCTTGCGGACAGAATCAACGCCAGTCTAGGCGAAATCGAAAAGAGAACCCTGCGCGCAAGTGGTGAACTCAAGAAAAAGCAGGCGTTGAGTGCTTATAAAGATTTGATGGAGGCCTATCAATTTGGTTTTGAAATTGAAACCGATGTGATTGTCATGGACTTGTTGGATGCAAGCTCTGAGGTTGCCGCCAAGCTCACCGCCTATAAGGATGCGTTGGATGAATTACGTGCCAAGGTGCAGAAAACCTATCCGATTAAACTCGGTGTGTTTTGTGCTGATGAACGTGTCTCAAAAAGCTTTAACGGTAATCTTACGGAGTTTTTTAAAGGTCGCGGTTTCAGGGTTTTGGAAAAAGGTTTTGACCCCAAAGCCATCGTCATTCGTGGTGAGATGGAGCAGCATATGGTCAATTGGGAAAAAGTGGCCAACCGCACCGAATATATTCATGCGGCCAATGGCAGCTTAAAGGTTTTAGAACCCAGCGGCAAAGAGGTGAATCATTTGTCGGTTCAGCTTTCCGGTGATGGTTATACCGAGCGCGCCACGAATAAAGAAGAAGCCAAGCTCAAAGCTCTGCAGCTTGCGGCCGATACTTTAGCCGCCAAACTGCGCTCGAATTTTCGTCGTATTTATCCGCCGGTAGGGGATTAGCGGTCATCGGCCATCGGCCATCGGTAGTCGGCCACTCGCCTTGTATCGACTAGTCCTCGACGCGCCTTCGTGGCGCCTCTTGAACAGTCTCACAACGGCTCGCACGGTTCTCGGCCACTCGCCTTGTACCGACTAGCTTTCGACCGCTCACCTGCGCGACTAAGCTGCGGCTATCCTTGTCAGGCACCCGCAACAAGTCTTGCTACGGTTCGCACCTTTGTGGCACCTCTCAACCAGTCTCCCAACGGCTCGCACGGTTATCGACCATCGGTAGTCGGCCACTCGCCTTGTATCGACTAGTCCTCGACGCGCCTTCGTGGCGCCTCTTGAACAGTCTCACAACGGCTCGCACGGTTCTCGGCCACTCGCCTACTCGACTAAGCTGCGGCTATCACTTCGTGCACCCGCAGCAAGTCTCCGTATTGGCTCGCACGGTCATCGGCCATCGGTAGTAGGTAGTCGGTAGTCGGCCATCGGTTATCGGTCATCGGCCATCGGTTATTATCTATAGGGGCTCACTCATCGGCCCCAGGCTTGACTTCAATACAATGCTCTGTTTCTAAATAATCGTGGCTGTATTTGAGTAAGCGCCCCTCGCGTGCATAGCTGCCATCAGACACCGTAATCTCGAGTTCATCCGGATACCAGCTCTCGGGCAAGGTGATTTCGGTCGGTAGGCTGGCGGCCATTTCGTTATAACAAAGATTGAGCGTGCTGGTTTCCGGGTCGAAGGTATAACTTGTGGGCGTACCGGCAACGCGTCTGGCATGCGGCACAAAAAGTTCTTTTGGGCATTCTTTTTCGAGACAGGTTTCATTTAAAGGCGAACGGTTGGTGCGTGAGGAATATTCCCAGTGAAACGAACCGGCAAATTCTTTGTTGATGAGTTCATAGAAGTCGCGAATAAAGTCGATGGCTTTTGGGTCGTCGGACCAGGGACCAAATTCACCAAAGACCAAGGGCGTTTCTAATATTTTGGCCTCGCTGGTGGAGAGGTAGAGGTAGGTGTCGAGATAATCAATGTCACCGCTGTAGGCGCCAATTTCGCCCTCGGCTGGATAAAAGTGTGGCGCATAGACGCCATTGGCCGGCGCTTTTGTAAAGTTCATGGCTTCTTCGATGTTATGAAAAGCGTTGGGTTCAAAAAGCAGCACCACGTCGAGATGTTTGAGCTCTTCGGCGGCCATGAGGTAATAGCGTTGCAGGTAGTTTGGATCGAAATCGTCAAAGTCTCTGTTGCCATTGGACGGCTCGTTGATGAGATCGATGCCAATGAAGTTGTCGCCGGCGGCTTCTTTGACAACCTCGGCGGCTTCTCGCAAGGCTTTGGCCATCTTTAAAAGAAGTTCATCCGAGCCAAAGAGATGGTCATAACAATCTTTGATTTCCGATTCAAAATAGGCCAGGAACCAGGGACCATCCGGCTTTTCATAGGCATCATAATAACTTTGCTCGCAGGCCCAAACCGGCGCGCCGTTACCGCCGACAAAACCAATACCAAATACATCCTGATGTAAATCGAGGACAATATAGTGGCCATGTTCGGCAAGAAGTGTGACGCGTTCTTTGAGGCCGGCCAAATATTCCTCATCATAAACACCATCTTCGGGCTCGATGGCCGCCCAGGATGTCAGGTAGCGGATGGCGATTGGACCATTGGCGTTGAGGGTTTCGATCGCCCCTTCCTCATCCATATGCGTGGGATGATAGGGGGCGGCTTTAGACACTTGTGAAATATTCGTGCCGCGCAGCAAAATCGCGGCGCCACCCGCATCGCGAATATATTTCCCATCGGTCGAATAGGGCGCGCCCATCAGGGTACTTGGCTTGGTGGGTTCGTCTTTACAGGCGCCAAGGAGCAGACTTATCGTCATCAGAGCGTATATTGCATTGTGTCGGGGCATGTTTGGCAGGTTAATCGGCGAATCTTTGATTTTCAAGCTTTCCAAGGCATAACTTTTATGTTTATAGGAGGCCGCCCCTGACCGTGTTCTCTTTGACGTAAGAGACGCAAACATCCTGGAGCCCCCAGATGACCATAAATCCTATCGGTGTTGCCGTACCTGTTTTCTTTCTGCTTATGGCGGTGGAATTCTTTTTTTCCTGGAGACAAAAACGTCAGATTTATCGCCTCAATGACACATTGGTCGATTTAGGCTGTGGTGTCGGTGAGCAAATCATTGGTCTTTTTGCCAAACTCTTCAAGATTGCCATTTTTACTTTTGTTTCAGAAACCTTTGGGCTTTTAAGCTGGTCTACAGACACGGCTTTGACTTGGGTTGTGGGTTTTATTGGTGTGGACTTTTTTTACTATTGGTACCATCGTTTTTCCCACCGGGTGAATTTTGCCTGGGCGACGCATGTGGTGCACCATCAAAGTGAGGATTACAATTTTGCCGTTGCGCTGCGTCAGCCTTGGTTTACACAGTTCTATTCCTGGATATTTTATTTGCCCTTGGCGCTTTTGGGGCTTCCGGCAATGGTCTATGTCATCTCTTTTTCGTTTAATTTGCTCTATCAGTTTTTACTGCACACCCGTCTGGTGTCGACGCTTGGTCCCTTCGAATGGTTCATGAATACGCCCTCGCATCATCGGGTGCATCATGGCGTAGAGGAAAAGTATTTAGATAAAAACTATGGCGGCGTTTTGATTGTTTGGGACCGAATCTTCGGCACTTTCCAAATCGAAGAAGAAGAACCCACCTATGGTATTCTTAAACCGCTGCCAACCTGGAATCCCCTCTGGGCCAACGTTCAACCTTTTGTGGAATTGGCAAAACGTTCATGGTGTAGCCACGGTCTCTTGAATAAATTGTGGATGTGGTTTGCGCCGCCCGCATGGGAGCCAGGAAAAGGTGAAGTCATCCCAGATTTTCCTCCGCAAGGGCGAGACTATGATCGAGACAACAAAGGTATGCATTCTTATTTGTTGTTTCAACTTTTCCCACTGGTGGCGGTGATGACGTGGCTTCTCCTTTTTGAAAAGGACATCGACCTGGCTTTAAAAATTTCGCTGGCGCTCTTTCTTATTTTAACGATGGTCTCCTGGTCAGCGTTGGTGGAGGGGCGCTCATGGGCGCCTTTGAGTGAAAGTTCACGGCTTGTGTTGTTGTTGGTCTATGGTGGCTTGGCCTATTATCTCGTGCCGACAACCATGTTTGCGTGCTTGGCGCTTGTCAGTTTTCTTTTAAGTGTAGGTAGTCTTGTATGGCTTAAGCGCAGCTGGGTGGCGATAGTCGATTAAGGTATTTTGCCCAAAGCCCAATGTCCACCGGCAAGCTCGCAGGAGCTTTCCGAAATGGCTGGCGCACTCTGCGGGCTGACATAATAAAAGATAATCGCTTCTTGTGCGGTCTGCGGATAAAAGGTGCAGCGGCTTTCAACGTTGCGTTTGGGGCATGCTTCGATGATGGCACCTTCGGTGCAAATATTGAGCAGATTTTTTCCGCGATAGCGTTGGCCGATATAGTCGGTGCAATAATCAAAATCACTGCCACGTGTGTCGCAGCCAACCGCTTGAACATAAGTTTGTCGGCTTGGACCTGAGCCGCAGCCCAGAAAAAAGAACGCCGAGAAGAGAAATGCCAGGGACGCATACCACTTGATCATGTAGGGGAGTCTTAGTCAGGTAAAAGTAGAATGCAAGTTTTCTTTCCATATGAATGAAGTAGGTGTTTTGCTTACATGGAACCTTTGGCTGGACGCGCGAAGCTTTCGGTATTGGCGCAAATGCAGTCCGCTTTGACTTAGCCAAAGCGGCAGCCCAAGAATACAAGGAGGGGACATTTGACCCACTTCGCACTCAGGTTTTCTCAAAGAGCCCCACTTTGATGCTCTCTTGTTCGTGAAGTGACGAAATAGAATCGGCAGCATTTACAGTTGTTTATTTGCGTTAAGACGATGGCAGTGAGGGCATAATGCTTGGCACAGTGTCTGCATGCATCATATTCAGGTACCTCCTGAAGCTTCCGCACTTTCCAGAACAAGGCTATCTGGAGTTCAACGCGGGGGATGCCATGACCGT
>JASMKV010000182.1 GCA_030749035.1 Myxococcota bacterium | reverse complement strand
TGGGATCGCTCGCCGCAGAGTTATGCCCTCGACGCTTTAGGCGAACCTGAATTTATGGTGGTGAGTGCGGCCTTTCCTGGTGAGACGGGTTGGTCTGATGCGGCATCGGTCGGTCGGGCAGGGGGCGAGACGTTTAAAACCCAATGGGCTTATGCGCGAGAGGTGGGGCCACAAATCGTGCTGGTCAACAGTTTCAATGAATGGGTGCGTCCGGAGGAGCAGGATTCTGAATTTTCTAATGATATTGAACCCTCAGAGGCACACGGTCACTTCTATTTGGATCTCTTAACTGAGCAAGTCGCTGAATTTAAAGGGTTTTAAGCCTTTCTCTAAATGCCTTAAGATGGGCAAAATCCCACAACTTTAGCGGCAAAACACCGAAAATACTTATAGAACTTGGGTCGGTGGAAAGGAATTTGGGCTTTCCCCATGGTGGCGAATCATAAATTAATTGAAAAAATGGGCAGGTGCATTTTATTGTGCTTGCTGGTCTTGAGTAGCTTTGGAGCTTGCGGACGGGATACGTTGCAGGGCCTTGGAGGCGATGAAAATCCGCCTACAGTGGTCCATGAGGCCGATGGGCCGCAATGCTATGGCGCACTCGATTGTGGTAATGGTGAAGTCTGTTCAGGCGGGATTTGTATTTGTGCGCATCCGCCGTGTTCAAATGGGCCAGGTGGCAACGGCGATGGTGATGACAACGGCGATGGTGATGGCAACGGGGACGGCAACGACAACGGCGATGATGGCCATGATAATGGCGATGATGGCAACAATCCCGATCAGAACACGCCCGATGATCCTTACCCTTATGTGGGGGGCACCTGGCAAACAGAATACCACTTCGATTGGTCGGATTACGTCGGGCCTTTGGCCGATTTAGGCACACCCTTGGATTATGTGGATCAGCTCTTTTTGGGCACCAGCCAGCTGGGTGATTTACCCTTTGTGGGTGATCTGATCGAAGATTTTGTCGAAGAATATATTCCCGAATGGGTTCAGGAACTGGTGCATTTACTCAATAACGTGGTGCATTTTTTCGAAGATGTTCGCATTGATGGGCTGATGCAGCTGAGCCACAGCAGCGCTGATCCGATGCAATTGACCGGCAGCGAGGATTGGCAGATGGGTTATGTTCAGGTCATCGCCAATTGCACCTATGGTGAGGCAGATCCCAATTATCCGGCATGTTCCTTGGTTCCGGTTCCGCTCAACGATTATATGCCAGGATTTGGCTCTATTGATGTCGATGCCCACGATTTTAGCGGTTATTTGACCACTGAGCGTATCTATTTAGAAGATCGTGAAGTCGATATAGAAATCGGTCAATTTCTTCTCTATGTTCTCGACGAGGTGACTTATATTGCGACCAACGGTCAGCATAATGCCCTGAATTCGGCGCTTGCTTCTCTTATCAACTGTAATGGCCTGGCGATGGACATGGAGGCGTGGCTATGTGGTTACGGCATTTGTTCAAATGAACCATTTTATGAGATGGCTTGCGTTGCGGCGGTGGATTTGGCAATAGCAGAGGTAGAGGATGCACTTCTGGAAGTGGATGTTGACTGGGAGGTCATGCGTTTTGAGCAAGAAGCTCTCCTTCTGGGGTCCCCGGCAGCGGGTCAGGTGAGTACTCTGGGTTCGGAAAATCATCCGGGCGAAATTGTGGATGGGGAGTTTGAGGTGATGTGGGAAGTCGATCTAGCGGGGAGCTGGTTTGGAGTCAGGCCATAAAGATAAGAAAAATGGGGTGAGCAGTCTTCCGCCACCCGAGTGGATTGAAACGTCTGAAGAACTTGATGCCTGGATAGATTACTGTTCGAGCCAAACCATATTGGCCGTGGATACAGAAAGTGATTCTTTTCACCACTATACACAAAAAGTCTGTCTCATACAGATGACCGCGGGCAATAGGGATGTACTGATAGACCCTTTGGTTTTGGGTAAGAATAATCTGAAACGCTTAGGGGGGCTCTTTAAAGACAATGAGAAGGTCAAAATCTTTCATGATGCGGGCTATGATTTACTCTGCTTGAAAAGAGATTTCGCGTTCAATTTTCGGAATATCTTCGACACAATGTTGGCAAGCCGCATTTTGGGTGTGAAGCAGTTTGGCTTGGCGCACGTGTTGAATACCCATTTTGGTGTGAAGCCGGATAAACGTTACCAGCGCTCGGATTGGTCGAAGCGGCCATTAAGCGCCGAGCAGGTGAGTTACGCCAGGCTTGATACCCATTATTTACCTCGACTCGTGGATATTCTACAGAAGCAACTTGAACTTGTTGAGCGCTGGGATTGGGCTTTGGAAGAATTCGAGCGTTTACCTAAGGTGGCGATAAAGAACGTGAGCGCCACACCCGAAAACGCTTTGCAAGCTTTTTGGCGATTAAAGGGCCTCAGGCGGATGACGCCGATTGAGCGCGGACGCTGTAAAGAGCTCTATGTGATGCGAGACAAGATAGCGCGAAAGTTTGACCGTCCCGCATTTAAGGTTTTTCCAGATGCGCTGCTTGTTGATCTGGCTCAGAATCCGCCAGCGGATTTTGCAGCGGTGCAACCGCGAAGGGGCTTAAGGCGTGCTGGGATTGAAATGTTTGGTAAAAAGATCATCAGTGCTTTGGAGCAAGCCGAGCCAATTCGGTCTGCGGATATCCCTAAGGATGCGGGCAAGTCGCGCCGCCGTCGTCGTTTTTTAGATCCCAAGGCGCGTCATCTGTATGAAAACTTACGACAATTGAGATCCAACAAAGCTGAAGTCCTGGGGATAGAGCCAGAAGTTGCCCTGAGTAATGCGGTTCTGGAAGAGCTGGCTTTAAGTGTGCCTAAGCGTTTGTCGGAGAGTGCGAGTTGGCCAATACTTAAAGGCTGGCGTAAGAATATCTTCGCCAAGGACATCAGTGTGCTGCTTTCGTCGAAAGCATAGGCCACAAGCGCGGCAGGCGTTCAGTATAGCAAAAAAGTGTTGTCGATCATTCTCTCTTTGAGCGATGTACATCTATAAAAAACATTAAAATTTAGGCAAGTAGAAGCCTCTTCTTGAAAGAGAATGAGGGACGCTTAGAATTTATAGTTAATCGAGTATCTCAACGAACCCCCAGAGTTCCTTGTTTCATAAAGCTTTTTGCCCATGTTGTCGGGTTGCGCTTAGGTATGCGTGTTGCCTACATATCTCCCTAATTTTCTTAATGAATTTCTTTACGCTCTCTTGACTCGCACCTTAGATGGGATAGAAGAGCTTTAGTGGGAAAAATTGGATCTAAGTGGATCTAATTGGATCACAATGAGTGAAGGTGGGATAAAGATGTTTCGCGGTTTGCACGAGCACACAATTGACAGCAAAGGACGCACGAGCTTCCCCCTGCGTTTCCGTGAAATTTTAGGTGAAATCACACAGCCTGCGACGGCTGCAGAAAGCGGCGACAAGTTCATCTTAACCACGGGTATTGATCGATGTTTGGTCGCTTATCCCCTGGATGTGTGGCGTGAGTTTGAAGAGCGATTGGCCGGCCTTTCACAATTTGATCCGGCGGTGGTGCAACTCAAGCGTATTTATGTTGCCGGTGCTACCGAGTGTGTTCTCGATAAGCATGGACGTTTGATGGTGCCCCCGATGCTTCGCGAATACGCAGGACTGCAAAAGGATGTCGTCTGGGCGGGTATGGTCAATACGATTGAGCTCTGGGCCAAGGAGCTTTGGAGTCAACAGATTTTTGGAAACGGTGCGGAGCGTCAAAAGATTGCGAAGGCACTTTCGGAGCTTGGTCTTTAAGCCATGTTGTCGATGACGAGAATGCAGGAATTAAGCATGAGTTTTAGCCACACCCCTGTATTATTGGATGAGATTCTTGAACTTCTGCGCGAGTTGAATCCACGTCTTGTGATCGATTGCACTTTGGGTGGAGCCGGGCATGCACGCGCCATCTTAGAGCAATGTCCTTTGGCTCATCTGATTGGCTTGGATCGGGATGCGGATGCATGCAGCGCAGCACGTGCCAATCTGAGTGATTTTGCAGATCGCAGCACGGTTTTGCAGGAGCGTTTTAGCGCGGTGGCAGATGTGTTGCAGGGTTCAGGGCATAGTGGTGCCGATGCCATTTTAGTTGATCTGGGGGTTTCTTCCCATCAGCTGGATAAGGCTGAACGCGGTTTTGCTTTTCGTTTCGATGGTCCTTTAGATATGCGCATGAATCAAAGCATAGGCCGCAGTGCGGCGCAGTTGATTGACGAGCTTTCTGAAGATGCGTTGCGGGAGGTGATACGTGATTACGGTGAAGAAAGGCATGCACGTGCTATTGCCAGGACCTTAAAGCGCGAGGTTCCGCAAACAACATCGGCGTTGGCAAATATTGTTCGTGCCATTGTGCCACAAGGAAAAAGTAAAGTGGATCCGGCGACCCGTACGTTTCAAGGTTTGCGCATTCAAGTCAATCAGGAAATGAGCGAGCTTGAAGAGTGGTTAGGCGTTGTCCCTGAAGTGTTGAATCCAGGTGGATTGGTTTTAGCGATTGCTTACCATTCCCTTGAAGACCGCCCCGTGAAGCGCGCTTTTAGGCAATACGCAAAGGGCTGTATTTGTCCGGCAAATCTACCGGCATGCGCGTGTGGCATCACACCAACCCTGAAGCTTGTGACCAGAAAACCAATTCGTCCCTCCGATGAGGAAATATCGAGAAACCCCAGAGCCAGAAGCGCCAAGCTGCGTGTCGCGAAGCGTTTGGGAGATTAAGTGATGAGAATGGAAACACGAAACAAAATTTGTTGCTTTGTAGCGCTTGTCTTGCTGGTTGGCGCAGGCCTTTTTCGAATTTGGGTTTATCAGGACGTTTTGCAAATAGGGTATCAGCTCTCCGCTGCGCAGCAGGGCTCGAGCAGGCTGCAGGCAAATCTCAAGCAGCTTGAGCTTGAATTGGCCGCTGAAAAAACACCCAAAAAGCTGATTGGTTTGGCAGATGCGTTGGGACTCCAGCAGCCAAAGCATTGGCAGATTGTGGCTTATCAACGCAAGAAGGGCAGTGGTCATGGAGAACCGTAACCTTTCTCTCATAAGGCGTCGATTGAGGATTGTGTACGCTTTTTTTGCGCTCGGCTTTCTGTTGACGCTCTATCGCACATTTGATTTGCAGGTCCTACGACACGATGCCTTGTCCCGCCTATCCCGCAGTCAGCATTTGAACGACATTAAAGTGCCTGCCAGGCGTGGGGACATTTACGACCGAGAGGGGCGCCCGTTGGCATCCTCAATCAATGTGCCATCGGTTTATGCGGACCCTTCAAGGCTCAACGATCCACTTCTGGCCGCCAATATTTTAAGTGACAAGTTGGACCTCCCGTTTGAGCAGACCTATAAAAAATTAAGTTCCAATAAAATGTTTGTTTGGTTGCGGCGTCATATTACGCCGGATTTAGCCGCGGAAATCAGAGAGCTTAATTTGACAGGACTCGGTATCACCAAGGAGCCCAAGCGTTTTTACCCGAACAGAGAGGTTGCTGCTCAGGTTTTGGGCTTTTCGGGGATAGATGCGAAAGGCTTAGAAGGTATTGAGAAGTCTTTGGATGATACTTTGGGTGGCGAGCCACAGGTTGTGATGGCTGTACGCGATGCGCGTGGTCGGGCCCTCTTGCCAGGTCTCCTGGATCCAGAACGGCAGAGTAAAGGTGCGAGTGTTTACCTTACGCTTGACCTACAGGTCCAGCATGCTGCGCAAAATGCATTGCGCAAGGCGGTTGAAAAGACAAATGCAAAATCAGGCTTGGCGGTTGTTTTAGCTGTGGATAGCGCAGAAGTTCTGGCGATGGCTGTTGAGCCATCTTTTAATCCCAATAAATATTCAGATGCGCCGGCAGAACACCGGCGAAATCGAGTTTTGACCGATATTTTTGAGCCGGGTTCCACCCTGAAGCCTTTTAGTGTGGCCTCGGCGATGAACGCTCACAAGATTGAACCGAGTAGCGAAATCTTTTGTGAGCAAGGAAATTATAAAATAGGCAAGCATACGATTCGTGATACCCATGCGCATGGCGATTTGAACATCAGTGATATTTTGGCGAAATCGTCAAATATTGGTACGGCAAAAATCGCTTTAGACCTTGGTGCGAAGCACTTAAGCAAGGACTTAAAGAAACTTGGTTTTGGTGTGCGCACAGGCGTCGAATTTGTCGGCGAGGTTCGGGGTATGATGCCTGCTGGGGTACACTGGCCGAAAATCACCACGGCGACTGTTGCATTTGGTCACGGTATTGCACTCAATGCATTGCAGTTGGCTTCGGCCTATCGTGTTTTGGCCAGTGGCGGCTTGTATCGTGCTCCGCGTTTAATTCAACGTATGGAATATGCCGATGGCAAAGAACCGATGACGCCTCGCGCCGATGAGCGCCGGGTCTTTCGTCGCTCCACCGTAGAGGCTTTGGTCCCTATGTTAGAGGCGGCAACGTCAAAGTCGGGCACGGGTTGGCGAGCACAGATCCCGGGTTATCGTGTGGCCGGTAAAACAGGTACCGCGCAAAAAATCGACACCGTTGCGGGTGGGTATAGTGACAATAAATTTGTGGCCAACTTTGCCGGATTTGTGCCTGCGCAGAATCCCAAAGTGGTGATTGTGGTCGTGGTCGATGAACCGGTGGGGCAACATTCAGGTGGACAAGTTGCTGCTCCGGTTTTTGCAGAGATTGCGGAGTCAACCATGAGACGCTTAGGTGTCGTCCCCAATGGTGATTCCTTGAGCATTGCCGAGCAAGGTTTCGATGCACACGAGACGGTGCGTGCCAATATTGTCTCTCAAAGACTTAAAGAACTCAGTTCTCAGACACAGGCGGGAACGGTGCCGTCGTTTGGCGGTTTGACGCTTAAAGAAGCTTTAGTGAAACTCAATGTGAACAAGTTGACGATGCCGTTGGAAGTGCATGGAGGTGGTTTTGTTGTTCGCCAGGTACCCAGTGCCGGCAGCCCCTTTGGACATGAAGAACATTTACTCTTGGAATTAGCGCAATAGGAGCAGTGGTGCAGGTGCAGGAACTTTTTGCAGATATGCCGGTGACTATCATCGGAGACGATGTCGCCATCAGCGCCATCAGTGCCGATTCAAGGCAAGTCTCTGCAGGGACACTCTTTGCGGCTTTGCGTGGTGAAGAATTCGATGGCCACCAATTTATTTCTGCGGCTTGTGACCAGGGGGCCAGCGCGATTCTCTGTGAGTCCGCAGAAGAAGGCATTGCACCAACACAGATTGTGGCAAAAAACTCGAAGCAGACTTTGGCGCAGATTGCGTGCCGGTTTTATCAGCAGCCGGATGAAAAATTAACGATGGTGGGCGTCACCGGGACAAATGGAAAAACAACATCGACATTTTTGGTTGCGCATATCTTGAGTTTTGCCAAGAAGAAGGTTGGACAAATTGGAACTCTGGGGTGTCGATGGGCAGGAAAAGAAATGCACTCAGGCTTAACGACACCTGATGCACTTTATTTGGCGAAAACTCTACGGGCGATGGTTGATGATGACATCGAATGTGCCGTTCTGGAGGTGAGTTCGCATGCGCTTGAGCAGCACAGGGTGAGTGGGACTTCTTTCGATATCGCTATCTTTACCAATTTGAGCCATGACCATCTCGATTATCACGAAGATATGGAAGCCTATTTTATGGCGAAGCGACGCCTGTTTGATGAGCGCCTAAAAGATAACGCGACCTGCCTGATCAATATCGATGATGCTTGGGGGCAAAAACTAAATATTGATGGCGCTTTGAGTTATGCACTCGATAATCGCCAAGCCGATTTTTATGTTGAGTCGATGCGCATGTCTGCAGATGGAATGCATGCTCAAGTGCATACACCTCAAGGGCGACTTGAACTTGAGAGCCCGCTCATTGGTCGCTTTAATCTTTATAATATGGTGGTTGCCCTTGCTGTTGCACAGACACTGCATATACCCAACGAGACGATTAGAGAGGCTCTTTTAGAAGCGCCTCAGATCCCAGGAAGAATGCAGCGTGTCAATCGGGATGGAGAACCTCTTGTGCTTATCGATTATGCGCATACGCCTGATGCATTAGAAAAGGCACTGAAGACCATTTCGGAAATTTCAACGGGCAAGATTTACTGTGTGTTTGGTTGTGGTGGTGATCGGGATCAGGCGAAGCGACCAGAGATGGGCCGTATTGTCTCGGGTTATGCCGATAAAGCATGGATCACCAATGACAACCCGAGATCTGAAGAGCCTATGGCGATAGCACGAGAGATTGAAGAAGGTTTCAAAGAAGCTGAGGCTAAGAAGCGTAGTGCATACCATATTGTTTTAGACAGACGTTTGGCGATTATGGAAGCGATTGCGGAGGCCAAGAGCGAAGATATCGTGTTGATTGCCGGTAAAGGCCACGAATCTGTTCAAACCATTGCAGGCGAGAATTTAACTTTTGATGATGCCAGTGAGGCCAAAAAGGGTCTCGATGTGTGGGCAAAACCAAATTGAGGAAATGATGAAAACATACGCGAAGACGGACGGAGGGGTCACGTTTTAGCGTAAGGATATTGAAGGCGGAAGATGATGTTACGAATGGATCTCGGTGAGCTTGCGCGAGCTGCCGAGGCAAAGGTCATAGGAGGGGAGCTTCCCATTGATGTGACGGCAGTCAGTACGGATAGCCGTACACTGCCGTCATCAGCTCTTTTTGTCGCTTTGCGCGGTGAAAACTTTGATGGGCACGATTTTCTACAAAAAGCACTTGAACATGGTGCATGCGCTCTTGTGGTAGAGCAAGAGTGCGATGTTGATCCAGCCGTACCCCAGCTTGTTGTTGAAAATGCTTTGTCGAGTTTAGGGGAGATGGCTGCGCATGTGCGTTCGCATATGCAGGGGCCAGTGGTCGCCGTGACCGGTTCGAATGGCAAAACCACCACAAAGGAAATGATTGCTGAGGTCTTATCGACACAATTCGATGTCTTGCGCACCTCTGGTAATTATAACAACTTGATTGGTTTGCCCCTGACTTTATTTGAACTTGAGGCACATCATAATGCTGCTGTTTTAGAAATGGGCATGAATGTTCCCGGTGAAATTGAGCGCTTAACCCAAATCGCAGAACCCACCATTGCACTTATTACAAATGTGGCCGGGGTGCATTTGGCCGGGCTTGGTTCTATTGAAGGTGTGGCCAAAGCCAAGGGTGAGTTATTCAAACAACTCAACACAGATGCAATTGCCATCATCAACCGTGAAGATCCACTCATTAAGAGCATCTGTGCGTCGTATCTGCATGGGCAACAACAAATCAATTTTGGTTTTGGTAACACATGTGACGTTCAGATCTCTGATGTGCGTGTGGCACAAAATGCGACGTATGCAAGATTACGTATTGAAAGCACGTCTTTCGATTTGCGGTTGCCTCTGGTCGGCTATCATCACGCTTTGAATGCAGCCTCGGCAGCAGCGGTCGGCCTGGCGGCAGGAGTGCCCGGGGAGCGCACGGTCGAAGCACTTGAGCGTGTAGAGGTTCCAGGAGGGCGATTCAAAATTAGAGAAATAGAGGCTAAGGGTCTCGTTGTTGTTGATGACACCTACAACGCGAATCCTGCATCGATGCAGGCAGCTTTTATGACTCTGGCCCAACTCCCAGCGAATCGCCGAGTCGCCGTTCTTGGGGATATGTATGAGCTTGGTGAGGAGAGCAATGCTGAACATGTTGAGGTCGGTAGAGCGCTTGCCCAGCATGCGTTTGATGCCTTGGTGGCTGTTGGTGGTTTTTCAGAGCATCTTGCGGCCGGTGCTTCGGCAGCAGGGGTGGATGCGCACGCCTTTGAGAATGTTGAAGATGCGAAGACTTTTCTTGATGACTTTTTGAGGGAAGGCGATTGGGTTTTGGTCAAGGGATCACGGGGAATGAAGATGGAGCGCATCGTTGATGGCCTGCTTAGGGGGCAAGCGTAATGTTTTATTTGCTGGCAACATGGCAGATGCATCGTTTTGGTTTCTTAAATGTGTTCCGCTATCCTTCGTTTAGAATTCCAGCGGCAGCTCTGACGGCACTTTTACTTTTCATGTGGCTTTTCCCAGGTTTTATTGAACGACTTCGCCGGCAGCAAAGTGGTCTTTCGAATGTGCGTGAGGATACGCCTGAGCAGCATCAGAAAAAAGTGGGCACGCCAACCATGGGTGGACTTTTCATTGTTTTGACGGTGGTGATTTGCACCGTGTTGTGGGCTGACCTTGCGAATATGTATGTTTGGTCCGTGCTCGGGGTTCTTGTTGGATTCGCCTTGATTGGTTTTGTTGATGACTACCGAAAAATCATGAAGCGTGATTCAAAGGGATTGGCAGGGCGTTGGAAATTGCTTCTGCAATTGTTGGTTCTGGTCCTTGTGAGCTTGCTTTTTTGGAGTTCAGCGCAAGGCTTTATTGGAAATCCAGTCAGTCTTGATACGCGTTTGTCGCTGCCTTTTGTTTCAATCCGGTGGTTTCATCCAGAGCTTGGTTGGTTTTATTTGCCCTTTGCTTTTTTGGTGGTCATGGGGACTTCGAATGCGCTCAATTTAACGGATGGTCTGGATGGTTTGGCGATTGGGCCGACGATTGTGAGTTCGGTGACATTTCTTGTTTTGGCTTATTTGTCGGGCTTGGTCTTGAAATTCAATGTCGATGGTTCTTGGGTCGATTTCAACATCCCTCAATATTTAAATATCCCCTATATTGAGGGCAGTGGTGAGCTGGCGGTTCTCTGTGCCGCGATTGCAGGTGCTGGGGTTGGTTTTCTTTGGTTTAATACTTTCCCGGCTTCAGTCTTTATGGGGGATGTTGGTTCGTTGGCCCTTGGCGGTGCTTTAGGGGCCATCGCGGTGTTGACTAAAAATGAATTCTTAAGTGCAATTGTGCACGGTGTCTTTTTGGTCGAAGCCTTGAGTGTGATCACACAGGTTGTCAGTTTTAAGACGACAGGACGACGTGTTTTTAAAATGGCGCCCATACATCATCATTTTGAGTTGAAAGGATGGCCCGAACCAAAAATTATCGTTCGGTTTTGGATTATGTCGATTGTATTGGCACTGCTGAGTTTGGTGAGTTTGAAGTTACGTTAAGGTTATGAAGAAAAGGAAAGAAATGTTAGCCGCTTGGGAAAAAATTAGAATGCGTCCTTCAGAACATTGCGCGGGTGTTTTCGGGCTGGGCGTTTCTGGGCGAGCGATGGCCATGCATCTCAAGCATGCAGGATATCGCGTGATCGGATTCGAAGAAGGTCAATCGCCTTATCATTCCGAGCTTGAAGAAGCGGGCATTGAATGTGCCGTGGGCCCTGTAGACAATGACCACCTTAATGCTGTTGATGTTTTGTTTCTCTCGCCTGGGGTCGACCCGCGGAAAACGCTTTTCACAAGTTTTTTCAGCCAAAACAAACCCATATGTGGTGAACTTGAACTCTTCGATGCGCATGAAACACCAACAATAGCCGTGACGGGGACGAATGGAAAAAGCACGACAGTCGCCTTAGAGGCGCATCTTCTGCATGCGCTTGGCCGAAAAGGTTTTGCCGGTGGAAATTATGGTCAACCTTTAATTGAGTGGCGAGACAGCGGTGATGATGCGGATGTCGTTGTTGCTGAGCTTTCGAGCTTTCAGTTGGAAACGGCTTATCGCTTTGCCGCGCATGTGGGTGTCGTGTTGAACGTAAGCCCTGATCATGGTGACCGTTACGACTCATTTGAAGCCTATGTGGATGCGAAGGCAACGCTTATTCGTAATCTTAGCGATGAGGGTTATGCTGTTTTGAATGCGGATTGTCCTGTTGTGTCGAAAATGGCCCAAGCATCTTCCGCATCGGTGTTGTGGTTTGGGCAGCATAGGGCATCGATACCCGGCCCTGGACTATTGATTGAGGGAACAAAACTTATTCCAGTCAATGACTTCTCAGGTCTTGATGAGATGAACGTGAAATCCTTAAATCTACAAGGGACACATAACATGCAGAATGCGGCAGCAGCTTGTTTGGCATGCGCTGCACTGTTTCCAAACGAAAAATCGTTGTCGCAAAAATTAGAAACGGCGATGAACTCGTTTGAGGGCCTGGAACATCGTATGGAGTTCGTTGGAGAGTTCTCAGGTGTCGACTTCTATAACGACTCAAAAGCCACCAATGATCACGCAGCGGCTGTTGCGGTCGAAGCCATGTGCAAGCCAACACTTTTGTTGGTTGGTGGCGTAAGTAAAGGTGGCGGCTATGAGCACCTCGTCGACGCTTTGGCTTCGGGGGTGAAACAAGTCCTGGCTTTTGGAGAGGCGCGATTTGAATTTGCAGAAGCGTTTAAGGATAAAATTAAATTGGACCTATATGAAACGCTTGCAGAGGCCATTGAAGCTGCTTGTGGAAATGCAGGGGATGGAGAAGCTGTCTTGTTGGCACCAGCGTGCTCAAGTTTTGATGAATTTACGGATTATGCACAGCGCGGAACTTTTTTTAAGGAGAGAGTTCTCTTGTTGGCTGGGCGACGATTAGAATCAGGGGAAAACGATGACATCAAATCGTAAAAAAGAAGGCTCAACAAAGAGTTCGAGAAAGAATTCGTCTTCAACCTGGCAAGATCGATTTGATTTGCACGATGGTTTTATACTGACTCCAGTGTTCCTGCTTTTGGGCCTGGGGCTCTTGACGCTTTACAGCAGCAGCAGTGTTTTTGCTGGTCGCCAATACGGTGATGCAGAACACTTCTTGACTAAGCAGATCACATGGATTGGTTTAGGGCTTTTGTGCTTGGCTTTTTTTGCGCGTGCCCGGACGGAATGGTTGTACCGGCGTGCTTTAGAGTTTTGGATTGTCACTCTTGTCTTGCTTGTTTTGGTGCTTATTCCGGGAGTCGGCCATTTGGTAAGCGGTGCGCGGCGTTGGATTGTTTTCTTTGGATTCGGTATTCAGCCTTCTGAATTTGCGAAGCTATCAAGTGTCATGCTGTTGGCCGTTATTTTAGCGAGGCGACAGCGGAAAAAGGTCCAGGAGCAGACAAGTTTGCTCTATCACGTCATGTTGATGCAGATACCTGTCGTGCTGATCTTGTTGGAGCCTGATTTGGGGACAGCC
>JASMKV010000181.1 GCA_030749035.1 Myxococcota bacterium | reverse complement strand
TGCCGACGTATTGTTGAGACAATTCGGCGCATTGGTGGCGTTGAGATAGAAGAACTCTTAGGCCCCATCATCGAGGTCGGTGATGGCTGGCATTATCGACATCGTGTTCGGCTCCATTGTCGTTGGCGTAACAACCGCTGGCGTTTGGGCTTTTTTGCACGGAAGAGCCATAGACTTATCGCTTTGAAGGATTGTCCGGTCCTATGGCCAGAACTTTTGAATACAGCCCACAGCATCGAAAAACTGATTGTCGATTTGCCCCGCAGTGTTGGTTTGCACGAAATTGAAATTGTTTACTCGAGAAGAGATGGTAAGGCTGCAGCATTTTTCGATGCGCAAGGTGATGTTGAGCCTTGCAGAGATTTGTTCAGTGCTTTACCGCTTGAAAATCTCATTGGCATCGAAATCTCAAACGGTGTGCAACAACGTCGCTTGGGCAAGTTGCTTTTGCGCTATGACCATGCGCAGGCACAAAACTTCGACCTGTTTTTTGAACCAGGTTTGTTTACCCAAGCTTTTCCTGTCGCCAATGATAAATTGATTGAGACGGTGAGCGATTTTGTGCGCCCTGAGACGCAGCCGAAGGTTTTGGAATTGCATGCGGGGATTGGCAATTTTTCGACCAGCCTGGCCCGCCAGGGGGCAGAACTCACCGCCAGCGAAATCAATCCGAGTGCGGCTCTTTTATGCAAACGGAATCTGCGGACCATGGGCTTAAGCAACGATGTTCTGGTTCTCGATGATCTTGCGGCTTTAGAAGAGAATTCCGGGCCTTGGGATGTGGTTTTGCTTGACCCGCCGCGTACCGGTGCGGCGGCGGCAGTTAAGCGCTTGGCCCAGGAGCGTCCTGAGCGTATCGTTTATGTCTCCTGTGACCCAGCGACTTTTGCCAGAGATTGTAAGACCTTAGGCGAGGTGGGTTATACGCTTAAAAACATCAAAGCGATTGAAATGTTCCCACAAACCACCCATATCGAGACGGTCGCTTTGTTGACCCAATAACGCCTGCTTTTCTCCTCCAAAAACAGCGGCTTAGAGGCATTCTCCGGAGGGCGTCAAAGTGACGCAACCAGGTGGGCTAAATTGCCGAGAATAACTGTAACCACAGAATGTAGGAGGCGAGCATGCCAGGTTTTTTTCAAGCTCTAAGACGTTATGCATGGGGAACCCCCCAAAGTACGCAACCGCAGGCAGCACAGATTTCGACAGGACCTCTGGCACCACGCGTGGCCAAGCTCCCCAAAGAGGCCAGATGGCTCAAAAAAGAAATGGCGCAAGATGCTCAAGATGGCGTGGCATCGATGACCCATATTGTCGCCCACAATGCGAAGATGCATGTACAGAGTTTCAGTTATGGGACGGGCAAGGCCCAGGAAGCGACTGTTTCTAAAGCGCCCAAAGATGGCACGATGGATTTGACGGTGCTGATGTCGGTCAGTGGACACACCAAAGAAGCCGATAAATTTGCACAAGAAAACGTGTATAACATCCGAGTGACCCTTCCCGATGGCACAAAGCAGACCATGGGTGGCATCAAAGCCAATGGGGATTATTGTACGGCGCAAAACATTTCATTCCCATTGCAAAATGGCATCACCAAAGTTGAAGCTTGGCCCGATGGCTCGGCGGGACCTTATGGTTATGTGGAAGGTCGCGTGATCAACATCAATGTCGATGGCTCATAATTTCGTAGAGAAGATACTTGCATTAAAGCCTTCTCGCTCTTAAAGCCTGAAGGCTTTTTTATTTGTGGAAATATAATGTCTCAACAGCGTTTCTTCTTCATGCTCTTTTTGGTTTTCGGTGTCTCTTATGCGCAGACGCTTCTTGCCGCCAATGATGTGGATTTGGAGATCCGTTCCAAAGTATTACAAGGCCAGGAGAAGCCAAGGCTGCTCATCAAGATTCACCGTGACGTCAATGTTCTTAAGTTAGAGATCGAATCACCCAAAGACAAAGTGCACAAAACATGGCGGGGTCTAAAAAAGGGCAAGACCTTGGAGGTTGAGCTTGATGCATCCATTGGGCAATCGAACTATGTGGGGAGATTAAAGGTCAGTTTTAGTGACGGAGGAACGGGGGAGATGCCGCTTGCGTTCGGCGTTGAGGTCGTCGCACCGTTGAAGATTGTCGTGCCTTACGCACGCATGGATGTGCAGCAGGGTAAAGTTGAGCTGACCCTTTCAGAGGCGGCTGGTCGTTGCCAATACGATGTAACTTTCGATGGTGCCCCGCAGATAAGTGGCCAGGAGCGTTTTGTTGGAGAGCCGGCCGGGACCTGGCTTGCGGTCCATTTTAAAAAGCCTAAGGCAGATGCGGTGGTCTTAAAGATACGTTTGGTGTGTTACGACCGCCATGGTTTTTATTCGGGCATCGACCTTTTTCCATGGCAATTGGATATCCCGCATCAGGATGTGGTTTTCGCCTCTGGTCGCGCCGATATCGAAGAGACAGAAAAGCCCAAGCTTGAAAGTGCGCTTGCCGATGTGGGCACAGCGGTACGACGTTATGGTGCCATCATACCGATCAAGCTCTACATCAGTGGCCATACCGATACGGTGGGGACGCCTGCCATGAACAAAGCGCTTTCTTTGCGGCGGGCCAAGGCTATTGCCGCTTATTTCCGTGCCCACGGTTTTAAGTTGGATGTTTTATATACGGGATTTGGTGAGACCCATTTAGCGGTCGGCACAGCTGATGAGGTCGACGAGGTGCGTAACCGCAGAGCCCTCTACACCATTTCGGTGAAAGAACCCTTGCAGGCAACCTGGCTCAAGCTCTAGGAAAAGATGTTTTCGTAAAGCTCAGCGTTATAACCGACGACGACAGTTTTACCGATAATCAATGTAGGTGCCCGCAGATTGCCGGTCGGTCCAAGCATGGCACTGACCATCTCATTGTTGACCTCGAGCGTGTTAAACTCGGCAACCTTTTTGCCTTTGGCCACCCAGAGTGTGTCGGCGTCTTTTAAAATTTTCTTTGCGTCCGCCGCCTGGAGTTTTTGACTGGCGGGAACGGTTTCTTTGACCTCAATTTGATTGGCCGCAACAAACTGTTCGGCGCGAATACATGAGGTTCAGCCTTTACGATGATAATGCCATAAAATCTTTTCTGCCATCCTTCTTTTATAACACATTGGTTTACGAAGAGCGAGGGTGTGCCTGATCGTAGAGCGCAAAAAGGCGTTCGGCAGAAACTTTGGTATAGCGCTGGGTGGTGGTGAGATTGACGTGTCCTAAGAGCGATTGAATTTCCCGCAGGTTGGCGCCGCCGGCAAGAAGGTGGGTGGCAAAGGAGTGGCGCAGCTGGTGTGGCGTGACATGAAAACCAAGGATACTTAATGCCGAGCGCTCCACGGCGCGGGCGATGGTGCGTGCGGAAATGGCCTTGTCCTTTCGACCGGTCAGGAAGTAGGGGGATCGCGGTTCTCGGCAGGGCATATAGCGCTCAAGCCCGGGACAGCAGCCTTTGGGGATGGGGACGATGCGTTCTTTGCCGCCTTTACCCCAAACCCGCGCCTCGCCTTGTGCCAAGCTCAGATTGTCGACTTTCAATTCGACAAGCTCCGCCAGGCGTAGGCCCAGGCCGTAAAGCAAAAGCAGGGCGGCATGATCCCGAAGGACTTTAGGATCATCCGACTCCCGTGGTTTGACCAGGGCCAAGACCGCATCCGCGTCGAGTGCCCTGGGGAGGAGTTGAGGGCGTTTGGGGGTTTCGAGTTGGGCGGCAGGGTTTTTTTCAAGAGGTTCAAGCATGCCCAACCATTCGTAGAAGCTTCGCAGAGTACTCTGTTTGCGCGCTAAAGAGCTGGCGCTTAAGGGTTTGCCCTGGGGTGTGCGCAATCGCGCCAGATGTGCACGAAGCAGGTCCAAATCCCAACGTTTCGGGTCTTTTTGTCGACGTTCTTTGGCGAAGTCCCATAGCCGGCGCAAATCATTCTTGTAGGCGCGGATGGTGTTTGGGCTGTAGCGGCGTTCTTTGGCCAAATGGTCGAGAAAATCAAGAATACAGGGATGCATAAAACAAGTTTAGACCAAAAGTCGGCACTCGGAAAGTTTTTCGGCACCTGGGCTCTTTGGACTTAAACCGCGCGCTTGCGTACGGACCAAATAAAGCCATCAAACCAAAAATGCACTAAGGAGACACAAATAAAAAATGCATAAATGACTTGGTAGTCGCTGGGTAGAACCCGTGCAAATCGATAGGCGCAGCCCAGAACGATAAGTGGCACAACGTAGAGTGCTAAGGTAAGGCCAGTATTTCCACCCACAAATCGTGAAAAGGATTTACGGTCGATCCACCAGACAAGCGCAAAATATTGCAGGCCGTGGAAAAAATTCACGACAAAGTGTGCTTGCATGGGCGGCATGAGGGTCCAAGCACAAAATGTGGTGATGGCGGTCGAAATGAGCAAGAAAACCTTAGAGGATGAAACAATATAACCGTGCTTCATCAATTTCCAGTAGCCGAGGATGTAGAGCGGTATAAAGAGCACCCCCGCAAGTAACACAATGAGGCTGAATGCACTTTGAACCTCGTCCAGAGTAGCGACAAACGTGACTGGCCATTTCCACCCTATGTTGCCCAACTGCAAAAATGAATCCGTCAAGGTTGAATAGCTCAGCCCAAAAAAGATTGGACCAATATAGATGAGGTGATTTAGCCAGAGGTCCAGGCGTCGACCCATGTGTGGGTCATTTCCTTTTTTTGCGTCATAAATGCGGCAGAGGCCAAAATTTTGCATGCTGGTGTGATAGATGTCCCAGAAGACAACGACGACAAGAAGGACCACATAGAGAGGATAGCTTGACCACGTCACTAAAAAGAGCAAAAGGGGAATAACTGTAAGTCGTAATTTATAGGCCTTCAATACTTTTGCA
>JASMKV010000180.1 GCA_030749035.1 Myxococcota bacterium | reverse complement strand
CATTATACTTGTCGTAAAACAGAACTCATCTGAAGCATTCGCTTGGCATTGATTGTGATACGCTTCCGGGTTTTGCACAACACTTTGTTGCGGCAAGATGTATTCTGTTATCGCGCTTAGAATGCCATCGAGTGTATATTCAAAAAGAATACGATGGGTGACGGGTTTTGAGGCCTGGGGTCCAGTGCTGAGGGTGTGGTTCCAGGCAATCCCAATCGTGTAGAGGCCAATGCATACACCACTGGCATTTCTGTAGCAGCCTGCTTGGCTTGGGCATTCACCATCGCTGGCGTCGGATTCCTCACAACTTAAACCTGCTTTACTGGATTGTTCAAAGTTTGTCCCCGAGTAGAAGCCAGGTTCGTTCGCAAGAAATGTTTCGGTAAAATATACAAAAAGGTCGTTGGTAAAAGTCTTATTGCCTTCTTGAGAGGTATCCCAGCCGCCCCAACTCAAATCCTCAGTCCTACGCACATCGAAAAAAGGCAAATTACCTAAATCGAGCTGTGTTGACGGACGCGGTGCGTTGCGGGTGTTGTAGGTTTTGCTTGTCGCTGTGGACATCCCATTATCGACACTGGGGACAAGCAGTTTTTCTACCCAGGACTCAGCAAAGATCGCATCAACATCAGCCCCACTCATCTCACTGGGTGTGGTGACAATCGCTGCGGAACCGGCAGTGCCCACAACCCGGGTGTCGGCGATGATTTTGGTTTCACTGGCTTCGGTATAATCTTCTGTTGCCGTGTCTTGAACGTCGGTGACCTTCAGGCAAAGATTGCCAACTTTTTGAATTTCTCCCTCGGTGGAGCCGCTCTCAGTCTGGGATGTTATCGGTTTGTAGCTCAAGGCAAAGAAAAAATGCGCCGTATCACCAACCGCCACCGGGATTAAATCACCCTCTTCAGGCTCAGGCTTGGGGTCGGGAATAAATGTCTTGCCTAAGCTTTCTTCCCCGCAGCCGTGGGCACCCAAAAAGAGCACCAGGGCCAGGAAGATATTGCTTATCCGTTGTTGCCATCGAGCTTTTTTCATCGTTTCTATCCTCTTTAGTCTTCTTCGACGATTTGTTGGGCCAAATAATTCTCTTCGCCGACTTGGCTGATGAGTTCCAATTGAGCTTCGAGCCAATCGACATGTTCTTCCTCGTTACGCAGAATATCTTCGAGCAGATGTCTGGTGCCGTTGTCGTTTTCTTCCCGGCAGACTTCGATGCCCTTGTTGAGTCTTGGGAGCGCAAGATTTTCTAAGGCTAAATCAGATTGGAGTTGTTCTTTGACTGTCTCACCGATGTTGATTTTATCGAGCTTTTGCACGTTGGGGATGCCGCCCAAATAAAGAATGCGCTCGATCAACGATTCGGCATGTTTCATCTCTTCGATGGATTCTTTACGAACGATGTTGTGCAAGCGCGTAAAGCCCCAGTCGCCGCACATCTCCGCATGCAGGAAGTATTGATTGATGGCGGTCAGTTCCCCGCAGAGGACTTCGTTAAGAACCCGTACGACACTTTGCGAGGTCACGCTCTTGGGCATGTTTTGCTCCTTTTAATCGATATAAAAAGTAAATGTATGGGCAATTAGCCAAGTTGTGGCAATGCCGTTATGAGGCCATGCCGGGAGAGTGGGCTCTTGTCAAGAGTACGATGTTGGTTGATTATCTTATGTAAATCTTTGTGGCAGGACCCACATTGCGAGCCAGCACCGCAGGAGCGGGCCATATCGTTAAGGTTGTCGACACCGCGACGGGCCAGCCTTTTAACTTTTCGGTCTGAGACAGCTTCACATAAACATACAATCATCAACGCCAGTCTAACATGATAATAATGATAATGAAAGCTATTCTCAACATTGAGTTGCTTAAGGGGGATCGTCTCAATAAACATGTATAATTTCAGTTGCTTAGTGGATGTTGAGGTTGGGGGCGAGCAGCACTTTGGGTCTTTGAGCCTCGTGTATGGCGGTTTTGACCGCGTGTTGGAGTCCTGACCACGCATGGGTTTGGCTTTGCAGAGGTAAATTTTCAGCAATCATTTCTAAAGGCGTTTTGGGGGCGGGATAATATTTCAGGATGGGATCTTGTTCGGGCGCGACCTTTGCCAGGGCTTTGAGTTTATCGACGGCAAAGCGCATATCCCCAACCGAATCGATCAAACCATGGGCAAGCGCCTGTTGCCCAGTCCAGACTCTGCCTTGGGCGACGGTATGAAGTTGTTCAAAACTTGTGTTACGGTCATCGGCGGCTTTTTGTACAAAATCTTGATAAATGCGGTCGAGACTTTCTTTCATCATTTTTTTGCGCCCAGCATCAGGTGGATCGAGCCAAGCGGTGGCCGCAGGGCTCTGGGGTCCACTGCTGTAGCTGTCAAAGTTGATGCCAAACCATTTATGCAAAAACGCGCGCATGGAAAATTGTCCGGCCAAAACACCGATGCTGCCGGTGATGCTGGTGGGGTTGGCGACAATATGATCCGAAGCCATGGCGATAAAGTAGCCACCCGATGCAGCCACACTGCCCATGGAGGTGACGACCGGGATACCCGCTTTTCGTGTGAGCATGATTTCGCGACGGATAATATCGCTGGCCAGATAAGAGCCCCCAGGGGAGTTGACGCGTAGGAGCACACCTTTAACCTCATCTTTACGGGCCTGGCGCAGGGCTTTTGAGATGGTGCTCGAGCCCACCGTTTGCTGACCACCAAAAGGGTCATCGACACTTTGACCACGCATGATTTGACCATCGGCCAGGACGAGGGCGAAGTGTGGTCCTTCTTTTTTAGCTTTCAAGGCGAAATAATATTCCGAAGCACTAAGCCAGTGATCGTCTTCCATCTCCGGCATCGGAAGTTGGGCATAAATTTCATCGAAATAGCCCAGTGCATCCACGAGCCCGTTGGCGTGCGCATCTTTGGCGGTGATGACACCTTGTGCAAACCACTTGAGCACTTCTTCACGAGTGATTTGACGGCGCTCTGCAATTTGGGTGACGATGGTGTTTTGTAAGTCGTCGACCAAGCCTTTGAGTGCTTCAAGATGCTCAGGGCTAAATGCGGTATGGGTAAAGGTGTTGGCCATGTTTTTATAGGCGTGACGTTTTTCAAAAGTGGGCTCTATGCCTAAACGGTCCAAAGTTTCTTTAAAGAACGGCACTTGCGCGCGGGCGTTCACCAGGTTGAGATCGCCCACCGGGCCCAACATCATTTTGTCAGCGCAAAGCCCCAGCAAATAAGCCATCGTTCCACTTGAGAATTCTCCGGCAGTTTCCAAATAAGCCCATGAGGGTTTGTTGGTGGCTCGAAAGACTTTCATGGCTTCTTCAATTTCTTGTACCTGGCTTAATGCAAACTCCATGGCCTGAACATCCAGAACAATGCCTAACACCCGATCATCGTTGGCCGCATGGCGAATGGCAGAGGTCATCTCATGCAGACTCAAGCTCCCGCCATCGCTAAAAAGCGCAGAAAGCTGCGGCCCCGTGGATTCGCTTAAGGCTTTGCTGAGCTTGATATGCAAAATGCTTTTTGGGGGAACTTGCGGGCTCAGCATGGGTTCAAGAAAAAACATGAGGACAATGAGTAAGAAGATACTCACAAAAACAGAAATGATAAGACGGCGTATAAATCTGAACATGGCACTTCCTTCGACCTTTGTGCTGCTAAAGCAGCTGAAGGTAAAAAGCAAGGGTTGGTATACAAAGGAGCCCAGTAATTTCTCTTAAAATTGCTCATTTTAGGGTTTTGTTCGGCGCCATGCTGCATTAAGGGGCGTAAGTATAAGGTCAATCGATGGTAGAATTAGCAGAAACATCACTTATTTCTTTGGGCGAGGATTTCTCCTGCGTCTTTGATGACGTTTTGACGCAAACCAAGCAGCACAAACTTGTCGAGCGTCTTTGGCAAAAAGACACCACCTTGTGGAGCAGTGATGCAGACACGCAGGAAAAGATAGCCCATCGATTGGGCTGGCTCGATTCGCTGGAACGTGTCGCTGGTACGCTTGGCGACGTGCAGGCCTGGGTGAATACGGCACGCGATGCGGGCTATCGCGATGTTTTGTTGCTTGGCATGGGAGGCTCAAGCCTTTGCCCGCTGGTGCTTGCCGAGGTTTTTGTCGAGGACACACAAGGCTTAAACGTCCACGTGTTGGATACGACCGATGCGTTAACGATAGAACGTATGACCCAAGACCTGGATTGGTCGAAGACGATTGTTGTTCTGGCTTCTAAATCTGGTGGCACCATTGAAGCCCTTTCGCTCTATGCCTACTGTCGCAGCCTTGCCGATGCAAAAACCAAATTTGTGGCGATCACCGATCCACAAACATCATTGGTGGCTTTGGCCAAGCGTGATGGTTTTGCCCAATGTTTAGAGAACCCGGCGGATATTGGCGGGCGCTACTCAGCACTGTCGCATTTTGGCTTTTTCCCAGCCCTTTGTTTGGGCATCGATTTCAAGGCTTATGCCGAACATGTGGATTTAATGCTTAAAGCTTGTCAGATCGATGTCGAAGAGAACCCGGGGCTTGAACTGGCGGTGTTTATGGCCGCTGCGCATCGCTCTGGGCGTGACAAACTTTGTTTAGAGGTCGGTGATTCCTTGAAGTGTTTTCCACTTTGGATTGAACAGTTGGTGGCGGAAAGCTTAGGTAAAAAAGGTAAGGGTGTTATTCCGGTTGCGGGCGCTGAGCTTGACACTTTTGCTGCAACACAGCGCGACAGATGTATTGTCGCGATAGGGGATGCGCAAGAGTTAGAGACGATACGACAAAAGCATCAAGCGAACATGCAAAATGGCACACCTTTACTGACCATCGAGGTCAAGGCGCCACACCAATTGGGCGCGGAGTTTTTTCGTTGGGAGATGGGCACCGCGCTGGCCGGATTTTTTCTCGAAGTGAACCCTTTTGATGAGCCCAATGTGACCGAAAGTAAGATGCTGACCCAGGAAATTCTTGCCGAATACGCGAGCGAAGGTCGACTTCGCACGCAACCCGTTTTGGCTTCTTCAGAACATCTCGAACTTTATGGCACACTCGATTGGGGATTGGTCGCAGAGCCCGGTGCGGTACTCGATGTCCTGCGGGCTTTTGTGGGCCAAGCGGAACCCAATGATTTTATCGGTTTGTTGGCTTATCTCTCTTATGCGGAGCAAGAGGCCTTCGTTTTGGCTGACTTGCGTCGTACCTTAAGTTCAGGCGGTGGCTGGTTGACGACTTTAGGTTATGGTCCACGTTTTTTACATTCGACGGGCCAATTGCATAAGGGTGGCGCCAACAATGGTGTGTTTATCCAGCTCACTTGTGCTGATGGGGTTCACTTACCTATTCCAGGGGTTGATTATTCTTTCGGGGTGCTTAAAAGTGCTCAAGCCGCCGGTGATATGCGGGCCCTGGAAAAGCATGGTCGAAGGGTTTTGCGATGCCATTGCAAAAGTACGGTTGAAGAGGGTTTGACAGAGCTCAAAGATTTATTTAAGCAAATTTTTACGGGGTGATGATTGATGTCAGTTGAAGATTTAAGTCTAAAACATTTATCGATTAATACGATTCGCACTTTATCCATCGATGCAATCCAACACGCGAACTCAGGTCATCCCGGATTACCTATGGGGTTGGCACCGGCGGCTTACGTTTTGTGGCAGGATTTTTTGACCCATAATCCGAAAAACCCTGGCTGGGCGAACCGAGACCGTTTTATTCTCTCACCAGGGCACGGTTCGATGTTGCTCTACAGCCTTTTGCATTTAAGCGGTTATGACGTGAGCTTAGAGGACATTAAACG
>JASMKV010000179.1 GCA_030749035.1 Myxococcota bacterium | reverse complement strand
AAGAAGAAGCTTCGGCTCCATACAAAGCGCACGCCCAAGCTCAATACGCTTTAAGACCCCATAGGGTAAAATCCCCACCGGCATTTTGCGATAGCGTTCTAAATCAAGAAACTCGAGTATCTCTTCAACTTTTTCCCGATGGACAATCTCATCCTTTTTCGCCGACTCAAGCCAAAACAGATCCTGCCACCAGGACGTCTTGTAGATATGATGGCGACCTAAAAGCAGGTTTTCTAAAACCGTCAAGTGGTCAAAAAGCGCCAGGTTCTGGAAAGTCCGCGCCACCCCTAAAGCAGCAATACAATGCGGTGCCTGCCCCAAAAGGTTTTCACCGGCAAAATTGATTTGACCTTTTTGCGGCCGGTAAATCCCGGAGATGCAATTAAAGAGTGACGTTTTGCCCGCCCCGTTCGGACCAATGACCGCCACCAGCTGACCCTGCTCCGCCTCTAACGAAACCCCATCAAGGGCGCGAATACCTGAAAAGTTCAGTTCAATATTCTGGATATCCAAAAAAGCCATTTTACGACAACCAGCGCTTTCGTCGACGATAAAGTTTGACATCCCGGTAAGAGCTTTGCTTGGTGCCTACGCCCAAATAAAATTCCTGTACATCCTTATCATCTTTAAGCTCCTGACTCGAGCCATCCAGCACAATCTTGCCGCTCTCCATCACATAAGCATAAGACGCCAAATCAAGAGCCAGCGAAGCATTTTGTTCGACCAGTAAAATGCTCACCCCTTCTTTGTTGACCTCTTGAATAAGCTCACCAACCTGGGCCACAATTTTGGGTGCCAACCCCAAGGAAGGCTCATCGAGTAAGAGCAGCTTCGGCTTAGCCATGAGTGCCCGGGCAATCGCCAACATCTGCTGCTCGCCACCTGAGAGATAGCCGGCCATTTGTTTGCGCCGCTGCCCTAAGATGGCAAAGCGTGCATAGAATTTTTCCATATCGCTAAGCGCGTCTTTTTTCGGACGGCCCGAAGCGCCAGCGAATAAATTTTCTTCAACACTTAACTCGGGGAAAATTCGTCGGCCTTCCATCACCTGCGCGATGCCGGAGGCGACAATGGATTCGGCTTTTTGGCTGGCAATATTTTGCCCCTGCCAAAGGATCTGCCCCTTGGTGATGCGGCCTTCATGTATGTCGAGTAAACCGGTCAGGGCACGCAGCGTGGTTGTTTTACCGGCACCGTTAGGGCCAAGCAAAGCAACAATCGAGCCTTGCGGGACGTTAAGAGAGATGCCCTTTAAGACGAGCACCACCGAGTGGTAAACAACTTCTACGCCGCTTAATTCCAACATCGGTGATGCTCATCAAAATCATAATTAATGGGTTGTAGGCTTCTCAGCCTTGTCATCGGCTGCTGGCTTAGCCCAAGCCTTTGGCTCGGCATAATCAGCAATCACGGTCCAGGACTTCTTCGTGAAGTCTGGCTTCAAGATCCGTGTCATGGACGTGGTTTCATAAGGCATCTTGGTGAAATCCTGTGGCTTAATCATGCCATCTGCATCCCAACCTTTAAGGCTCTTAAGCGCCTTTAAGAAACCGGCACGACTTAAGTCGTTGGCGGCAATGGCCTTGCTCAGCACCTGCATTGAAGAAAGGCCGTGCAAATAGGAAACCAGGATATAAAAATCTGGTCGACCCATTTCCTTGCCATACTTACCAAAAGCATCAAGGAATTTATCCATGCCAGGCAACTTCTCACCCCAGAAAGGCATCGAATTCACCCAGTAGTAGTTGGTGAACACAGCTGCTGGCAACTGCGGGTGCGCGAAGAAGGGGTCAACCCATGAAGGGGTATTTCCCATCCATGTTGGCATATACTTCATCTTTGCCGCGGTGCCTAAGATAGGTCCGGTTGACGAAGGCAGTACGGTAAGAAGAATATGGGTGGCTTGGGCTTTCTTTAGCGCCGCAATCACCGCCGTAAAATCCTTTTGTCCTGGAGCAATGGTTTGCTCGGCAACAACGTTCACCTTGTGAAACTTGGCCGCTTCCATCAAACCCTTATGGCCATCTTTACCGTAATCGGTTTGGTCATAAACAATGGCTACCTTTAGCTTATCCGCGCCGCCGGCTTTTTCCAGAGCCCAATCCAAAGCACGGTGCGCTTCACTTACATAAGAAGCACCAACCGGTGGTGTGAACTCAAAGTTGGCCATTTCTGAAGACAAAGAAGCTGGAAAAGCCACAATATTGTCCTGCTTTAAGAAAGGTCGCAAAGGCAAAGTATTTGGCGTACCGAAAGTTGTCCCAAAGAAAAGAACCTTGTCCTTAATCTCTTTATAAGCCGCCTCGGACTTACCTGGGTTATAACCGTGATCTCTTTCCACCAGGTTGATTTTCCAACCTTCTGGAAGAATACCGCTGCTGCCGGCATTGATTTGCTTGGCGAGAATGCGCTTACCTAAAGCAAAAGGCTTGCCTAAAACCGCTGCTGGTCCGCTCTCGTCATTAAGGGCACCAATATTGACCGTCTTTGTGGCCATATCCACACCAACCAATGCTGGCTTGGCTGCAGCTGGCTTGGCTGCCTCGGCTTTTTTCTCTGTTGTTTTTTGTGTCGCTTGTTCCTGACAAGCCACGCTTAAAATGCTTGCAAAAAACAGCACGCTTAAATTTTTCATGATTTGATTCATCTCTTCTCCCCTTGAAAAGTCGGGCTCAAACCGCCCAACGCTGGTCACGAGCAATAATGGAGTCACGTCGAGCCGTCAAGCCGCCCAAAGCGATAAAGGCTCGGTGCGCGATCCCGAGCGACAGGACTAAGGCACTGATTTTAAAAGAATTAAATTTAAAGGCCCGATAATTCGTTAAAATGCATCTCATGGTTGACCCAAGGAGCCACTCTCATTAGAAGGCCTCTGAAATGAAAGTCAAACTCGAAAACCTGATCAAAGAATACGGCATGATTGCCATGCTCGTGTATTTGGTGATTTTTCTTCTGGTCGCCTTAGGCTTTATTGGTGCTGTACAACTGGGCTTCAACACCGAAGAGGTTCCTGGCGGTATCTTAAGCCTCTTAGGTGCCACCTGGGTCTTTCTTAAGGTCACCCAAATAGGTCGTATTGCGCTTACGGTGCTGCTCACCCCTATCGTCGCTCGCGTGCTGCATCGGGGCAAGGCCAACAATTCAACCCCCTAAAAGCGACAAGCGGAGCCACCACCCTGAAAGCACCAACCTTGATACGGCCTCTGCTGCTCACACTCTTTATACTCAGCGCCTGCGACACTCTCGAAGACAGTCTTCTTTGTAATGGCAGCAGCTCCCTTTGTGGGCAGCCAATCAACGAAACGCTCTTGATTACCAGCCACAACAGCATGACCAACGAAGCGGACGAGTGGTTTGCACCCAACCACCTCTTAAGTCTCGAAGATCAACTTGCGCGCGGGGTACGGGGCTTCATGCTCGATACCCATACCTATCAAGGCGACACCTATCTGTGCCACGGCTCCTGCGAGCTGGGTAAAATCACCCTCTACGATGCGCTTTTAAAATTCAAAAGCTTTCTACAAGACAACCCCAACGAGGTGCTTGTCTTTATCCTCGAAGCCTATGTCGATGGTGCCACCACCATGGCCGTTTTTGACGAGGTGGGTTTAGATGATCACGTTTATGCCCATGACGCGGGGGCAACCTGGCCGACCTTAGAAACGCTGATCAACGCCGAACAAAACATTCTTGTTTTTGCCGACAACACAGATAGCGACAGTCCCTCAAGCTATATGCCGATCTGGCAACATATGTTTGAAACCGATTGGAACAACGAAAGCCTCGATGATTTTAATTGTGATATGAATCGCGGTGAAGCAGACAACGCTTTTTTTATTTTGAATCATTTCTTAACCGACCCCATCGCCAGCGAAGAGTTGGCCACAGAGGCCAACACCGAAGCTGTCCTCTCGTCACGCATTCAGGCATGCAAAGATGAACACAACAAGCGACCTAACTTTCTGGCGGTGGATTTTGTTTCTATTGGTGATGTCTTTAAGGTTGTCGAAAACCTGAGCGCAGCAGATTAAAGATAATCTAAAACAGGCCCTTTGGGGATCACCCCGCTCGGATTCACCGTTTTATGCGAGCCGTAATAGTGGGCTTTGCAATGATCGATGTCGACGGTTTCGGCTATCCCTAAATAGCGATAGAGCTCTCTCGTATAGCGACGCAGATGTGTATAGTCGGCAATGCGTTTTAGATTGCACTTAAAATGCCCCACATAGACCGCATCAAAACGAATCAATGTGGGAAACAAACGCCAGTCCGAAGCGCTCAACACATCGCCTGCCAGATATTGTCGCGACGCCAAATGCTCCTCAAGAAAATCAAGCGTGGCAAAGAGTTCGCCCACGCTCTCCTCGTAGGCTTCCTGTGAAGTGGCAAAGCCTGTTTTATAAACGCCATTGTTTAAAGTGTGATAAATGCGCTCATCGAGGGCCCCCATCTCGTCGCTGACGCCCTCTGGAAAGAAATCCACCGCCGCATCGCCCCAGGCGTTAAAGTCATCATTGAGCATACGAATAATCTCGGTGGATTCATTGTTCACCATGGTCCCGGTTTCTTTATCCCAAAGAATCGGCACCGTGACTCGACCCGTGTATTTGGGATCGGCCTGGCAATAGATTTCATGCAGATAAGCTTTGCCATGCAGATGATCCCGATAGTCCGCATTAAACGCCCAGCCCTTATCCAGCATATAGGGCTGTACTCCAGAGACCGAAATCACATCCTCAAGTTTTTTGAGCTTTCTGAAAATAAGTGTTCGGTGCGCCCATGGGCATGCCATAGAGACATAAAGATGATAGCGGTTTGCTGCCGGCGCAAAAGGGGTGGAGCCATCATGAGAAATCTTTTGCCGAAAAACACTTTCCTGGCGCTTAAAATGTCCACCGGTTGACTTCGTGTCATACCAAATATCCTGCCATACCCCATCAACAAGCATTCCCATCAAGCATCTCCTTTTTAAAAAAGCGGCAATTGCCTCTTTAGACAAAAACAGCTAGGTGCAGACCATGGCGCTTTATAAGCTTTATCCAAACACATTGGAACCATCGGTCTGCGAGAATATTTTGCAGAGCGCACTCGAATCACCACTGGTGGGCAAAAGCCCGCTCAACGCGCACTTTGCGCAAAGCCGGGGCTTTGCCTTCACCGCCAAGGCCGCTGGCCTTACGAAAATTAAAACAACATGCCCCTACCTCGAACCTGCCCTGCGAGCCATATTCAACCCTAACACACAACATCCCACCCAACGCTGGTTTGAACGGCCACAAGAGCCTAACGCCTTCTACATCAATGTTCTTCTCTTGCCGGCCACCGCAGCTGTTGGCGCCCATATTGATGCCACACTCGCTAAACCCAACGAAGTGACCACCCTAAGACCAAAATTTGTCTCGGTGCTTTATTTAAACGGTTTTCAAACCGACGAGGGCGGTCACTTAGAACTGCTCAAAGGAAAACAAACGATGACCACGATAGAACCTCAGGAAGGGTTGTTGGTGCGCTTTGCCGGTCATCTCAAACATGCCATCAATGCCTTTAAGCCACTTGAGCCGACAAGCGTTCGCGCCAGCATCATCTGCGAGCATTATCATTTTACCGGCACCAAACTCGCCTCAATCCCCGACTACAACAAACATCGCCGCCAACCCTTTGCCAACTACCTCAAAGAGGCCAAGGGCCGCGATGCGCAAGTGGATGTCGAATATGGATGATGTCGAAGTCATCTGCCCCTACTGTCATCAGTTGGTGCTTTTGGTCCTCGACCCCGAGGCCCGGGGCTCTTTTATTCAGGACTGTGATTTATGTTGCCGCCCCTGGCAAGTTCAGGCGCAGCGGGATGAAAATGGCGAATGGTTGATCAACGTTGAACGAACCTGAATTAGCCCAGCAACGACAAAAGTGTCGACGGCATTTGATTGGCCTGGCCTAAAACCGAAATGCCTGCTTGCATCAAAATTTGTTCCTGGGCCATGATGGCCGCATCGCTTGCCACATCCGTGTCTTGAATACGCGAATTGGCCACCGAAAGATTTTCATGCATGCTTTGTAAATTGCTGATGGTGGTCTCAAGGCGGTTTTGTTTGGCCCCTAGAGAGTTACGGAAAGTTGAAACATTCGCAATCGCCGAATCAATCGCACCAAAATTATCCTGTGTTTCGCTTAAACCTTGAAAATCGACCAGCGCCCCACCGTAAAGCGCATTGGCGCTGATTTGCATCAGGGTTAGCGAAATCCGGTCATTGGCAGAATTGGTAATACCGACTTGAAAATCCACCGTTGCATTTTGATTCAACAGGCTCTCACCATTGTACTCGGTGGTCGCCGCGATGCGATCGATTTCTGATTCGAGCGCAATGCGTTCCTGATCAAGGGCCGATCGATCTGTATTGGTGATGGTCCCATCGGTCATCGCCTGTACACCCAATTCACGAATGCGGGAAAGCAAATCACCCACTTCTTTATACGCCCCTTCAGCGGTTTGAATAAAAGAAATCGCATCCTGCGCGTTGCGTTGCACCTGACTCAAGGAACGAATATGGGCCGACATTTTTGACGTTATCGATAAACCCGCCGCATCATCACCAGATTGATTGATGCGTTTGCCCGAAGAAAGCCGTTGCATACTGCTGTGCAAACGGTTTTGGGTACGCGCTGTAGAACGCTGCGCGTCAAGCGAGACCACATTGGTAAGCAATGAGAGAGCCACAATTTCCCCTTTCCCAAATTCCCTAAGTGACTAATCCTCTTAGAAAATAATCCTTTACGCCCTAACCATCGACGAAAATGGCCAAAACTTAAGTTTTGTGTACACAGCAACGCCATTCTGCACTGGATTTCGGAAATCGGACACCGGACATCGGGCATCGGGCATCGGGCATCGGGCATCGGACTTCGGACTTCGGACTTCGGAAATCGGTTTTCGGACACTCGCCTACTCGACTAAGCGTATCTGCTCCTGAACCCGCAGATACGTAAGTCTCCGTAAACGGCTCGCACGGTAGTCGGTAGTCGGTAGTCGGTAGTCGGTAGTCGGCCACTCGCCTACTCGACTAAGCTGCAACTATCGCTTCGCGCACTCGCAGCAAGTCTCCGTATTGGCTCGCACGGTCATCGGAAATCGGACACTCACCTATTCGACTAAAAGTTTTTTGCTTCTAAAACGCAAAAAACTTAAGTCTCACAACGGCTCGCACGGTCATCGGAAATCGGAAATCGGTCATCGGTTATCGGCCACTCACCTATTCGACTAAAAGTTTTTTGCTTCTAATCCCGCAAAAAACTTAAGTCTCAGAACGGCTCGCACGGAAATCGGAAATCAGCCCAACCGCTCTATTCTTCCTCCGCCTTCTTGCGTTGATAAGTCTCCAGTCTCTCCCGAATGGGTCTGGGTAAAAACTGTGGGCAATAAAGCAAAAGAAAGAGCCCAATAGCGATCCAAACCATGCCATTCTCCTTTTAAAAAAGCATGCATCGTTTTGTGTGGGAAAAGCTGTACAGAAGCCTGAACAATTCCCCTCGCTTAGTGGCTGGCGGGGGAAGCCTGGCTGTACCTTAAGGTTATCGGTGCCTCTGGCCTTTTGTTGTGTCTTTCCAAGGCCTCCTGCCCCATGCTAGAGATCCGAGAGATGCTCAATTTATCGCCAACCCTGCTCTTTTCCCTCGTGGCCGCCTACCTCCTCACCGAGCTTTTCACCCGCGGCGCCCTCTTTCGCCTGGCCTGGCGCAGCCTCATGCTTTGCTTTACCCTCCTCGAATGCGCCGTCATGGATGGATTTCGTAAAGTCATACCTCCCAAATATGCACTCATCGGCGAGTGTGTTTCCTGTGGTGAATGCTGCAAAGCCATTTATGGCGATCCCCCCGCCTTCATCAAAAATTCTAAACTTCTCGCCCTCTATATTGGCTACCACCAAATCGCCCATAATTTTAGCGTCCGTGGCCGCGGCCCCAAAGACGAAGTCATTTTTTCCTGCAACCACCTGCAAAGCGATAACCGCTGCGGTATTTATTTTTGGCGACCGTTTCTGTGCCGCAACTATCCGCTTCGCCCCCTCTATACCCAACTCAATCTGCTGCCCCTCTGCTCCTATCAGACCGCCCATCGGGAAGTAAGCAGGATGGAAAGCCGACCAGGCCTGCCCATTTTGAACCCAGAAGTCTCCGTCTATCACCCCAATCCTGAACCAGACGAGGGCCTCGAATACGAGGGTACTCTGGTGGAAATCGTGCCTTGCGATCATGAGGACAGCCCCTGCCCCAAAAAAGCCGAACATCAGGCCTAAAAAGGCCCTTTTTGAACTTTACAGGCGCCGGCGCTTTACCTTAAGCAGCCAAATAAGTGAGGTAAGAATGAAAGCACCAGAACTGGCCAGCCACCAACGTAAATGGCTCCGCGCCAAAGCCCATAGTCTCAATCCTGTGGTCCTCCTGGGCGACTCTGGCATCACCGAAAGTGTCTTAACCGCCATCGATGCGGCCTTGCTCGCCCACGAACTCATCAAGGTGCGCCTGCGTAAGCCCGAAGACAAAAAGAAAGCCGCGCAAAGCCTTGCCGACCAAAGCAGAGCCGCCATGTGCGGACTGGTCGGGCATACGGTCATCCTCTATCGCCCACACCCCGAAGAACCACAGATTAACCTGCCTAAGCGGGACTAAGTCCATGGCCGCGCACAACATCGAGTTCTCCGCGCCAACAACATCTATAGAGCCGGCCAGCTTTCCCGCCTTTAAAGCCAAACCCTGGTTCAACAGTGGTCATATCATGACCACCCTGATGCCCTTGCGCCGCCCCAAACTCGAAGTGCCGCGCAGTCAAACCAAACTTATTGCGGTGACGCAAGACAGCCAAATCAAAATCCATTATTCTTACCAACCCGCCGGCAGCAAAGACACGCCAACCCTCCTGCTTATCCATGGTTTGGGCGGCTCAGCCCAGGCCGGCTATATCCGCTCCCTCGCCGGTAAGGCCTATGCCTTGGGTTACCACGTCGTGCGCTACAATATGCGCAACTGCGATGGCACCGAACACTTAAGTCCCACCATGTTTCACTCCGGCCTCACCGAAGATATCGATGTGGTCGTCAAAAATTTAATCAAGGAAGAAAAACTCAGCCGTATTTTTCTGGCGGGCTTTTCCTTAGGCGGTAATCTGGTGGCGAAACTCGCCGGTGAATGGAGCAGCAATGCCCCCAAAGCAGTACAAGGCTTTGGCCTTATCTCGCCGGCCCTGAACCTCAAAGCCTCGCAGGTGGCCATGGACGAGCGCATTTCCTTACGCGGCTATCGTCACTACTATATGCGTTCGCTGCGCGCGCTCATTCATCGAAAGAAACGTATTTTCCCGGACGCCTATGATGTGCGCGGCTTGGACGATGTACACTCGTTTTTAGAATTTGATAACCGCTATATCGCCCCACCCTTTGGTTTTGATGATGCCTACGACTACTACGATAGGGCCAGCGCTAAAAACGTCGTCGCCGATATTCGCCTGCCGACCCTACTCATTCACGCCAAGGACGATCCAGTCACGCCTTTCTACGACAATATTCTGCCGCAGGTGGTTTTGAATCCAGCCATCACCACCCTGACGCCAAACGATGGTGGCCACTGTGCTTTTATCGGCAATGCCCCCTGCATGAGCGAAGACTGGCAGGATTTAGATCACTACTGGGCTGAAAATCGGTGCCTGGAATTTTTTGCCCGCCTGAACGCATAAAAAAACAGGCGCACTTAAAAATTTAAGCACGCCCGCTTTAAAGCTTAAAAGGTCAGTCAAAGTTTAATCATTGTCGCTTGTTGGATCATCCTCGATATTGCTGGTGCCAATATGCCCCGCGTTGTTGCCGCTTGCGCCGACCACACAATGGCTCTCGCCATCACTGGCTGCTGAACAATCGATTTCAGCCGAACCACTTGGCCCGCCGGGCAACATTTCACCCCAACACATTTCGCCAATGCTGGCGAAACGGAAACAATTGCCATCATCGAGGCTGAGCAATCGACCTTCTTCGCCCTCGTAGGATGCTTCTTTAATTTGTCCGCTTAAAAGTGCGCTGTTTTGATGCTTTGGCTTAGCAATTTCCACATCCACATTCTGCGTCTGCAGGCTGTAGCTTTTAAAGTCGGCAACCGGATTATTATAGACTGTCACCGTACCGTTTAAGTCACCCGAGACCTGCCAAATTTTGGTGTGGTCATCGCTATTGGCTTGCAGAAAAGTCAGGATGAAATCACCACTGACCCCATCTAAAGTAGGATCGGTCGCTGGGTCGACCATCTGGTCGACATAGAGAAAATGGCCACGGAATTGACGGGTACCATCTTGCCCCAGCAAAAATTCATCCTGCTCCGCCGCATCGGGTACAAGCAAATTGGTTTGTAATTCTCCAGCACCACAAGCCGAGAGTAAAAGAGTTAAAAGAGTAAAAAGTATTGAGTTAGTTTTCATTAGGAACCTCCATGTTCTGTATCTAGTCTTAAGCAGGGCTCGTGCCACTTTGGAGAAAAACAAGAGTGTCAGAAATAGGCTTTATTTTTAGGTGTTTAAGCCATGGGCGGAAATTCAGCGCAAAATCCGCTGGGAGGTGCAGAGATCATAATCAAGGGCAACAAAGCGTAAGCGGGAGGTCAAGGGATCGGTTATCGGACACTCACCTATTCGACTAAAAGTTTTTTGCTTCTAAAACGCAAAAAACTTAAGTCTCTTAACGGTTCGCACGGTTATCGGATGTCGGATGTCGGACACTCGCCTACTCGACTAAGCGTATCTGCTCCTGAACCCGCAGATACGTAAGTCTCCGTATTGGCTCGCACGGTTATCGGTTATCCAGGTCTATCGAGCCTAATCGGGTACACACTTGGCACAAAATGTTACTTTGCACACTTTTTAGATTTCTGTTTTACTCCCCTCAAGCATAAGAGCCGACAAGGAGTCACACCATGACCAGCAAAGCACAACGCAACAAACCACCTCTGAGCAATGTTATCATTTTACTCTGTGCGGCGGCAGCCAGCCTCGCCACCCTTAAAGACAGTGGCCATTCGGGACAATCCTGGGCCCGGGCAGACTGGTCCGGAGACAGCCAAAGCATTCTTGTGACCGTCGAGCCGGTCGGCGATAGACTCGATGCTTTTGATTACGATGGCCCTCTCTATATCGATCTTGAAATGTGGGACATCCTTGAAAACGCCGCCGACCTGGTTTCCTGGACCTTAAGCATGGACACAAGCAGCGGCGAAGCTTTTAGCTTATCGGGTGACTTCACCTTTGATGACTACAGCGGCTCCGAAGACGAGCAAGGATTTTATGGCAACATCAGCACCCGTGTCGCGCCGCTTTGCGCCAATGCCGACGATACCACCAGCGGTTGTATCCCTTGCTTTATCGAGGAAGGCTGCACCCTGAGCATCGATGTCGATCTCTGTTATACCAATACCCAAGAGCGCATGAACATCGGTATTTCTATCGCCCAAAGCGATGGTGAAATTTTCTCCAACGAGTGCGCCGAAGGGGATGATGTCGAGCCCTGCGCAACCCTCGATGCCTGGATAGAGGCAGAAACCGCGCCACTAAGCATCAGCCTCTGCGCCGAAGGCTCGCTGAGCGGTGAGTTGATCGAATGAGCAGTCTTGCCCCCTGGCTCGCGGGCCCTTTCAAAGTCCGCACCGAAGCCCCCTATCGCCCCGGCGATTGTCTGCGCCATCCCCTGGTGCTTTTAATGCTGGCGCTTTGGCTCCTGAATGACCATGTTTTTAAAGCCATGT
>JASMKV010000178.1 GCA_030749035.1 Myxococcota bacterium | reverse complement strand
GCCTGAATGTGTCAAGTCGTGAATGTACGTTCTTGAAAGATTTCATGTTTTGGGGAATTGACCCAAGCACACAGCTATGCGCATATGCTTGAACACTGTGATTGTCGTAACCGATAGCCCCGAAGTTGTTCGTGCTTTTTTAGAAGCCAAAGATATTGCCCGGCGCGCCGACCAGAATTTGTCCAGTACCCATCTCCTCCTCGCCCTATTTACTTTTTCGAACAGAGCCCAGGCGCTCCTGATTGAACGCGGAATAGATGAGGACTCTTTATTAAAAGAATTGCGTGTGCTCGAAGATGAACCCAAGCACACTGTCAATCGTATCCGAGATCGTTCGCGTGAAATCGCCAAAGGTTCAGGCTCTGCGAATGTCGACTGTTTACATATTCTCATCGCCATCACACGCTTTAGGGATGCTTTCGCTTATAGGCTTATTGAACGTACTGGCATTTCTTTGACTGCCATTAGAAACCTGGCTTTGAGCTACGTGACAGGAAACATGCCACGCCGTTACCAGAAGCTGGGCAGCCCCGCCAAACCCCTCTACAGACAAGGAAAAGAGCTTTCAGCTGAGCATGCGTCCCCAAGTTCGGACATAGCAGAAGAGCTTCGAAAACCTGATGATGGCTATGGTGATGAATTTGAAGATCTATCGCAACTGCTTGATGCGGCCATCTCCTTGAGTCACAACTCCGGTGTCGCCGGAACTCCCGATCAGCAAACGCCTAAAGCCATGCCACCGGCACAACCTGCCTCTGCATCGGAAGAGCCAACACAATTAGAAAGCCTGGCCCCCACCCTGGCGAGCTGCTCCACCGATCTTAGTGCGCAAGCACGCTCAGGTGAATTGGATATGGCCGTAGGACGTGAACGTGAACTTGAATCGCTGATTGATATTTTGGGCAAACGTCGCTCCAACAACCCCATTTTGGTGGGTCCCCCTGGAGTAGGAAAAACCGCCATCGTTGAAGGCTTGGCACTCAAGATTGCACGCAAAGAGTCTGACGTCTCTGCATTGCATGATCGTATCCTATGTTCGCTCGATGTTGGCGCTCTGGTTGCGGGAACAAGTTTACGTGGTGCATTTAGCGAACGTCTGGGGGCGATTAAACATGAAGTTGCCGCTGCAAAAAGGCAAGTCATTGTTTTTATTGACGAGATTCACACTCTGGTGGGCACCGGCACAAGTGGTGAAAGTGCCCAGGATGCGGCCAATGAACTCAAAGCGGCGCTCTCGCGTGGCGAATTCACTTGCATAGGCGCCACAACCAACGATGAGTTTCGCAAACATATCGAAAAGGACCCTGCCCTCGAGCGGCGCTTCACCCCCATTCATGTGGAGGAACCCACAAATGATGAGGCCATACTCATTCTTGAAGGCAGCATTTCAGCCTATGCTGAACATCACCAGGTCGATTACACTTTAGATGCACTGCATGCGGCCGTTAACCTCACACATCGTTTTGTGAACGAGCGAAATTTGCCCGAAAAAGCTTTTGCCGTTATTGATCTTGCCGGCTCCAGAGCCAGGCGCAGAGAAGCCAATCATGTTGAACGCATTGACATTGCACGCGTCATTCACGAGTGGACAGGGGTCCCCTTAGAACGCCTGGCAGAAGCCGACAACAATCGCTTTGCGGAAGCAGAAACACGGCTCTCTGAAAAACTGATTGGTCAAAATCACGTCATTGAATCCCTGTGTCGTGTTCTGCGTCGTGGGCTTGCTGGATTCAATGAACATCGGCCACTGGCGGGCTTTCTATTTCTAGGCCCCACTGGCGTGGGAAAAACCGAACTGGTCAAAGTTCTTGCAGATTTTTTATTTGGTCAACGTGACGCTATCTTGCGCATCGATATGAGTGAATTTGCAGAAAAACATTCTGTCGCAAGACTCATTGGCGCACAGCCTGGATATGTTGGATTTGACGAAGGCGGCCAGCTGACTGAATCCTTAAGAAAAAGACCTTTTCAAGTTGTTCTTTTTGATGAAATCGAAAAATCACATCCGGACGTTCTTAATCTTCTTCTGCAAATCCTTGATGAGGGACACCTTACCGACAGTCGAGGGCGTCGAGTCAGTTTCGCAAATACTGTTGTCATCCTCACATCAAATCTTGGAACCGAATCTTTATATAAAAAAGGCGGACACATCGGCTTTAGCACTCAAACAGATGCCGAACGCGGCACCAATGTACTTGAGGCCGCACAACACACACTAAGTCCGGAACTTTGGGGGCGCCTGGATGAAAAAGTTGTTTTTTATCCCCTTGAACCCCAAGAGTGCGAAAAAATTGCCGGACTGCAACTTGAAAGCAGTGCGAAATCACTTTTTAGCGAACGTGAGATCACTTTAACCTGGGACGATGATGTGTTGGGCTACCTTGTTCAGCACGGTGGATACGATACACAAACCGGAGCGCGAGGCATGCGGCAGGCGATTCAACGACATGTTGAAGGCCCGCTGGCAGAAAAGATTCTTTGTGGAGAATTTGAAGCCGGCAATGTCATCAACCTAAGTTTGCTTAACGATCAGGTTTCTATAGAACGCTGCGCCACAGTCCACGAGCTGTCTATGGCTTAGACTTGGCTTTAGAAGGTGGTCTGGTTTTAAATATTTGTCCGACCACAACCTCACGTTCAGCCTTAATCACCAAGCATGTGCTTGCCGTTTCTTTCGCGTCAACAATGATCATCTCGGCTGATGTTTTCCACTTCATAATGCCCTTGGAGCTCATCAAAGGGTCACTGGGTGAATAAACATAGATGCGATCGCCTTGCTCAAGTCCATCCCGCAAACCTTTATCAATAAAGGCAAGCTGCCCTGTACCCACAACTTCAGCTGAATCATATTGTAAAGCAAGAATATAACCTTCAACAATCTTTGCCGATGCTTTCGGCTCAATCGGCGCAAGTGGGTTTTTGCGCATAGGTGAAACCAAGTGACCACGCTCTACGGCCAACACAGAACGGTCCAAAACGGCCGTCAGCGTATTGGCATTAAGTCGATCGGTGACTGTCGCAAGCCCCGTGATTCTGGTCATATAGCCCCAATCCTCACGCGTAATAGGGTGTTTCACTTGCCGGACAGTTTCATAAATCAGATATTTTTTACCACCTCTTGGCTGCTCGCCTAAAAACGGAAAGCGCACAAAAATCTCATCACCTGGCTGTAAAAGTTCGCGCTCATGGGCAGCCCGAATAATTGTGCCCGCCTCTTGCAATTCAAAGGGCGTCACAAAAAGACCCACAAATAATTTTGCACGCCAGTCTGAACGTCGTTTGACCTGGTCGGGCGTGACAGTTTGTATCAATTCAACCAGCGGCTCCTCCGCCATAAATTCTTCTTCCTCTTCTTCACTGTCGGGTTGCGCCAAAGAGTGGGGTAAATAATCATATTGGCTGGGAAGGTCTAAATCTGCCCGGTAAAAGCGAATCACCTGACCGGGATAAATCCAATTGGGGTTGGTTAATTCGTTATTTAGAACCCAAACCTTAGGCCAAAGCTCAGGCTTGCCCAAAACAGCCTCACTGATCGACCACAATGTCTGTCCCGGTTCGACAACCCAGTCTTCAAATCTCGGCTCCACACCAAAATACTCAATGGGACTATAAACATCGACCGCATTTGACTCTTCAGACCAAGCCATGCGCACAAGACTAAGCCCCAAAACCAAAGTAAAGCCAAGAAGCCACATGGGTCTGCGCTGCACGCCTCTAAAAAAACGCTGCAAATAGTTTAAAATGTGCCCCATGCTTTTCAAAACCACTTTACTCAATTCTGACTCACGTCCACACGCTTAAAATCCTTCATTCGAGCTTTTGCTAAATCTGCAAAAGCACTGCTTGGATAGCCCGTCACCAAATCCGCAAAAGCCGACTGGGCCTTGCTGGGTTCTCCTAAGCGTTGATAAGAAAGACCTATTTTAAATAAGACATCGGGCATTTTATTGCTTCTGGGGTAAAAGCGCACAACCTTTAAAAATTCACTCAATGCACCAGAAAATTTCTCTTCTTCATAGCGACAATCCCCCATCCAATAAAGGGCGTTATCCGCATACTCATGGTTAGGGTAAGTGCTCAGAAAGTCCGAAAATCCACGATATGCGGACTCCGTTTTGCCCTGGCGAAAAAACTCAAGCGCGCGCCGAAACACACGCTCTGCGGCCGGTTTGACTGCAGTATTCGCTGCTGACTTCTGAACCTTAGGGGACGATGTCAAATCACCAAGCTGAGGCATTTGCTCGCCGCGCATACGTATGTTGAGTGGTTTTTCACTGTCCTGGCTCTGGGGCGTATTGGCAATTTCTTTCGGCGGCAAAGTGTCTTCAGGCATTAAACGAACAACTCTTAAATCCGGTGGAATAATAGGCCGACCCATTTCAACGCGAGTGCTGTCAACGCGATCTGTCAAAACAAAAATTTGATTACTCAAATCGTCAATACGCTCTTGATAATGTGTAATCTGACCTTCAAGCTCGTCGACACGTTCCTCTAAAACTTTGACCTTTTCACGTTGCGCTCCTGCACATGCAAAACAAAAAGCCGCCAATGTACAACAAAGTACACAAGAGAATAAGCGTTTCATTATAGCGCACATCATCCTAAGAAAACCCGATCAGCCCTGATTGTCTACCCGTTATCCCCCCATCACGTCGATAAGAGTAGTATTTTTTTGAACATTTCGTACATTCACGTACCACATCAATGCCCTGTGATGGAACACCACATTCAAGCAATTGTTGCTTATTGATTTGCCAAAGGTTCGCCTGATATTTATGTCCATCCGCATTCTTTTCAAGCCCTATGCCTGAAAGTGTAGACGTTTTAAGTTTTTCAGCCACTGCGGCATCGACCTCAAAACAACAAGGTCCAATCGCTGGCCCCAAAGCCACTTTAAGATCAGCGATGTTTTTTCCCGCCAGCTGCAACTCTTTGACCATATTCGTAACAATCTTCTCAGCGCTGCCTCGCCATCCCGCATGCACCGCTGCAATGAAAGACCCCTTTTTATCGCTCAGAAGAATCGGCAAACAATCCGCAACCAGGATGCATAAAGCTAAGCCTGGATTCTCAGACCAGCATGCATCGGCAACCCATGGGCTGGCTCTTGGAGAGTCCTCAATCTTGACAACACGCGAACTGTGGACTTGCTCAAGTCGCACCACTTTTCTGTCTTTGAGGTCTAAGAGCTTT
>JASMKV010000177.1 GCA_030749035.1 Myxococcota bacterium | reverse complement strand
CGCAGGACATCCTGAAAGTTTTTTATGTCCAGGCGTTGAAGCCACAACAGGACCTTTGGGGCAGGGCGTGGCCAATGCGGTGGGCATGGCCATGGCCGAGCGGCGTTTGGCGCATCTTTTTAATCGGCCTGGTTATGATCTCATCGATCATCACACCTATGCCTTTGTCTCTGATGGCGATTTAATGGAAGGTATTGCTTCGGAAGCCGGATCTTTAGCGGGGCATTTAAAACTTGGCAAACTCATTTTCCTTTACGATGCGAACGATATTTCCCTCGATGGGCCAACGGACATCACGTTCAATGAAAATGTGATGCAGCGTTTTGAAAGTTTTGGCTGGCATGTGCAACGCATCGAAGATGGCGATAAAGATTTAGACGGTATGGGTACAGCGCTGCGTGCGGCCAAAGCAGAGACCGAGCGCCCCTCTTTTATCGAGCTTAAGACGACCATTGGTTATGGTTCGCCGAATAAGGCCGGCACTTCATCCGTGCATGGCTCGCCCCTTGGCGATGAGGAACTTGAGAAGACCAAAGAGAATCTTGAGTGGGGCAGCAAGGCACGTTTTTTTGTGCCCGATGAAGTACGTCAGCATATGGGCCAGGCGATAGAGCGGGGCCAGGCGACGGAAAATGCCTGGCAGGAGATGCTTCTTGGCTATAGCAAGGATGAGCCGGAGTTGGCTAAGCAATGGCACTTAGCGCAAACAGGTCAATTGCCCGAGGGCTGGCAGGAAGCATTGCCGGTTTGGGATGTGGGGCAGAAGGTGGCGACCCGAAGCGCTGGTGGAAAAGTGTTAAACGCTTTGGCAAAGCAGGTCGATTGGCTTTTTGGTGGCGATGCGGATTTATCCTGTTCGACCAAAACGGCACTCAGCGATGGCGGTTCGTTTACCGGGGAAACAGGCGCTGGGCGAAATATCCATTATGGTGTGCGTGAACACGCGATGGCATCGATAAGCAATGGCATGGCCTATCATGGTGGACTCATCCCATTTAATGCGACGTTTTTTTGCTTTGCCGATTATATGCGACCGGCTTTGCGTCTGGCGGCTTTGAGTGGTTTGCCGACGATTTCGGTCTGGACCCATGATTCGATTGGTCTTGGCGAGGATGGTCCAACCCATCAGCCGGTTGAACATCTGATGTCGTTGCGGGTGATGCCCAATTTTACCTTACTCCGCCCAGCGGATGCGAATGAAACCGCTGGGGCTTGGGCCTGGGCGATGCAGCATCGTGAGGGGCCATCAGGATTGGTCTTAAGTCGCCAGGATTTGCCCGTGTTGGCAGGAAGCAAGGCTGACCAGGTGGCCAAAGGCGCCTATGTTCTTGAAGATCATGATGATTTTAAGGTTGCATTGCTTGCCAGTGGGTCTGAAGTGGCTCTGTGCATGGAGGTTGCCCAGCTCTTAAAAGAACGTCACGGGATCGTTTCACGCATTATTTCTATGCCTTCGTGGGAACTTTTTTCAAAACAGGACGATGATTATCAGGACGAAGTGTTGCCGGACGGCAATTATTTGCGTGTTTCAGTCGAAGCGGGTGTATCCCTTGGCTGGGAGCGCTGGATTGGTTCTCAAGGTCTTTCAATATCGATTGAAACCTTCGGACTTTCAGCCCCTGCTGATGCGTGCTTTGCGCATTTTGGCTTTGAAGCATCATTGATTGCTGAAAAAATTCTGGCACAGCTATAAAACCCCTTAAAAGGTTTTCTCGAAGGAGAGAAATATGTCCTGGAAACTTGCCCCCTTTTCCATGGTGGCCTTTCTTTTTGCCTGCGGGCAACTTAACAACAACAATGACAGCAATAGGGATGCGGTAGAATGCCAACCCATCAAGCGTTTGCGCGCCGGTGTGGGCTTAGCCTTATCTCAAACCGCCACAGGCACGATGGCCCTGGATGTGTTTTCGACCGCACAACCTGAATGTGTGCAGAAAGCAGTTCTGGAATACGAAGGTATTGGTGTCTTGCGTCGTTTTGAGGAACGGGCGGTGATTTTGGACCAAACGCCGGATGCAGCGGTCATTCAATTTATTGAAGAGGATTTAACCCTGGGGTCGCAGCTAAGTATCGATAGCGAATGCATGCCTGTTGATGCTTTGCCATTGCGCGATAATCTTATGGTGATTTCGTGTCGGGCAGTGCCGCACCTTTTGATTTGGAATGTTGACGACAATACCCTGCATGAGGTGATTGATTTGATGGTGATGAGCAGTGGTATGTCCCCCGGTGAAGGTGAAGAGGTTTTGCCTGGGATGGATCAAATGGCGATGGATGATGAATATCTTTACGTCACCACGCAGGACCTCATGTACAACGCGGAGATGGGCAAAATGCTTCCTGTCGGCCCCGGTGCGATTGCTAAAATATCCATGGATTGGTTGGAAGTGGTGGCATCCCTAGATGGTCCACCCGGATTTCCGGTAGAACCCTTTTGGCGACCGCAAACGCGTATGGCGCAGCTTTCGACGGGAGAATTTATCGTCGGCTGTGGTGGCAACGGCATGGGAGGCCCCGAAGGGGACCCGAGTGTTGGTGTGCTTAAACTTAGCCCTGGCGATATTTCCAAGTCTCCCGAGATTGTCGCCGACTCAATCGCTTTGGGGGGTGTGCCTAAAGAAGTGGTGGTGACGCGCGATGACCGAATTTTTATCTGGGTTGGTGCGCCAGCCATGGAGGATATGCATCTGCATGAAGAAGAGGGCGTGGTACCTCCACCAGGGATGGATATGTTCCCGCCGTTGCCCGCAAGTGTGATGGAAATCGTGCCTCAGGAATTTTCTGTGGAAGAGGGCAATGTCCCCGAAGATAATTTTGTGGGTGTACCTTTACCCATTTTTGATGCTGGCGATGCAGACATCACGGCGCTTCAGGCTGATGCTTATGGGCGAATCTTTATTGGTGTGGTCTCTGGTAGCGGTTTAGGCGCTTTAGGCTACACGGATGTGACCAAGGATAACCCGCAGATCGAGCAAGCCCCCTTAAGCGGTGGGCCGACATCGATTGTGCTTTATTAAGAGCTAAGTTGGCTTTGTGCGGCGTTGATCTTTTCTTCGAAGAATTGTTCAATGGCTTCGAGGCGCTCCTGGGTTTGTGCCTCGAAACGCAGCACGAGAATTGGTTGGGTGTTTGAGCAACGTACCAAACCCCAGCCATCGGGCCATTCGAGTCTTAGCCCATCGGTGTTGATGACGTTGATGTTTGGATCGGGCGTGGCATTGTTAAAATCCTCGATGATTTTATCGACCAGTTGAAATTTGATTTCATCGGGGCAGTCACGGCGTATCTCTGGTGTGGCCAAAAGCTGAGGTACATCACTTAAGTGTTCCGCCAGGCTCTGCTTTGTTTCACTTAAGATTTCAAGCAAGCGTCCTCCGGCATAAACCGCATCATCAAAACCGTAGTAGCGGTGTTTAAAGAAAATATGCCCACTCATTTCACCGGCCAGCGCCGCATTTTCTTCTTTCATTTTAGCCTTGATGAGGGAGTGGCCCGTTTTCCACATAATCGCTCGGCCCCCGTGCGCGCTGATGTCATCATAGAGCGCTTTAGAGCATTTCACTTCGCCTAAAATGGTGGCGCCCGGTTCTTCTTTAAGCAGCGCCCGGGAAAGAAGAATCATCAGTTTGTCCCCCCAAATGACTTCGCCTTGGGCATCGACCACGCCAATGCGGTCCGCATCACCATCAAAGGCGATACCCAGATCGGCTTGTTCTTGGCGTACATGGGTTTTTAAATCGGCTAAATTTTCTTCGACCGTGG
>JASMKV010000176.1 GCA_030749035.1 Myxococcota bacterium | reverse complement strand
CGATCGACTTCACGTTGCACAAAGGCCTCTAGATCAGCGCCACGATGCACACTTAATTTATAATCGACAATCCAACGACAGCCCTGTGCATCCACAAAAGTCCGATCAATGACGACATGTCGCACCTTCCCATCCAAAATGCCTGTCATCCCTTTCTCACTAAAAGCCTTCTCATGTGAGTGCAGAATCCACCGCCCTTTCTCATCGTCGAGCGTATTGTTCAGGGCACGCTGAACATCTTGAACTGCCCTGGGCACTTCATCATCCACGACCCCTAAACCTTTTAGCGCAAGAGCATAATATGCCTCATAAGAAGCGACTCTCTGGGCACTCCAATTCTCGACACCTTGGTCGCTTATGATTTTAAGCATCTGATGACTCAATGTCCCAACATGCCGAACCCGTTCCCCTGCCCAATCAAAATGAGGAAAGCGTCCCTCTTCTTTGTCGACCTCTTCAGCATGCGCTTCGATGCCCACCTCTGGCAACAATTCAGGTCTTCGCCAAGACAGAGGTAATCTTTTCAGAACCAAATGGCCTGTGCTTAGTTCAGAAATATCTGATTCGGCGCGATTTCCATGTTCCTGTGCCACAAAGCCCTCCTCGAGTGCCCGCCACAGATGTGCAAGCAACGATGTTTGATTCGGCTTTTTCACAGCAGCATCCTTAGCGTCGAGTTCAACCCCACCGAGAAGGTGCACCTTGTGCTTCGCACGTGTCATGGCCACATAAAGCAGTCGCGCATCTTCAAAATATTCCCGCCGATGGTTCACTTTATGCAGGTAAGAGTGAACCGGGTCCTCCTCCCCGCCCGCATCGCCCATCGCACCGAGAAGCAATCCACTGTGTCGCCCTTCACTTTTCTCTAACCAAACAAGGAGATCTTTGTCCCCACTTACGCCCCTGCGCTCAAGACAAGGCAGGAGCACTGTATCAAACTCCAGGCCTTTTGCTTTGTGTATGGTCATAATCTGCAAACGCTCATCTGCAAGCGCATTGGGCTGCGCATAGAGGGTCTTAAGTCGTGCCGCCAGCAAGGTCATATCCAAACTCTCACTTTGGTCAGTACAATCGGCCAAGAGGTCCAGGTAGGCGCGCGCATCACCGATCTCCATATCGTCACAAAGGGACGGCCCCCCCAAACGACACCAGGTCGCTTTCACCAGATGCTGCCAGGACACACGACCCGTGTGCTGCATCGCATCATTCAAAATATTCAAAGCTCTTTCCAAACGTTCTTGAGACTCAGGTGAAAGTCGCTCTTTCCACTCCCCCGCCACAAGCACATCCCAGAGAATTGTTCTGGTGTTATCCAAACTCACTTGGTGCAAATCGGCAAGCGTCATGCCACACCAGGGAGCCCGCAAAACAGCCAGCCAAGCACTCCTGTCGGCTCGATGATATAATGCGCGCGTCAGGGCAAATAAGTCCTGCACCACGCACCGTTCGGCCAAAACATCGATATCAACAGCCTTATACGCCAAATCCGCTTGTTGTAATGCCGGCAATATCTCTTTGAGATGACCGCGGCTCCGCACTAAAAGTGCAATGCTCCGCTCTGGGTGTTTTGTCTGTTCATCCTTAATGATGGAGACGATTGTGCGCGCCGGATCTTGATGCGCCCCATGGCTTAAGCTTTCAGAAAAAGAGCGGTGCACCACAACCTCGGATTCTTGTTCTTCTTCGATATGTGCTTGTGATGCTGCAAAAGGCACCTTCCCCAGGAGCATGTCTGCATCTTTTGGAAAAACATCACTAAACACATTGTTCACCCAGCCAACTAAATTTGGTGTTGAACGAAAATTCGTATTCAAGCGTAATGGTTTCAACCGAACCAGGCCTAAACCCTCTTTCTGCACGCGCAAAAACAATCCGACCTCTGCCTCTCTAAAGCGGTAAATCGATTGCATCGGATCCCCGACAAGGAAAAGAGTTCTGCCATCGTCCTCTTCCCAGCCAGCAACCAAACGCTCCAACAAGTCGAACTGTGTGAAAGATGTGTCCTGGAATTCATCGACAAGAATATGCTGGATTTTATAATCCAACGCCAAAGCTAAGTCTGTAGGGCTTCCATCATCCCCCAATGCGGTCAGGGCAGCCAAAGCCACGGCCACAAAATCCGTTTTCCCTTCCCGGGAAAAGACCACACGCAATTCAGCTTCTGCATAATTCAACAACTCAAACGTTGAGCGGAGGATTTCCCACTGGTCGTCAGCATAATAAATGGGCGGAAGTTCGCGTAAAGTATGCATCGCTTCACAGAACGCCACTTCATCCTGAAGTTTTTCAGACAGCTCTGTAAATCGTTTTTTCTGCGCTTTAAAAAGCTCTTGTTCTTCTGCAGAAGCATTTTTTCCCGCGGCCGGAAACCCTTGTCGTTTGTCGACTTTTTTGCGCGGCAGGCCTTTTTTACTTAAGAAAAGTTCCGCCATCGCAGACCAAGACGGCATGCTTTCAAGTTGATCACTTGGCTCATGTGCAAACACCGCGATCGGGCTCTGGCTGGATCCTGCTTCAAAATTCCCCGCAGCCCACGTGGTTAACTCCAGCATCTCCGCATGTATTTCTGTCGGCCACTCTGTGACGCATTGGCTAAGAGCCTCCTCACTCAAGACTTTAAGGCTGGCATCTAAAACATGCCGCATCGCAACTTCGTCATGTGTATCATGGGTCAAATGGCGCAACCACTGGTCGCGTTTGCGCAACATCGCCACAAGAAGGTTCTCCAATTTACCAACGTCATTGTCACGAAGCAAAAGAAGTGTTTCCAGTGCCTTGTTTTCTTGAGAACTCAAGAGCCTTAAACACTGCCGCGCAGCATAACGATAATATTCATCCGCATACTCAACCAACTCAATGTCCGTGCCAAACCGCGATAGCCAAGGCATCTGGCGAGCTAAAAAAGCACAAAACGAATCAATCGTTTGCACACGCAATCGACTTGGATTGTTAAGGATCGACCAGCCTAAGTTCTGATCCCGCAGCATGACCTCACGCCCCAGAGACCATGTCTTAAGTTCATGCGCTTCAAGGGGTTCTGGGCCGGCACTTTTCTCAATCGCCTCCAGGATCCGCGATCGCATTTCAGCTGCTGCTTTGCGTGTAAACGTGATGGCTAAAACTTCTTCTGGTTCATTGACGCGCGCAAGCAAGACGAGAAAACGCTGTATCAGCAATTCTGTTTTCCCTGCGCCGGCAGGGGCCTGAACAATAAAGGACTCTTCCGGGCTTAGGGCCTCCTGCCTTTGCTCGGCATCGCTCAAAGGTTTCATGCATCACCTCCGGCACGTATGCTGTGAACCCGACATAGAACCTCAAGCCCACAATAAGTACAGGTCGAACGACCTCGCTTAGGGTCAACTTGTGCTTTGCCCGCCTCGAAATCATGCATCAGCGTTTTCTGAGTTTCTGCCCACATTTTGATCAATTCGCCCCATTCAGCAGTGCTGAAAAGTCGCTCGTTAGGGCGATGTACATTGGGCGCAAAGCCTTCCTTACGCGCAACCCCCGCAAATCCGAGTTCTCCACGTTTAAGACGCGCAAAAGCAAGGGCGGAGACCTTCTCTTTCTGCGCAACCGCATAGATGGGCAATTGTGGATCGTCAGGTCTTTCACCAATCCATTTCGCCACCCTCGCATCACCCGTCTTGTAATCAACAATCATCAATCCGCCCTCGGGCAAGCGGTCAATTCGGTCGACAATCGTGCTCAGGGTAATATTGCCAATCGTGATGTCCATTTTCTCTTCCAAGGCCTCAACGACAAAAGGCTGGCGGAGCGCTTCAATATCGAGCCATTTATGTAAGAGATGGCGCAAACGCCTTCGTTCCAATGTCGCCAATGTTTTAGGCAAACTTGCTGGGCGAAGCAGAATAAATTTATCCACTTCCTGATCAACGGCCAAGGCAATTGCTTTTTCTTTCTCTTGTGCGTCCAACTTCCCCAAAGCATCGAGACTTTTCATGCCCTGCCAAAAATTTCTTAAGACCTCATGCACAAGAGTTCCGCGCTGGTGCGCACTTAGCCCAGGTGTTGGTTCTTCTGGAGAACGAGCTCCCAAACGATGTTTTGCAAAAGCACGAAATGGGCACGCAGCCTGATCAAGAACCAAGGCCGTGCCACCTCGTATCTTTTCATTCGCCGTCACGGCCGGCCCGAGATCATCAACAAAAGTTTCCACAGCGCTCGTCACAGCATAGGCATCTAAGAGGCCGTCCTGAACAGTCACTGTATTCACAACCTCGAGGGCACCATATTTTTTCAAAAGCGGGCTTGGGCGAATTTTCCTGCCTTCATCGTACTCTGGGCAGCTTAAATGCACTTGCGTCGCCAAACCACACAAGTCGTCGAGCAAACGCGTTGCATAGGCTTCACTTTGTTCAAATGTGGCATGGGGTAAGCGTTTCTTCTTTTGAATCTTCAATGGCAAAAAAGGATTTGGGCGTAAAGCCTGTGGCAAAACATCTTCATGCATGTTGACAAGGAAAAGCGTATCAAAGTTTTCACCAAGAGCTTCAAGCATGCCCATGATCTGAATCGGTTCTCCTTTGTTTGGAACCTGAAACAATTTCCTCTCGCAAATGTCCTGAAGATACTCGTAAGCGACGTGTATAGGGACCTGTCCGCATAAGAACGAGAGACTCGAAAGTTCTGCTAAAGCCTGCTCCCAAGCTTGCCATATCACAAACTCTCTACTGCTCTTTAATGCTTTGGAGAATCCTAAGACATTCAACCATTCCGAAAAGTGTTTTGCCCAAACATAGGGTTCATGCTGCACATCGGTCTGAGGTTTTGCCGCTTGATGAAAAGCCTCTAACACCTGATATAGACTTGGGGTGACACCGCCGGACTCCAGCTTGTGAAACACAAAACGCCATGAAAAATCGAGCTCATCCAAGCGCCGAAGAGATGCGTTCAGTTTTGCGCGAGCAGAGCATTCCTCAGCAGCGCCGATCAGAAAAGGAGAAAGCAGGATCGTGTCCAGTTCATGGACACTAAGACGCGAGGGACTTAATGCCAAAAAGGTTAAAGCATCACGAATAAGTGGTTGCGAGGCTAGACTTGGCCCTAAAGAAAGATGAAAGGCATCGGCACCGTCTTGATCAATGCGCAATGTCGAGCTCGGATTCAAGACATCTCGAAAGATGGATTCCGTCTTGCCTCTGAGTTTTTCCAGCTGAGGTAAAACCACCCCTATTTTGGTCTTGGGTTTTTCTTCGAGAAGGCGTCGACATGATTGTGCAACAACCTTTAATTCTGTGCCTATATCGGTATAGGATTTTAAATCCGCCGGGGTATGTGTCTCATCATCAAAATGCGAACGCAGAGATGTCCCTGACTCATTCAGGGCATTGAGTAATCGATGTTCAATCGGAGTGAATTCGATAAAACCCGCAAGAATAAGAGTCTTAGGGGCAACAAACTTTTTGTGTAACAAAAAGTCCATCAAGGCAACGGGCAGCTGTGCGTGGGCAAAAGCATTGTGTTCAACCAGCTTGTCCTCAAACAGGGATGCCCACTCCACAAAAAGTCGACATTCTTTCGTCCATTGAAATTCCTCATCATCTTGGTCAAGTTCATAGTGCTGCACTAAGCGCCAGGCCTCCATGGCTCTTCGCGCTGTTGTCCTGAGGTCCAAAAGGACATTCTGCGAAGCCCCTGCGACAAGTTTTTGCCAGAGGAGTTCTTCCTGAGATGTGGTAAAAATCTGTTTTATATTATTTTCTAAACGCTGAGACTCCTCAATGCTGCGCCCTAACCAAGCACTCAGCGGTAGAATATCAGGTGAATCCCAGGTTTTTTTCCCTGACTCCAAACTCATCTGGTCGTAATCATGCCGCAGCGATCTGGCCAGCCGCTTTGTGGCAGTGACCAGGGTCGCACCTGCGAGAAGGTCCTGATAACATTCAACGACAATTCGATTCATTCGACACATCCACATCCATCAAGTTAAGTCAGACCATAGAATAGGCATCTGACAATCCTTAGCCCAGCTGGCTGAGGTTGGCAAAAGAGAAAATCCTTTTCCCCTTGTCTTTCTGGCTAAAGCCCGTTACTAAGACGCTTCGAGGAAAGTGGCCCTGCTTTTCTAGCCCTGGAAAGAACATACAACATGCAACGCTGGATACTTCTTTGCGTTTTATCTCTCCCTTTAAGTTGTGCCAACTTGTCGGAAAGTGACGGGAATTTACCGGAACTTCATGGCCAGGACCCGGCCTTATCGTTTGATCAAGCCCTTGGTGGTGCGCTCAATGCCAATCCGGAAATTTATTCCAATATCCCCATACGACTCAGCGCAAGCACAAATCTGCAGAGTCTTGCCATCGAACTTGACGGCCAACGCTGGACAGCAGAGAACCTTGGCCAACAAAAATGGCTTGCCAATGTGCATATTGGCAACTTGAGTGACGACAGCTATGCCATGCAAGCTGTCGGTCTGGCCAAATCCGGTGAAATCATAAGCCATGTCGATCTGGTGATTTCACGTAACGGCATCCAACTTTCTAACTTCAATGAGGTTGGGTTTTCCGGAACCCCCCGCATGCATAGACGTGGCAAGGACCTCTGGCTAACCTGGACCGACAGAGCTCAAGACCAGGCCGAAGCCTGGTTGCAGCAAATCGATGGCGCCGGGCGTTTTCTGGGTGAACGTGTGGCGTTGGTCAACGCCGATGTCGAAACCATCTATGCGCGAACCGCTTTTGGTGACAATACGATTGGTATTCTTTATCAACAAGCCGGTGGCCCCTACCGCAACTATTTTAAAGTGGTCGATTTTGACGGCAAGGAAATCGTTCCGGCCATGGCCCTCGAGGAACCCGGTGACCAAGGATCCTACGGTGGTGATATCAAATTTTCGAATGGCCATTACTTCGTTATCTGGCGCTCAAATAATGGACCGGAAGACTCTTCTATCTCCTGGATGAAATTTGCTGCTGAAACTTTAACCAAAATTGGCCCACTCAAGATTACCAGCGCTGGTCCAGGCACTGCGGCGCAACCGGACGGCACATTTTTGCCCATCAGTAAAATGTCCTTAGCCGTCCATGACGAGACCAGCCTCGTCTCTTTTGTCCGCAGCTACTGGCACCCGTGGCTTGCCATGAAAATTGATAAGGCCCAGGTGGTGACGCTCTCGGCGACAGGAAATATCGAAGAAGAGATCTACAACGGCGGTACAATACCGCTGACCTATGCCCATGAGGGACGCATCTTTCACGATGGCGACAATTTTGTTTCCCTCTGGTCCGAAGTGGATCTCAACGCCCCACAAGACAGCAGTGACCAAACACTCTTTAAGGCTGAACGCTACAGCAAGTACGGTAGGCGCACCAATGATCTTGCCGGTCCAAGCACGCTCCTGCAGGCCCCTGGTCACCGGGCCGAACCCTATTTGGTCAATCGCCCAGAACACACCAACATTCTTTTGTGGACGGACAACCGATCTGCCCAGGAGGATCTGCTGGAAGGTCGTATAGAGCTCTTTGCGGCGCCTTTAAGCCAGCAATTTAATCTTGGCGAAGAAGTGATTGTCCCGCATGCGCGTTTTATTGAAGGTACATCGCATCTGCAGGGCCAAGCCCAAGGCAGCAACGTTTTGCTCACCTGGATCGATGAACGCCACGGTATGGGCATTATCGATTCGAAGCCAGAACTTTGGCTGGAAACACTCTGGTTTTAAATGGGTAAGACAAAGGTATCGACATAGGGCTTCTCGCCTGCGGCGCAGAGATAAAATTGCTCTCGAGCAAAATGCCCGCTGAGTAAATCCGCTTCTTTGATCCAGGCCGTACGACCAGCGTCAGGGTCGGAGACCAGAAATTGGCGTCTTGCCCCCCGCCCTTTCACCGCACTTAAAAGCAACCAGTGGGCCGGCTCCTGCATGCCAAAGGGCACATCGTGTCCGCTGCGTAAGGCTCTGGCCACCGCATCAATATGATGCCTGGCCTCACCGCGCGCAAAGCCGTTGGGTGGCACGGTCATGGCATAGGTGGCACCGGTCAAGGGGCCCATGGTTTCGTTTAAGGCCTTGATAAAGCCAGCGGTGGTCATGCCCGCATCTCTCGAAGCGCTGCCACCACGTAAAACGTTGATCTGCACCTTAGAAGGAAAGCCTGCATAATCTCTTCGAAGTGTCCTAAGCGCCATCTTACCCGCGGCATGCAGCTTTTGCCCGCCTTCGCAATAAGCCAAAACCGCCTTGCTTTGTGTGGGCGTAATGTGTCCGTAACGGCGTAAACGCCCAAGTGCATTTTTTAGCCTGGAACGAATAGAGGCCTGCTCTCTCCCCACCGCAATGCCTTCAAAACGCTCAAGCAAATCTTTTTGAAAATCTGCCACCGCATCCTGGTCGCTGCTGCTCTGAATACCACTCCGATGAATCGCAAAGGCGCTTAAGGGATCGGCTTCGGCCAACATCATTTGGATCACGGTCGGGCCGCAACTTGCCGTAAAGCGCTGAAAGAGACCGTCATTATCAGCATCCTGGTCATTCTGGGTCCGGTCATGAATGACGCCCCGCCGATCCCAAAAGCCCAATGCATCAATGTCGCTGGTGTTTTCTAAAGGGTGCAAGTCCAGGACCGTCGCCCGTTTTTCCAGCTCGGCGGGACTTAAACCTTTGAGACGCTGGGCAAAGTGCAGGAGCTCATCAAGGGCTTTAGATTCCTTTAAGCGCCCTGCTCTTGCCACC
>JASMKV010000175.1 GCA_030749035.1 Myxococcota bacterium | reverse complement strand
CAATATTTTAGGGATCTTTAGCTGCATACTGGGTTTTCTGACCATTTTAGCCACGGTTGCCGCACTTGCGGCGAGCACTGCTGCACAAGCGGCGAGCACCGCTGCATCGCAGGCTGCGAACGAAGCCGCAAATCAGGCGGTACAACAAGCGACTCAGCAGGCAACCAACCAAGCAACCAATGAGGCAATGCAACAGGCGACCAATGAGGCGATGCAGGAAGCCACAAGCGAGACCCTCTCGGAATCCATTTCTCAAAGCACACAGGAAGCAGCGCAAGAATCAGCAAAGAGTGCGGCCAATGAAGCTTTTCAGAAACCCATGCAACTCCAAATGATCAAAGCTGGCGGTGAAGGTGTGCTCGAGGCCAAGAAAGCAAGTCTGATGGTCGAAGCCAATGAATATCAGCTCTCAGCCATGACCTGGGAACTCTATGCCGACGAGTCACAAGAGATGATTGAAAATGAAGCTGAAGTCGTTCAGCAAATTTCCAGGAATATTAATGAAGCGTTTACCACAGCCATCCAAAGCCTACACAACCAAGCTGCAAGTCAGTTGAGAATCAGCTCTGCGGCCCTTCATGGCTAGGAGAAAGCGTGTTGATACGCCAGAATAACATCGTCCATCTTCCGTGATGGCAATTGCCTCGTGGGCTATAAACAGCTATAGGTGCCTTCACGGGTATCCACATGACAAACATTGCCATCTTTGTCGACGTACAAAACATATACTACACCACTCGGGAAGCTTATGGTCGACAATTTAATTATCGGGAATGCTGGAAACGCATCAGCACGCAAGGTGAAATCGTTTCTGCCCAAGCCTATGCCATTGACCGCAACGACGAGAAGCAGCGTAAATTCCAAAGTGCACTCAAGCATATTGGTTTTGAAGTCCAACTTAAACCTTATATTCAACGCGCCGATGGCTCGGCCAAAGGGGATTGGGATGTTGGTATTACCATCGATATCCTGGAGACCGCAGGGAAAGTAGATACGGTTATCCTGCTCTCTGGAGATGGCGATTTTGCTCTACTCCTGGATAAAATAAAAGAGAAGCATCATGTGCGTACTGAGGTCTATGGCGTCCCCGCACTTACCGCTCAATCGCTCATCGAAGCCGCAACCCTCTTTCATCCTATTAAAGACGATTTGCTGCTTTAACAAACCTTTTAAAACTTAAGCTCGCTTTGCGCCACGAGCTCCACGCCGCTTACCGCCCGCTTTAGACTTTCTACCCGAACGTGCCGTTTGAGTATGCTTCGCAGTACCTTCACCGCCTTGCCCCTGCGGTTTGCGTTTTGAACGCTTCGATTGACCTGCACCAGCAGCGGATGTTTTCCCTGCCTGCGCACCTCCCGAAGAACGAGATGCTTTTGCGCCCTCACCATCTTTCGCACTTAAGCTCTTCCTGCCTGAAGATTTTCCCCGTCCTGATTTCGAAGTGGAGCGACCACGCTTATCAAAGCGCGTGCTTGAACGCCGAGAGTTTCCCCCAGAGCGTCGACCTCTGCTGCTCCTGCCCGTTTTAGGGGGACGCGAGTCAAGTTCACGAACATCTTCACCGTCGGAAATCATAAATTCTTCAAGTTCGATCTCTTCGATTTTCGTACGTGTACGCTGCTCAACAGCACGAACCAACCAACGGTCTTCATGGGTAATAAAAGAGCAGGCCTTGCCATTTTGTTCTGCCCGGCCTGTCCGGCCAATCCGATGTGTATATGCCTCTGGCGTATCAGGCGCATCAAAGTTAATCACGTGCGACACATCCGCGACATCAATACCGCGCGCCGCAATATCCGTGGCCACCAGAACATCATATTTACCTGACCTAAAACCTCGCATGACCTTCTCACGCTGAAATTGCGACATATTGCCTTGCAATCCGACCACCCGTAGAGGACCACGATTGAGTCTTTCAGCCAGTTTTCGTGCGCCATGTTTTGTGCGCGCAAAAACAATCGCTCGTGTCACCTCGTCATGCTCCAAGAGATGCTCAAGGAGTTGCTGCCTTAGTTTACGATGCACAGGGTAAAGAACCTGTTTAATCAAATGCAGTGGTTTTTTGTGTGCAAGCTCAACCACGTGCGGCTTAGAGAGCATCTCATCGGCCAGATGCCGTACCGCTTCAGGCATGGTTGCCGAAAAGAGCATGTTCTGGCGTTTTTCTGGAAGATATTCGAGAATTTTACGAATCGTGATCATAAAGCCCATATCAAACATCTGATCGGCCTCATCCAAAACAAAAGTCTCAACACGATTAAGTTTGGCATGCCCCTGCTCAAGGAGATCTAAGAGACGACCAGGGCAAGCGACAATCACGTCAGGTCGATTGCGTAAGCCTTGAACTTGTGGCCGCTGGCCCACGCCACCATAGATATTAAGAACTTTCACGCGGGCAAATCGCGAGAGCAGTTTAAACTCTGCGAGGATCTGTGCCGCCAGCTCGCGCGTTGGTGCTAAGATTAAGGCGCGCGGCCCCGCACTTCGTTCACGAACAATGCGTTCAAGAATAGGCAAGGCAAATCCTGCCGTTTTACCTGTTCCGGTCTGTGCAAGACCCAAAACATCGCGCCCCTCTAAGGCAACGGGTAAAGTTTGGGCCTGTATCGGCCTGGGCTCGCTAAAACCCGCCGCTTCAATGCCCTGCATCAGCAAAGGATCGAGGTTAAATTGCGTAAACCCTTCGCCGGGTTCTTGATTTGATTCAGACATATCTGGACTCCGATGGTCTCTTTCCGCAAGCGACAAAATCTCATCGCGTCACGCCCAAACCCATACAAGAGTGATAGGAAAGAGAAATACTTATCTCGACGCGCCCTCGTCCACTGAGGTTCTCTTGTGCGTCACGGCTTCACGAACGATAGCCGCTCGGCCCTTTAGTGGATTCAAATCCATCTGACAAGCACGTTCTGGATTTATTTCTCTGAAGTCATCTCTGAAGTCACCATAGCCCGGCTCTAGTAAATCTTAGGATTGTAGTGCTCTGGATTTCGACCACTCTTTTCCTGATAAATGGCCGCTATTTTGACCATATCCTCTTCAATATCGCCCGATGTGTTGAAAATCTCTGCCACCCCAACCTCTTTTTTTATATAATCAAAAAAGCACAGAACCAGCGGCACCTTGGCTCCATGCGCGATATGATAAAAGCCTGTTTTCCAACGATCGACCCAGGAACGCGTGCCTTCAGGCGCGAGCGCCAAAACCAATTCATCCCTCTGCTCAAAAAGCGCCACTGCAAAATCGACAATGTTGTTATGCTTGGAACGGTCAATAGGAATGCCACCAAGAAACTCAAAAAAGAAACGATAAGGAAAACGAAAAAGCGAGGCCTTGCCGAAATATTTTGCCGAAATATTTAAAGCAAAACCAGCCATCTGCGCCATCACAAAGTCCCAGTTCGAAGTATGCGGCGCAAAAATGATAATGTATTTCTGCAAACGTGGCTTCTCGCCAACAACCGACCAACCCAAAATCCGCAAAATAAAACGTGCAAGATGTTTCTTCATCAGTCACTTCCCTTGTGACGTATACGAAGCAAAGACTGTGCGTGCATCGCACCATAGATCACGCAGAACAGAAGGACAAAACATAGAGATATCAGACTGAACCAATTCGCCAATCTTTGTATAGGCGTCACCGCAAACGAAAACGGTCTATAGGCAACAAATTCCTGAGCTCGCGCAATATCCTGACTTCCAAAATGGTCGCCTGGTTGACAACCATTAGGCTCCGGCCAAATATAACATGCTGGATTTTTCAAATTCAAAACGCCCTCTGCACTTTTGAGCACTGGCCCCGGCGACAAGGATTTGCGTGGAAAATGTTCCAATCGGTAACCAAAAAGCGGCTCATAACAAAGAAGCTGTGACTTTCCACGCACCAACATGTTGTTGCGATGTAAGGGCATACGCATACGATTCTCATCATCGTAATAGACGCCAATCGATTTGATGTGTGGCGTTTTGTCCCCTGCTTTAATAGCCTTGTAAGCCTCAACGACCTCTTCTGGCACGTAACGCTGCGAGCGATAGTACTCACGTTGAACACCAAGATTTAAAACAGCAAGAGCCATCATGCCTAACACAACAATTGGCACACGATTATTGTAAAGAAAAGGCGTGCGCTGCATAGCCAACATGCCCAGCAAGATCACAATTGGAATATAAAGTGCAAACCAACGAACCAGCACACTGCTGGTTTTTAACAATGGGATTTGTTTAAGTAAATTACTCCATTCTGGAGAATATGTATTCAAGGCCAACGGTAAAAAACACAAACAAAAGATGCCGACAAGCTGCATCTTTTGTTTTGGAGAAGACTCAAGACATGCACGCCACGCATTGTTTTTCAAACAGCTCAAAAACCAGACCATGAGCAGAACAAAAGGCACAAACGTAACGCTGTACTCCCATTCAGGACGATTTAAAGCCCATTTGAGATTCACCATCGCCTCACTACGCTCGCCATCAAATCCCGGACTAATAATCAAACTCCGCAAAGCTATGAGTGTCGTCTCAAACAGGTTTTCCAGCCCTGGAAGTTGATATGTTGAGCGACTAAAGTTTTTGAGCAGATACAACATGGCTGTCAACTTTGATGCTGAAAGCAGTAAGCCCACACATCCGGCGCCACAAAAACGCCAAAATGCATCCGTTGTTTTAAGTTGAGAAAAGCAATGCACAAGGCAGACCACCACAAGACTAAGGAGCATGGGCAGCATGAGTGAGCCCAGACCGGACTCCAGCATCAACGCAAAACACAGCCCCGCAAGTGTCGAATTTAAAATGACTTGTGCCAGGCGGGAAAACTTTACCGAAAGCGGCTGTAGGAGAAAAAACGCAACCAAAGGCATCAGCATGAAAGTTAAATAGCCCAGATGCCCAAAAACGATGCGATGCGCATAAAATCCATTAAACATAAAAAACGTGGCGCCAAAAAATGCAACCAAAGAAGACAGTGCAAAGCAACGTCGTAAAAGCAAATAAAAACCAAGAAAGCCGAGCGCTGCAAATAAAACAAAAGAAATCCGAACCGCTTTCAAAGGGTCAACAAAGAATGTCAGAAACTGCGGCACGGTATAATAACCGTTGGTAAAATTAGGGAAGTTAAAGATCCCTCCACAAAAAGACGGTGTAAACCATGGGACCTCCCACAAGCCGTTTTCGTGAAACCAGATATAGCCATCCAGCAAAGCCGGGAGATAAAACGAATAGTCTCCCCCCATCGTGTCGTTTGGATTGGGTAAGAAATCTAAAAAGACAAAAGCGTGTAGACTTAAAACCAAGACAAAAGCAATAAACCCGGAGAGCAAGGGGTGTTCCTGCACACATGTCTTGATTGAAGTATACCAAATGCTCAAAAGTCACCTGCCAGGATATCGTTTATGCGTAGGTACTATATTTTGCTGCCCACAAGAGTACAATAAAAGACTTGTAAGGCAATTGAGCTGTTTAAAAAACTCAACTTTTACTCTTAATCCGGTATACAAACAAATATGCTCGTTGTTCAAACTCAGGATCTCTGCCTTTCTTTTGGCGCCGCCCCTATTCTTGAGAATGCAAAATTCGTTATCGAAACCGGCGAGCGGGTTTGCCTCGTCGGCCGTAACGGCGAAGGTAAATCCTCCCTGATGCGTGTGCTGGCCGGTGAGATTGAAGCCGATGCCGGCACCATCCGTCGGCATAGCGATGCGCAAATTGCCTATCTGCCACAGGACGTCCCTGCCGACATGCCCGGCACAGCCTATGATATTGTTCTCTCTGGCTTAGGCGAGGTCGGTCATCTTCTGCAGAACTACCAGAGCCTCTCTGCAAAAATTGCGCAGCACACAGACGCAGAGTGCTTAAAGGAACTCGAAGCAGCACAAGAAAAACTCGATGCAACCAAAGGCTGGGATCTACAACATCGCATCGAAAACCAGCTGCAACGCCTGCAACTGAGCCCGCAAACTCTCTTTAACAACCTCTCTGGCGGCATGAAAAGACAAGTTCTCATGGCCCGCTCACTGATTCAAAATCCCAACCTCTTGATCCTCGATGAACCAACCAACCATCTCGACATCCAAGCCATCGAATGGCTTGAAGGTGCCTTAAAAGCATTTCACGGTGCTCTGCTTTTTGTCACCCACGACCGTATGTTTTTAAGACGCCTGGCCACGCGCATCATCGATCTCGATCGAGGTACCCTCACCTCCTGGCCAGGCAATTACGACCAATATCAAACCCACAAGCAAGCAGCCCTCGAAGCGCAGGATGCGCAGTGGGCAAGACTCGATAAAAAACTCGCTAAAGAGGAAGCCTGGATACGTCAGGGCATCAAAGCACGGCGTACCCGTAACGAGGGACGGGTACGCGCCCTGCAAGCGCTGCGCACCGAACGCAAAGCACGGCGCGAGCAAACGGGCAAAGCCTCGATCGTCGTCCATGAGGCAGAGCAAACGGGAAAACG
>JASMKV010000174.1 GCA_030749035.1 Myxococcota bacterium | reverse complement strand
GATCAAGTTCCTGACGCTGTTCTGCAACAAGTTGCCGCTGGATATAGCGAGATGGAAAACGATACTGAAAATGCGCTGAGCACTGCGGTCGCGCTTTTTGAACAAACAATTGCTTTAAAAAATGATTATCTCAACGCCCATACAGCCCTGGCTGAAGCACTGATGCGCCGTGCGTTCATTAAACTTGAGTTTTATGGCGACCTACAGGCGAAAAAGAATCCCCGTGAAGTCAAAGAAAGCCGAAAAGATCAAGCGCGGGCCCTACTGATAGCGCAACAAAGCTTTAAAAGAGAAGCCAGTAATATTCAAGCGCTGCGCGCCTTGTCCGACTACTACTTATATGAAAAAAACATCGACAGTTTTGAAAAAGTCATGAAAGAGGTGAACCCCAGCGACAAGGATGACAAAGTTGTGCGCCTGCTCAAAACGTATAAGTTTAGTGAGAATAAGAACGATCTGGAAGCCCAGCTTAATGATCTTAAAAAACTTGTAAAAAAACACCCTAATTTTGTTCGTGCACATTATGAAATAGGAAAAACTCTTTTCAAACTCGAAAATTTTGAAGAAGCAAAAAAGATATTCCAAGAGATATTGAAAAAAAATGGCCAGCATCTGCGCTCGACTCACCAAATCAAACTTTTAGAACAAGCCATTGAAGACCTTAATAAACCTAAATTAAGTTATAACGATTTGACCGCTAAAGCCTCACGCCTACAGCAAATAGACCGCGCCAAAGAGGCCATTGGGCTTTTTGAGCAAGCCATTGGACTAGACCGAACTCGACCCGAAGCATATGCTGGAGCCGGCTGGTGCTACATTGATCTTGAAGACATGAATGCTGCTCTAAAAAGTTTCAAATTGGCCTTAGAATGGCAGCCGAATTTTGCTGAAGCCTATATGGGTCTTGGAGAAACATATCATTCGCAAGACAACAATGAGCTCGCCTTAAAGAATTATAAAAAATACGTTGGCCTCATGCCGAATGGCCCAGAAACACCTGTTGCCAAACGCATGATAAAGCTTTTGACACCTTAATTTACATTTGTGAACGTAGGAGAAGCCCGTGACATCACATGCTGAAGATGAATATTTTGCCAGAGAAGATGCTGAAAAAAAACGTCAACTGGCCATTGCGCATGCAAAGGAAATCGCATCCGCTGAAAAGGACAGGCTTAAAGCGCTGCACCATATGCGGTGCCCGAAATGCGGCATGCCCCTACATCATTTAAGTTATCATAGTATCGAAGTCGAAAGATGCTTTGCTTGCCACTGTGTTGTCTTAGATGATCACGATCTGGACGATCTCGTTGGCCATGAAGGATACTGGGATAATATTTTGCGATTCTTTGCTTTAAAGGATTATAGCGAAAAAAATGAGTAATGAGCCCAAAATTGACCTCGACGAAGTCCAACGCATTGCAACCTTAGCCAGATTAAAACTTGCGCCGCGTGAAGCCAAAGAAATTGCGACAAACCTGGGCGATATTCTAAAATATATGGGCCAATTAAATGAGGTTGATACAAGGGGCATCAATCCTACCAGTCACGCAATTGCCCTGCCAACAAAATATAGGGCAGATGTTGCTTCTACAGGCATGCCAACCACAAAAGTTCTTCGGGGTGCTCCTGAACGTATTGGTGACGGCTTTGGTGTACCAAAAATAGTTGAGTGAATTCGTGTCTAAATTAGCAGAGCAAACCATCAGCGAAATAAGCACGCTCCTGAACTCTCGTGAGATCTCGAGCGCTGAATTGACACAGCTGTCTCTTGATCGCATCGAAAAATATGACCCAAAAGTTGGTGCGTATTTGCATATCGATCACGATGGCGCAAAAAAGCAAGCGCAAGAATCTGACACGCGTAGAGCCTCAAACAACTCCAAAGGTCCCCTGGACGGCATTCCGATCGCCCTAAAAGATATTTTTCTTACGGATGATTTACCGACAACTTGCGCATCGAAAATTCTTGAAAATTTTATTGCCCCATATGATGCCACTGTCGTCAAAAAACTTAAGAATGCCGGTGCCGTTATACTTGGTAAGCTCAACATGGATGAATTTGCCATGGGTTCAAGCAATGAACACTCGGCATTTAAACCTGTTCACAATCCATGGAATTTGGATTGTGTCGCCGGAGGCTCCTCTGGAGGTTCAGCAGCAAGCGTCGCTGCTGGACTATGCTATGGCGCGCTGGGCACGGACACCGGAGGTTCAATAAGACAGCCTTCTTCATTTAACGGTATTGTTGGACTGAAACCCACTTATGGAAGAATTTCACGGTACGGCGTCATCGCTTTTGCAAGCTCACTTGACCAAGTAGGCCCAATGACAAAATCTGTTCGGGATGCGGCTATTTTATTGAATGTCCTTGCAGGCCATGATCCGTGCGACTCGACAAGTGCTGATGTTGAAGTGCCCGACTACACAGATCGCCTCGACAACAAGCTTGGACCTATCAAAATAGGGATTCCCAAAGAATATTTTATCAAAGAACTCGACAGTGAAATCGCTGCTGCTGTGCAAGAAGCCATTGAGCTTTATAAAAACATGGGTTGTGAAATTGTTGATATTTCATTACCCCACACACGCTACGCCATCGCAACGTATTATCTTATTGCGACAGCTGAAGCATCAAGTAATCTCGCTCGCTATGACGGTGTGCGTTACGGTACACGGCATGATCCCAATCAGGGATTAATTGAAATGTACAATGAAACACGCGGTAAGGGTTTTGGGCTTGAGGTCAAAAGACGTATTATGTTGGGAACCTATGCTTTATCCGCAGGCTACTATGACGCCTACTATGCAAAAGCGCAGTGCGTACGTACACTGATCCGACAAGATTTCCAGAAGGCTTTTGAAAAAGTTGATATCATCTTGACGCCAACAAGTCCTAATGTCGCTTTTAAGTTCGGTGAACATCAAGCCGATCCGATACAAATGTATCTTGCCGATATTTTCACCGTCAGCTGCAATCTGGCTGGCCTACCCGGAATATCGGTGCCTTGCGGATTTAATCAAGAAGGACTGCCCATGGGCTTACAGCTTCTTGGGCCCGTTTGGGCTGAAGACAAGGTTTTACAATGCGCAAATGCATTTGAACGTGAGACAAATTATCAACAAAGGCGGCCGCATGAACTATGAACCCGTCATTGGGCTGGAAGTGCATGCACAACTGCGCACCAAATCAAAACTCTTTGCGCCCGCATCAACAACCTTTGGCGCCTCACCCAACGCAAACACTTCAGAAATCTGCCTTGGCATGCCCGGTGTCTTGCCCGTGCTTAATGACCATGCCGTGCAACTGGCGGTGCGTGCTGCACTAGGTCTTAATTGTACCGTGCATCAACGTAGTCAATGGTCACGTAAACATTATTTTTATCCCGACCTGCCCAAAGGATACCAAATATCCCAATATGACCGCCCCATCGCAACCGATGGACACCTGAAGATTAATCTTGAAAGTGGTGAAAAGATTGTCCGAATTGAACGCATACATATGGAGGAAGATGCCGGAAAAAATGTCCATGATTCAGCGATAACGGGAAACCGCTCCTACGTCGACTTTAACCGCGCAGGTATTCCTCTTGTCGAAATCGTGACCAAACCAGATATTCATTCTCCCGAAGAAGCTTCGACTTATATGAAAGCTTTACGGCAAATTCTACGCTACTTATGGGTCTGTGATGGCAATATGGAAGAAGGCAGTCTTAGATGTGATGCCAATGTCTCAATTAAGCCGATTGGGCAAAAAGAATTGGGAACCCGTACCGAATTAAAAAATATAAACTCCTTTCGTTTTGTCAGCCAAGCCATTCAATATGAAATTCTACGCCAAGCTGAAGTTCTTGACCGGGGAGAAAAAGTCACGCAAGAAACCCGGCTTTGGGATTCTCAAGCCAAAATGACCCGCTCCATGCGCTCTAAAGAAGAAGCACACGATTATAGATATTTCCCCGATCCTGACCTGCCCGACCTTATCCTGGAAGAAAAGATGATCAGCGAAATACGAACACACATGCCTGAGTTACCCGCAGAGAAGATACTGCGCTATACACAAGAGCTTGAACTAAGCGAGTATGATGCTTTCGTTCTTTGTGAGGATGCAGATGTCGCCGAGTTTTTCGAAGCAGCCATAAATCGACATCATAATTCCAAAACGATTGCCAATTGGGTCATCAATGATGTTCTACGGGCAATCAAAGGGCAGCCCCTCTCAGCTTTGTCTTTTTCAGGCGAAGATCTAGGTACGCTGGTCAGCTTAATCGACAATCAAACAATTTCCGGCAAAATAGCTAAAGACGTCTTTCAACAAATGCTCGCGACCGGCGAAAACCCTGAACAAATTGTTGAATCCAAAGGCCTTAAACAACTTACGAATCAGGATGAGATAGAGTCCATTATTGATGATATTTTGACCAAGAACCCTGAGAATATTGACAAATACAAAGCGGGAAACACCAAACTTCTCGGTTTCTTTGTTGGTCAAGTCATGCAGCAAACTTCGGGCAAGGCCAACCCAAAGCTTGTCAATGAACTCCTGCAAAAGAAGCTTTCCTAGCCTGACTTAGGTGTTTTTTTTGTCTTTCCCAAAAAATCATCACGGGCAGGGTAGTGTTTGCTCTGGTCAAGCACCTTGAGTTTTTCAATCATAGAGCGTTGCTTCGCATCAAGCTCAACAGGTGCAATAATTTTAATTTCCACATGTTGATCGCCTCTCCCATTTCCAGAATTTTTTCGCATACCTTTGCCTCGTAAGCGAAAACTTTCTCCACTCTGCGTGCCTGGCGGTATTTTCATTTTAACTTTACCATCCAAAGTAGGAATATCCAGTTGTGTCCCCAAAGAGGCTTCAACAATCGTAATCGGCAATTCGCAATAAACGTCTTGCCCTTCTCGTGTGAAAAATTTATGGGACTTTACATTTAAAACCACACGCAAATCCCCTGGCGAACCACCGCCCTTGCCCGGGGCGCCTTCACCAGCATAACGTAATGTTGTACCTGACTCTGTGCCCGGAGGAATTTTAACTTTTAAATTAACCTCCTTCTGCACCCAACCATCACCTTCGCAATCGATACACGGATCGGTGATCATTTTTCCCTTGCCCTTACAATACGTACAGGTTTTATTTACTGAGAAAAGCCCCTGCTGCATATTCACCTGTCCAGAACCCCCGCATGCATGACAAAGTTGAGGCGAAGAGCCCGGCTTGGCGCCAGTTGTGTTACAAGTTTGACATCCAATACTTCGCGGAACTTTTATCACAAGTTCACCGCCCAAAGCAGCCAGAGAGAACTCCACATCTAAAGTGTATCTTCGATCTTCTCCGCGCGACCGCGGGCTTTTTGTGCGCGGGTTAAAAAAATCACCAAAGAGGTCGCCAAACAAATCACCAAAATTTTGACCAAACCCCGCACCTTTAACCCCCTCAAAACCAGCTCCACTGCCTTTTACACTCGCACTGCCCTCGAGATGCCCAAATTGATCATATTTTTTTCTTTTCACAGGATCACCCAAGAGGTCATAGGCCGATTGTGCTTCTTTAAAACGTTCTTCAGCCTCCACATCACCCGGGTTCTTATCGGGGTGATATTGATGCGCTAAAGCTCTATATGATTTCTTTATTTCAGCAGCACTGGCTGTTCTGGCTATACCTAGTATTTTATAGGGATCTTTCACCACACATACTTTTTGCTTTTTAACCTTGTGCGTAAATTGTTTCGGCAATTCTATAAGAAGATGTCTCAAGGGCCTTATAGTTCTGCTCAATCAATTTAACTTCTTTACTTTCAAGAGCTGTTTTCAACTCATCCAGGTCATTTTGAATAAGTTCCAAATCTTCAGGATCCAGGGACGATGCATATTCTTCAAGGGATTTTTCAGTGGTATAAATTAAGCCTTCTGCATTAATCACCATCTCCGCCTCTTTGCGCTTTTGTTCATCGGAGTGGCGGTGCGCTTCCGAATCCTCAATGATCGCTTGAACCTCATTTTCATTAAGACCACATTGATCGGTAATGCGAACCTTTTGTTGCTTACCTGTGCCTAAATCTTTAGCAGACACATTCACAATGCCATTCGCATCAATTTCAAAATAAACTTCAATTTGCGGCACACCGCGAGGTGCTGGTGGAATGCCCAATAATTCAAACCGCGCTAATGTTTTATTATCGACGGCCATAGGGCGCTCACCTTGCAAAACATGTACATTAACCAAAGACTGATTGTCTCTGGCTGTCGTAAAAACTTCGGCCTTTTTAGTGGGTACAGTTGTATTGCGTCCAATCTGCGCCGTAAACATGCCGCCTGCTGTTTCAATACCTAACGAGAGAGGTGTGACATCCAACAAAAGTACATTTTTTATGTCACCACTAATGACTGCGCCTTGTAAAGCAGCACCAATCGAAACAACTTCATCAGGGTTAATTTCCCGATTAGGTTCTTTTTCAAAAAAGTCTTTCACCTTTTGCTGTATCAAGGGCATGCGCGTCTGCCCCCCAACCAGAAGAACTTCTTCGATATCTTTGAGTTCTAACTCGGCTTCCTCGATAGCTTTTTGACAAATCTCGACACTGCGCTCCACCAAGTCTCCCGTCAATTCTTCTAACTCTTCTCTGGTCATTGTCCTGGTAAGGTGCTTGGGCCCATCGTCATCAGCAGAAATAAAGGGCAAATTTATTTCAGTTTCGAGTGAAGAGGAAAGTTCGTGCTTTGCCTTTTCAGCAGCTTCCTTCAAGCGTTGCAGGGACATTGGGTCTTCCCGCAAATCCGTCTTGTTTTCTTCCTTAAATTGTTCTGCAAGCACATCGATAATGCGGTTATCGAAATCGTCACCACCAAGATAGGTGTCACCACTGATCGAAAGCACATTAAAAACATCGCCCGCAAGTTCCATAATCGAAATATCAAACGTGCCACCACCAAGGTCATAAACTGCAATCTTACGATCTTCTTTTTTATCCACACCATAAGCTAAAGCCGCTGCCGTAGGCTCATTGATAATGCGCTCAACATTAAGACCTGCTATTTTCCCAGCATCTCTGGTTGCCTGGCGCTGACTATCGTCAAAATAGGCCGGAACCGTGATGACCGCATCGGTCACACTATCACTAAGGTACTCCTCTGCAATTTCTTTCATATTCGTAAGGATCATCGCTGAAATTTCAGCTGGAGAATAGGTTTCCCCATCAATATCAACCGCTGCATCTCCTCGATCTGATTCAATGATTTGATAGGGCATGCGTTTGATGTTGCTCTGAGTTTGATCTTCAGAAAAACGCCGACCAATAAATCGCTTGACTGAATAGACCGTATTGACTGCATTGGTAACCGCCTGTCTCTTAGCGACATGCCCCATTAAGCGCTCGCCCCCCTCAGCAAAAGCCACCATCGATGGCGTCGTTCGCGAGCCTTCATTGTTTGGGATAACCGTTGGCCTAGAGCCTTCGAGCACACTCACTACAGAGTTCGTTGTACCTAAATCAATACCTACTGTCTTACCCATGGTCTAACACGTTTCCTCTTCGTCTATTCAAATTCACCGTCATCATCCAGTATCTCCGCCAGCGTTTCTATCCCTTCAAGATCTGTTGTATTATTTTCGACTATGCCTGCCATTGCAACAACAACCTGAGCTGGCCGCAAAAGTTCATTATGCTGCATATAACCTTTAGCAAATTCTTCGACTATTAAGCCAGATTTTACATCACGCGCAGGCACTTTTTCTACCGCTTCGTGCTTTTCTGGATCAAAGACTTCACCCAAGCAGGAAAAACTCACAACACCAAAACTCTCTAAAACTTCCGTAAATTGCTTTAAAATAATCTCCACCCCCGCAACCCACTCCGTCTTCTCCCCATCATGGTGCTCTAAAGCTCTTTCAAGGTTATCCACGATGGGCAGTAAAGACAAAAAAAGCTGCTCATTTCCAAATTCGCGTACCTTGGAAATCTCCTTACGGGCATTTTTTCTGAAATTATCAAAATCAGCTGCCAAGCGTAAAAGGTGTTTTCGGACAGCACTCACCTCATCTTCGTCTTCGTCCTCAGCAATATCTTGCCAGCCTTGTCTATATTTTAAAGACGGATCTTCGGCTGACTCTTCCGAGGGTTTGGCCGCTGGCGGCGTGTCTCCCTTTCGTTCCGCCTCTATACGCTCAACGGACTCAAGGGCTTTGGCCATAGCCGCCTCAAGATCACTTCCCATATCGAATTGCGCCGACATCTCTTGTTCACTTTCTTGGACAGAACTCAAAGAGTATTCCAGTAACCGCCTAAACGCCGTGTGGCATAATCTACCATGGGCAATAGCCGACCGTAATTCATGCGTTTTGGTCCTAACAAACCAATGGCAATATCACCATATTCGCTTCCTGCCCAGGTCCCACCAATGCAGGCAAGCGCAGACACAGAATCGACCTGGTGTTCTGAACTTAAAAGAACTCTTGTGCCTTGTGGTTTCTTAAAACAATCAATTAATTTCAACAGAATTTCATTTTCCTCAATCGCCTCTAAAAGCTTGGGGAGTTGCTCGAGATCATCAACGCAATCTGGCTGACGCACCAAATGTGAACGGCCAAAAACAAAAATATTCGATTCAACTGCAGGTAAAACTTCAGATCCGACAAGATAAGCCTTTTCCTCCAATAAACGGGCTTGTTCTCGCGCCAGATCACGCTCCGCCTCAATCAATTTTTTAGCCTCATTTAAAGTTCTATTCGCCAAACGTTCATTTAAAAGATTTTGGATGTGCTGTAATTCAATATCATTAAGATCAAATTTCATATCCAATCGTTTTTGTTGAACCAGCCCATCCTGCAGAACAATACAAGCTAAAAACTGCTTTTTGCCGTAGCGCAGCAAGGCAATTTCTTCAAAGCGCGATGCGGAAAAATCCGGCAGAGCAATCAGCGCCAATTGGCCCGAAAGCAACGACAGCGATTGGCCCAAAACTTGAGGCACCAGCTCCATATGCTCGCTGCAAAGCGCATGATCGATGGCATGTCGATCTTTTCGATGGAGGCGCAGCTGCTGCAAATGATCCAGATAAAACCGTAATCCTTTTTCCGTCGGTAAACGCCCAGAACTCTTGTGAGGCTGCTCTAAATACCCCTGCTGCTCGAGGTCCATTAAAATATGGCGTATTGTCGCTGTGGACAATTTCAGTCTTTTTAAACGTTTAGCCAATTCCGCAGAAGAAATCGGCTGACCTGTTTTTAAATAAGTCTCCACCGTTAATTCAAGAATATGATGATTTCTGCTTATCTTATCCATATTTACGAAACTCTAAAGAAGCCTTGCCAAGGTGTCAAGCAGGTACGACACAGCAAAATCAGTGCCAAAAGAGAGCAAAAAAAAGCTTTGGCTGCCCATAGAGAGCTTTGCTAAACTAAATATAGAGAAAGAGGACTTCCGTGGCACGTAAAGATTTTCGCACAAACCAGCTCAATTGTTCTTTCTGTGGGAAGGGACAAAAAGAAGTTCGGAAATTGATTGCCGGTCCAACCGTTTATATCTGTGATGAATGCATTCGCCTATGCACTGATATTATTGACGAAGAAACAGAGAAAGAGCTTCTTGAACAAGAACCTCAATCACTGCCGACACCAGAAGACATGGTTTCTTTTCTCGACAATTACGTCATTGGACAAGCCGCTGCAAAAAAAGTAGTGAGCGTTGCTGTCTATAACCACTATAAACGCATTCGTCACCTCCTCGAAAATGGAGAGGATGAAATTGAAATTTCAAAATCAAATGTACTTCTTGTTGGGCCCACCGGTACTGGCAAAACTCTTCTGGCCCAAAGCCTTGCCCGGTTACTGAATGTGCCTTTCACTATCGCCGATGCAACCACACTCACAGAAGCGGGCTATGTCGGAGAGGATGTTGAAAATATTTTGAGTAATTTGCTGGCTGCCTCAGACGGTGATGTCGAAAAAGCGCAGCAGGGCATTATTTATATCGACGAAATTGATAAAATTGCCCGACGTGGCGACTCTCCATCTATGACCAGAGATGTTTCAGGTGAGGGTGTACAACAAGCGCTTCTCAAAATTATTGAAGGAACAATGGCCAACGTTGCACCACGCGGGTCTCGAAAATATGGCCAAAATGAAATGCTGCAAATTGACACTTCGCAAATTCTGGTGATTTGTGGAGGCAGCTTCACCGGCATTGAGCAGATTATTCAACGCCGCACCGGAAAACGTGGACTTGGCTTCGGGGCCGATTTGACCCGGGCTGAGAAAAAGAAAATTGGAGAAATATTAAAAGATATCGCACCCGAAGATATGAATAAATATGGGCTCATTCCCGAATTTGTTGGTCGTTTACCCATCATTGCCACATTTGATGATCTTGAACAGAAAGATCTTGAAAAAATATTAACGGAGCCCAAAAACGCATTGATCAAACAATATCAAAAACTTTTCTCACTCGAACAAGTGGATTTGAGCTTTGACCGTGCCGCCATACGCTCCGTGGCTGAAGAAGCGATGGAGAATCGCAGTGGTGCACGCGGTCTGCGCGGCATTCTTGAAACAGCGATGCTGGATATTATGTACGAAGTGCCTTTTAAGGAAAACATTAAAAAATGTCGCATCACTGCCGATGTGATTAAAAACAAGAAATCACCGAAACTCACTTATCAAGCCAAGAAAAGTGCATAACGATTCAAACCTTTTAAAACACTAATATGCCGAATATTGCCGCTATCGACGTTGGTTCAAACGCGATTCGTTTACTTCTTGTCACATTTAATCGCTATGGGCTGGAAAAAGATCGACGCTTCGTAAGATATCCGCTTCGTTTAGGTGCGGATGTCTTCACCAATCAATATATACTTCCCAAAACAGAATTTAAATTGCTGGAAATTTTCTCAGACATAGCCCTTAAATTGAAAAACGCTAAAACCGAACACTATCGTGCCGTTGCCACATCTGCCATGCGCGATGCAAAAAATGGTGCCGATATCATCAAGCATATTTATAAAAAAACAATGGTTCGTGTTGAAATCATTTCCGGCCAGGAAGAAAGTACTTTATCCAGATCTGCCTTGCTTCAAGCAGTAGGTCACGTTTCGCCCCTAACTTTACTCATAGACCTTGGTGGTGGCAGCCTGGAAGTCCAGCAAGCCAAGCAAGCCAAAGGGAAATCACTGCCCTTTGGCACCGTGAGAATTGCTGCGCAACATCCCAAATTATGCGCGGTGATCAATGCTGCTGAACTTAAAAATGAGACAAAAAAAATCTGCCTCAAAATCGCGAGGAAAATTGGAAAAAAAGAAGAGACACCACTGGCCATCGGTACCGGTGGAAATCTGGATGTTCTTTCCAAACTTGCTCCAAATACACGCACGAGTCTTCCAAGTATTGACATAAAAAAGCTCAATACGCTGGCCAAGAAACTGGGAAAACATGATATAAAAGAGCGGCAAGAAAACTATGGGTTACGCTCTGATCGAGCAGATATCATATTGCCCGCCCTTGTGATCATCGAATCTCTTGCAAAAATTTATGGTCTAAAAAAGATTCTCGTTCCAGGAACAGGCCTACGAGAAGCGCTTCTGGAAAATCTAAGTCAGCGCCATGCCCATGAGAGAGTGGGCAATCCGGTACAAGCCCTTAAGCATAAAGCCAAATCATGGACCAAATCCAGAAATCGCTTGACGGAGCTCTTTTCCCAACTCAGGCCAATTCATCATTTATGGGGTTCTGCACTCGAACTGTGTTACTTCGCCCTTCTTTATCGCATAGAAATGCGACGCCAAGGGCCCGCGCTCATTCCAACATCGGACAACATGAATGGCGAGCAAGAATACAAACTGACCGATACGGAAAAACGTGATTTAAAGTACATCCTTTACCAGGCACAACCTAAAGGCACCTTAAACATCCCTGGACCACCAAATCACCGAAATCGCCAAGCCTGTCAAAAACTTGCGGCCATATGTGCGTTACACTTCTGGCATGAATCTCAAAATCCCTTAGATGCACCCGAAATATCCTTTGATAATCAATTGGTTATCATGAGTTTCACACATCGCGCCGTGCCCCCAAAACAGATCAAAACGGCCTTGGAGCGTACTTTGCGCAGGAAAATTAAATTTTCTTATAAAAGATCTTAAACAAGTGATGTAACATGAATAAAGCAATGACAGAGATTGAACAATTTTCAGATGCTGTTGAGCAACAGTTTAAAATAGATCGAACTCTACTCTCGTTTGAGGAGTATCTCGAAACCGTAAAGTCCAAACCTCATAGACACTTGCGCTCTTCGGCACAATATTTGGTCGACCTTTTTAAATTCTACGGTACAAAACAAATTGAATTGCCCACCGGAAAACTTACGCGCTATTGTCTTTTCGATATGCCCTTTGCCCAGGGTGCCAATAAAGTTATTGGGCAGGAAAAAATTCAGGAACAAATATTTCAATGTCTCAAAAACTTTTCGCGTCAAGGACAAACAAACAAGCTCATTTTACTTCACGGCCCAAATGGAAGTGCGAAAAGCTCAATTGTTCGCTGTATTATGGATGCCATGGAGGATTACTCCAAAGAAAGCGACGGAGCCCTCTATACGTTTAACTGGATTTTTCCCAATAAAGTTCCTGGTAAAGAACAGATTGGGTTTAGTGAAAGTGAGGACGGAACAAACTCAAAAGTCTCTTTTGCGCATCTTGATGCTGAAGAAATTGATGCCCGAATTCCAAGCGAAATGCATGACCACCCGCTCTTTTTATTGCCTGCAAATGAGCGCCTTACTTTTATCGACAGCATCTTTCCTGAAGGGCTCAGGGGTGAAAAAAACTTTTATTTAAGTCATTATCTCCATTCAGGTGATTTGAGTCAGAAAAATCGTAAAATATTCGATGCACTTCTCGCATCCTACAATGGCAAATTAAAAGAGGTCCTTAAGCATATACAAGTCGAACGTTTTTATTTATCCAAACGCTACCGCCGAGGTGCTGCAACAATAGAGCCACAGTTGTCTGTAGATGCAAAAATGCAACAAGTCACCGCTGACAAAACCTTGGCATCATTACCCAAAGCATTGCAGCATGTGTCCCTTTTTGAACCAAACGGCCCCCTCGTTTCCGCAAATCGCGGCCTCATCGAATATGCTGATCTACTCAAGCGTCCTGTTGAGGCCTTTAAATATCTTTTATCCACTGTTGAAACCTCCAATGTTGAAATGGACTCTTTTGTCCTGCATTTAGACATGGTTCTGATCGCGTCAACAAATGACACATACCTTGACGCCTTCAAGGAACACCCTGACTTCGCATCCTTTAAGGGTAGGATTGAATTGGTCAAGGTGCCTTATCTTCTTCATTACCAACAAGAAAAAGAAATCTATAAACAAGTCATCAATGAAAAAATACTTGGCAAACATATTGCGCCACACGCCATTGAGATTGCCGCTTTTTGGGGCGTGCTCACACGTATGCGGCGCAACGATCCTGAACGACACCCCAAAGCGATTTCAGCGTTAATTAAAGATTTAACTCCTCTGGAAAAACTCCAACTCTATGATACCGGCGCCACCCCTGAGCGCTTGACGCGTCAGGAGGAGCGACTGCTGCGACAAAACTTGCCCGAGCTATATAGAGAGACATTAAATTACCCAAATTATGAAGGACGCTTCGGCGCCAGTGCACGTGAACTCAAGGCTATTCTTCTAAGCGCCGCGCACCATGAAAATTATACTTTCTTAAGCCCTGAATCAGTACTTCAAGAGATAGCACAACTGCTCACCACGAAATCCGTTTACCCATTTTTACAACAAGATATTGTTGGGAAATTTCATGACCACAAAGCATTTCTTGAACACACCCGTGAACTTTATTTAAACATGCTGGACAATGAAATACGTGACTCCATGGGGCTCACCGCAAATCACAGCGAACTTAAATTGTTTACACGTTATGTCGAACATGTTTCTCACTGGGTGAAAAAAGAAAAAATTTGGGATGCTGTCGCAAATAAATATATCGATTCGGACTTGCAATTGATGGAAGAAATAGAAGAAGTTCTGATGAGTAAAAAAGAGAAAGTCAGTGATTTTAGGCACTCGATCATCAGTACGATTGCGGCCAAGGCACTGGAAAGCCCCGATGAAAAACCTGACTATACAATTATTTTTAGAACTTTTCTGGCACAGCTTAAAAATGATTTTTTTGAAAAGCGCCGTTCTGTGATCATCCGTATGAACACAAACTTTTTAAAACACAGCGCTCAAGAGCCTTATAAACTAGAAGCCAAAGAGGTCGAGCACTGCGAAAAGATGCTTCACTGTTTGCAAGAGCGTTATGGATATAATCTTGATTCTGCACGCTCCGCTGTAGCCTTTCTGATGAAAAACCGATACGAGGGTGAAAACGACAGGAAAATAGTATGAGCACTTACGCCACAATTTTGATTTCTGCTGGATTTGACAAATTTGTTGAAATTGTAAATGCCAGTCCCCGACAAGCAAAAGAGGCCTACTTTAAAAGACACTCTATTCGCGCCAAATCTTCGGGAAGCGGCTTCATGAAGCCTGGAGAGAAAATGAAGGTTCGTATTGAAAAACTTTTCAATGCACTTGAGCAAAATAGTGATGACGAACTCGGTGAAGAAATTCTCCGGGCATGGTTGCTCTCAAAAAGAGAGCTCTTGGCACACGCACTCGACTTTCTCGAAATACCTCACGTCAACGGCCTTACTGAAGCAGATCTTACAAAATTTGAGAAACTCAATGGGCGTGAGTCCAAAAAATTGCTGGCACATCTGAAAAATGCTGCCACAGAAGACGATATAAAAATTTATTTTTCTTTTATGGGTGTTCCAAATTCCGACAAGCTATTCAAGAATTAGTGCCGACTTTAACAATACCCTTTTGCAGTAAATTCTTTAGTCCCTCTAAGCACTCGAACTCTTTTAATGGGCTTTGGTCCAGCATCTCCGTAATCCGGCCAAAATCATGTACCAACTGAACAACGCGGATATGATTGGCGGAAAGCGTCCCAAGATCTATAGGGAGTGGCTTTGCCAAGACAAGAATGTCCTCTGGCAGTGGCAACTCGCTCCACAAATGCTTTACCTTTTTCTGTTCATCGACAATCTGCTCAATAAGCTGAGCTGTCGTCTCTCTAAAATGCTCCACATGCTTCGCGTCATCAGAAACGTCATCAAGTTTGAGGTGCCCGTCTGCACTTCTTAGAATTTTCTCTAAAGCCTGTTCCGGACTCAAATGTAACTCTTCATTGACCGAAGCAGAAAGCAGCTGTCCTTCCTCGAACATCAAGCGTCCTCGGGATGCCCCATGCAATAAAACTCTACCTGTATATTTAACAATGCCCAGGAGCTGTAAAAAACCAGCTAAGGGGACCGCGCTCAGATCAACGGATTCGGCAAGACTGCTGCCTGTTTTGCCCTGTGTTAAAAATTGCCGGATTAAAGCCGGAGAATTTATGCCAAGCCCTGAATTGCTCAAATGCTCTTTAGCCACAATCTTAAGAATATGCTTGCCAACCACAATGTGGTCGCCACACTCCAGTTGGCATTGACGCACTCTGTAGCCATTCACAAATGTGCCATTCGTTGAACCCAAATCGACAAGCTCTAATGATTCGGGGCCAAAAGCCAATCGCACATGCTGGCGTGAGATGAGATCGTCCTGCAAATGCAGTTCAGCCTCCGTATCTCGGCCGATCATCCACTCGCCTGCTTGAGGCAACTCAAACTCTAAACCCTCGTGGGGACCATAAATGAATGTACAACCTTTTTCTTGCATGGTGCCCTCCCTAAAAACGCCTCACTGATGGGTTTGCTGTATCGCCTTGGCTTTCTCTGCCAATTTTGTGTCCGGATTAATCGCAATGATTTTTTCAAGAGTGCGCGTTAACCCTTCCTGACTTTTCTCTTCTTGCTGAATTTGAGCGAGCATCCACAATGCTTCTTGGTCCAGGCCCAAACCTGAAAAATGACTCAACAAAAAGTCTAATCTCATTTTTGTCGCGCGGTATTCATGTTTTTTAAAATAAAATTGAGCAACATAAAACTCATGATCGGCCAATTTCTTTCGGCAAAGGTCAATTTTAGAATTGGCGTCCTCAAGATATTTGGAATTCGGAAACATTTTAATCATATCTCTAAAAGCCCTTAAAGCCTGTTTTGTGGCGTCTTGATCTTTCTCTTCACTCGGAGGCAAAAGCCACCAATCACTTGGTGTTTTTTCGTAATAACATTCGCCAATACGCAACATCGCATAATCCGCATCCGCATGATTGGGGTGAAAACGTAAAAAGTTTCGGTAGGCATCCACCGCCTCGATATATTTTGCTTGTTCAAAATGTGTATCGGCCACCCGTAAATCAGCCAAAGCTGCAAAACGCGAATAGGGGTATTTTGTTTTTACTTCATTGAAACCCGCCAGGGCCTCACTAAACATGCCCAAATTAAGCTCTTTAAGGGCATGCTCGTAGCGGTTTTGGGCTGGATCTTTCGATTGCTGCTGCACGCCGGCAGCGCAACCAACCAATCCCCCTAAAATAATGATTAATCTTATGATACGCACGCACCACTTATAACCCTTTTAAATGAAAGCTCAAGTTAAAACGAAAAACTTAAAAGCCAATGTGACTAATGTCTTGCACTCTAAATAGGCTAAAGCTAAGTTCATCAGAAGATAAACATTCTAATGAGCGACCAAACAACATTTATAAAGGCCTGTTACGGCCTCAAGCACGAACACACTCCAGCTTGGCTTATGCGACAAGCAGGGCGCTACCAGGAAAGTTATCGTCAACTCAAAGAAAAAGTTGGCTTTTGGGGGATTTGTACGCAAGCAGATCTTATCGAACAAGTGACCGTTACGGCGGCTCTGGAACTCAATGCTGATGCCGCTATCATCTTTAGCGATATTACTCTACCTTCTTGGGCCATGGGCCTCGATCTTGAATTTTGCCCTGGTCCTAAATTTTCCAATCCAGTACGCAGCACTAAGGATATTGAAGCCCTTGAACTCTATGACCCAAATGAAAAAGTTCCATTTCTCATCGAGGGCATCAAGCAAACACGTCAAACGTTGCCTCCGGATAAATCCCTGATAGGTTTTATTGGCGCACCTTTAACCATGGCTGCATATATGGTTGAGGGCAAACCAGATCGTCAATGGAGAAAATTCAAAGCCCTCGCCTATAATGAGCCACAAACACTGCATCAACTTCTGGAAAAATTATCGAGTGCCCTTGTTCTGCATGCGAAAGCTCAAATTGAAGCGGGCTGTGACTGTATTCAGCTCTTTGATACTTCCGTCAGCGAATTGGCGCCACCCTATTTAAGAGATTTTGGCTTTGATTATGCACAGAAAGTCATCTCGGAACTCAAAAAGGAAAATGTCCCCATCATTTACTTTGCCCGCAATGTCACGCCACATTTTGGGCACCTTAAAACTCTTGGAGCTGACGTCTTAGGTGTGGATTGGACAACATCAATCTCCCAGGTTCGAGAGGCCATTGGTGATGACACAACCCTCATGGGTAATCTTGATCCCTGTATGCTGTATTGCACACAAGATGTCTTGAAAAAGCATGTGACTCAAATCCTTGAAGAAGCCCAAGGTCTTCCTGGCTATATTTTTAATTTAGGTCATGGCGTATTGCCTGAAACACCTCCTGAAAATGTCCGTTTTGTCATAGACACTGTCCACGAATTAAGTTCGCCTATTTAATTCCAACAAATGCGAAAGAAACCTTTCTTCCACCAGAGCAAAGCGTTATGATGTGCCCCGGTTTAGCGGAAAGGATTTGTTCATGAGTAGTTTTGACCCCTTTGGTAATAACGAAAAACAAATAGAAGAGCTTAAAAAGTGGGCACAGAAAAAGCGAAGACAATCGGTCACACTGATTGTCGTTGCAGTTGCTGCAATAAGTCTGTTTTCATCTTTTTACCAAATACAACCCGATGAAGTAGGCATTCTTTTACGCTTTGGAAAACATATTGATACAACGGGACCTGGCGCCCATTTTCGCCTACCCTTCGGTGTCGATCGCATCATTAAAGTTCCAATTAAGCGACAACTTAAAATGGAATTTGGATTTCGCACACTCCGCGCTGGAGTGCAGTCTGAATTTCAACGCACAAAGCAATCACGAACTGAAGCTGAAATGCTTACGGGTGATCTTAATGTTGGAACCGTCGAATGGATTGTGCAATATAAAATTGCCAGTCCGGAAAAATTTCTTTTCAATTTCCGGGATATTGAAGCGACTCTGAGGCTCATGGCTGAAGCCACGATGCGTACTGTCGCTGGCGATCACTCTATTGATGAATTGCTCACAGGGGGGCGTGAAGAAGTTGAACGCAATGCCAAAAAGCTCCTTATTGAACTGAATCAGCAGTACGATACCGGCATCAAAATACAACATGTTAAATTACAAGATGTGAATGCACCCGATCCGGTCAAACCAGCCTTGCGTGCAGTAGAAGAGGCAAAACAAGAGAGGGAACGATTCATCAATGTCGCATGGGCACAATACAACAAAGTGATTCCAAATGCCAAAGGGCAGGCCGAACAGCAAATACAAGAGGCCGAAGGCTACGCCATTGCGCGAGTGAATGAGGCACAGGGTGATGCAAAACGTTTCACTGATTTATACAGGGAATACCGCAAAGCGCCATCGGTTACGCGCACAAGACTTTATCTCGAATCACTTACCGAAACTGTCCAACAAAGTGAAAACAAAATATTTATCGACTCCAAGGTGAATAACCTCATGCCTTTACTTAATCTACAAGGGGAGAAGAAATAATGAACTCGAATAATCATATCGCAATCATTATCGGTCTCGCTGTCTTTACACTTTTCTCTTCGGCATACACTGTTTCTGAAGTGGAACAGGTTATCATTACGCAATTCGGTAAACCGATAGGCGCCCCAATTAAAACGCCCGGCCTGCATTGGCACATTCCCTTTATTCAAAAAGAGCACCGATTCGACAAACGCTGGCTTGAGTGGGATGGCGAAGCTGAAGAAATGCCAACGCAAGAAAAAACTTATATTTGGGTAGATACTTTTGCGCGCTGGCGCATCATTGACCCTCTTAAGTTTTTTACCAGTGTTGTTGACGAAAATGGCGCGCAATCAAGACTTGACGATATCATTGACAGCGAAACACGAAATGTGATCGCCGCACACAATTTAATTGAGGTTGTGCGTTCCTCAAATCGTGAATTTGCAAAGGCGACAGATATTGACGTGCAACAAGAGAAGTCGGATTCAAAAGGTTTTGGGAAAATAGCGCAAGGGCGTACCAAACTCACACAAATGATTCTTAAAAAAGCTGCCGTGGCAATGCCTGACTATGGTGTGGAACTC